>JAZRFZ010000208.1:0-4239 GCA_045643925.1 Acutalibacteraceae bacterium | reverse complement strand
AAGAATACAAGTCTGCCACCCATTTCACGGAATTTTTCGAGTCTTTCGAGGGTGGATGAACGCAATGTTTCACATCCGGGAACGATAATTGTATCATATTCCATTTCACCAACGGTAAGGGGAGCTCCTGCATCCTTGCAGAGGTCGGGGAGAAGTGATTCGCTGATGAAGTTGAAGTCAACAGAGCTTTCAAGAAGCCATTTGGTGAGTGCGAGGAATTTCTCGTCGAGTCCGTCACGGAAAATTGCTGATTTATCGTTGGGACCCCAATGGAGCCAGAAGCTTTCAACAGGGTGAATAACACCAACCTTAACAACAGGCTTACCTCTTGTAAGTGCGGTGTTTACACGTGCAAAGTGGTCTTCAATTACACCGTATTCCTTGTACCAGGGTGATTGATATGAAATAGATGCAGGATAGTCACGCTTTGCTTCACCTGCCATAGCATACCAGGAAAGGTGAGGTACTCGCACAGTAATACCGAGAGCCGCCTGCCAGTCACCCTGATGCTTATATTTTCTGAAATCACAGTCCCAACCCGTAACACCGTACAGCTCGGAGAGAACACCTTCATAGCCGAACTGATGTGCCGCGGACTGTGCCTGTTTTGCAGTTGTGAATTCGTGGTTGTTACACAGAAGGTCGATGCCGGGTAACTGGAAGCTACGATATGAGCGCATAGCCTCACCAAGGGCAGCAGTCTGACTGTGCAAAGTGGGCTCTTCCATCATATGTCCCGTAAGGGCAATGTTGTTTTCGGCGCACCAACCACCTACTGTATCGGCAAAGGACTGTGCAAAAAGCTCTGCAATAAAGTCGTGATAACGGTAGCGGTGGAGTGAAGGAGCATTGTCCTTAAGGTTCCAGAAAATTTCAGGCAATGTATCAAAAATATCTGCACCGTAAGCCTCTTTGTAAAGTTCAGGCACCTTATCAGTCCAGGGCATTGCTACATCTTCTGTATCAAAAGAGTTTTCGAAGGTTTGTTTTCTTGTGAACTGAGGCTCATCGGTAAAGATTGCGGGAACAGTCTTGTCGAACTCGTCACCGATTTTTGCCTTATATTTTTCGTGAGTAACTTCTATGAACTTTTCGATTGCCTCTTTGTTGAGAGTATCGGCATAAGCCTGGTCGTTGTACCAACTGTTCTGACTTGCTATTTCCAGCAAGGCGTACCATTTTGTGCCCTCCGCAGGGTCATCCTTGCCGATTCTCTTGTAGCTCTCAAGCAAGCCGTCGTTGTCAAGCTTAACATCGTAACAAGCAAGGATTTCTCCGTTGCCGGAACGGGTAGCCTCTGCGCGGGAGCTGCTATCAAGAGCACTGGCGGCAGCGTATGGGTCAACCGTAAGCAAAAGGCTTCTTGCTCTGTATTTGTAGTCTTTGGTAACAAGTCCGCCTGCGGCACCTGAGGGCCAACGGTCCTCATCATAAAGCCAGGCAAGCATTTCTTCGTCACGAGCCTTGTCAACACAGTCCTTCATAAGCTCCATATATTCTTCGCTCAGGTATTCGTTCTTGAGACCTGTTCTCACGTGCATGTGAAAACCACCAAGACCCATTTCCTTGAAAACGTCTATCTGTCGGCATAACTCTTCCTTGGTAAGCAGGTTATTAAGCGCCCAGAAGGGTGTACCGCGATATTCTGAAGTAGGATTTTTGAATAATTCGTCATTTAAGGTTGACTGACCGTTCTTTTTGTAAAGCATAAAATCCTCCCGATAACTTTTTAAAAAATTGTAACACAGCGTTTTGTCAAAATCAATAAATATAATGAAAAATAAACACTTGAAATGGTATATTTTGTATGTTATTATAAAGTGTAAACTTATATCCACTCTTTTGGAGGTAAATTATGAAACACAGTGAACTTATCAAGCAGATGACCCTTGAAGAAAAGGCGAATTTCTGTTCAGGACTTGACTATTGGCACACTCCGGGTCTCGAAAAGCTCGACATCCCCGTTGTAATGTGGACTGATGGCCCTCACGGCATCAGAAAGCGTAGTGAAAAGAAGGATAAGGACCAGCAGATGAGCCTTAAGGGCGTTCCTGCAATCTGTTTCCCCACAGCAGCAACAACTGCTTGCTCATGGGACCCCGACCTTATTTATGAAATGGGCGTTCTTCTCGGTGAAGAGTGCCTTAAGGAACAGGTTAGCGTTCTTCTTGGACCCGGTACTAACATTAAGCGTTCACCCCTTTGCGGCAGAAACTTTGAATATTTCTCTGAGGACCCCTATCTTGCAGGTGAAATCTCAGCTGCATTCGTAAACGGTGTTCAGTCAAAGGGCATCGGTACATCACTCAAGCACTTTGCAGGTAACAACCAGGAAACACGTCGTATGACAGTTGACAGCGTTGTTGATGAACGTGCTTTCCGTGAGATTTACCTCACATCATTTGAAAAGACAGTTAAACAGGCTCAGCCCTGGACCATTATGTGCGCTTACAACAGACTTAACGGTACATACTGTGCAGAAAATAAATGGCTCCTTACAGACGTTCTTCGTGACGAATGGGGCTTCCAGGGTATGATCGTTACCGACTGGGGCGCAGAAAATGACCGTGTTGCAGGTCTTCTTGCAGGTCAGGAGCTTGAAATGCCCACATCTAACGGCGAAGGCGACAGACAGATTGTTGAAGCCGTTAAGGATGGCAGAATCCCCGAGGAATTCCTTGACAAAATGGTTGATAACGTTCTTGATGTTATCCTTCGTTCAAAGGATGTTCTCGGCACTTATGAATATGATGCACAGGCTCACCATCAGAAAGCCCGTGAGATTGCAGGTCAGTGTATGGTTCTTCTTAAGAATGACAATGCACTCCTTCCTCTCAAGAAAACTGCTAATGTTGCAGTTATCGGTGAAATGGCAAAGAACCCCCGCTATCAGGGCGCTGGTTCATCAATAGTTAACGCTATCAAGATTGACACCGCTTTCGACTCAATCGTTGAAAAGGGTGTAAATGTTACTTATGCGGCAGGTTATTCAACCGCAAAGAAGAACAAGATTTCTGACGAGCAGTTCATTGCCGAGGCTGTTGAAGCTGCAAAGGGCAAGGATGCAGCAATTCTTTTCATTGGTCTTACCGAGGAATTTGAGTCAGAGGGCTTTGACCGTACACACATCGGCATCCCTGCACTTCACACAAAGCTTGTTGATGCAGTTACCGCAGTAAACCCCAATGTTATCGTTGCAATTTCCGGCGGTGCCGTTATCGAAATGCCTTGGGCAGATAAAGTACAGGCAATTCTTAACTGCTACCTTGGTGGTGAGGCATCAGGCGGTGCAGCGGCAGATATCCTCTTCGGTGATGTTAACCCCTCAGGTAAGCTTGCTGAAACATATCCCGTTTCACTCTCCGATAACCCCAGCTTTAACTACTTCCCCGGTGATGTTTCAACAGTTGAGTACCGCGAAAGCGTTTTCGTTGGTTACAGATATTATGACTCTGCAAATAAGAGGGTTCAGTTCCCCTTCGGTTATGGTCTTTCATACACAAGCTTTGAATATAGCGACCTTACTCTTTCTGCAGACAGCATTAAGGATACCGACGAGGTAACAGTATCATTCAAGGTTAAAAATACAGGCAATGTTGACGGTGCCGAGGTTGCACAGCTTTACGTTAAGGATAACGAAAGCACAATTTACCGCCCCGAAAAGGAGCTCAGAGCATTTAAGAAGGTATTCCTTAAAGCAGGTGAGGAGCAGACAGTTACACTCACTCTCGGTAAGCGTGCGTTTGCATATTACAATGTTAACATTCACGATTGGCACGTTGAAACAGGTGCCTTCACAATCTGTGTTGGTGCTTCAAGCCGTGACATCAAGCTTACATCTGAAATCAAGGTTGTATCAACTGTTGATGCAGCTGCTCCCGATTACAAGGCAGTTGCTCCTGCATATTATTCAGCCGATGTTATGAACGTACCTGATGAGCAGTTCACAGCTGTTCTCGGCAGAGAGTTACCCCCCTCATCAGTTGTGGCATATCCTAACCTTACTATTGCCAATACTCTTGAGGATTCTGAGGCTGGTAAGAACGGTAAGAAGATAGTAAAACTTCTTCGCAAGTTTGTTGGTACTGAGGGTATGGCTTGTGCTATTGCACTTCAGACACCTGTTAAGAACTTTATCTCCATGAGCCTTGGTGTATTCTCACCCAAAATGGCACAGGAGCTCCTTGATGTTCTTAATGACAAGAAGCCTCTCGTAGGCGGTCTTGCAGCAATGATTAT
>JAZRFZ010000207.1:0-9833 GCA_045643925.1 Acutalibacteraceae bacterium | reverse complement strand
CAACTCCTTGCAGAAATGCAGGGAGTTGTTTTTTTGTTTTCATCGTTTATAATTCATTTTAACTTGTAATTACAAATAAAAAGTTTAAATTTTTTTGATTTTTAATGTCGTAAAAGTTGTAAAATTTCTTCTTTTTTGTTATATTAGAAAACAGATGATTTAAAGTTGCACAACACATTCGACAAAATTCGACAAAATAAGCCACGAACCCTTATTTTTCAAGGGTTGTGAGCTGTTGATATTTGTTCAAAATCCCGATTATAATCAATGTCTATTGAATAAAAATATCGTCAATGATATAATTTAGTCACTTTTTAGGAGGTGCTTACCAATGATGAATAATTTGTCTGTCATAATGACTGACGAGAAGGATGAGTCAAGTATAAAACTTGCCAATATTCTTCGTAGTAATAAAATGGATGTGCGGTTTTGTAGCAAGAATGGTGCGGAGCTTTTAAAGATGTATGAGGAGAGTCGTCCGGATGTTGTAATTATGGATGCTTTTCTTCAACATATTGATGCAATGGGTGTTATATCTCGTATAAATATGAAGGACCCTGTTAAGCGTCCTTTGATTGTTGTGATGTCGTCCATTGACAATCCCAATTTTGAAAGAGAGTTAACAAAATCAGGTGTGGATTATTGCTTTTTAAAGCCTATTGACCCACAGATGATGGCTGAAAGAATCGTTCAGATATCCAGTTGGAAGGGTATTGGTATTTCTTCGTCGTATGAACCCCAACAGGATTTAAATATTGTAATAACCGACATTCTTCATCAAATTGGTGTACCTGCACATATCAAGGGTTATAAATATGTTCGTGAGGCTATTCGTCTTACTGTTGAAGACCCTGAAATGCTTAATTCTGTTACTAAGATATTGTATCCCACAGTCGCAAAGAATTTCGGTAGCACCGCCTCGCGAGTTGAACGTGCTATAAGGCACGGTATTGAGGTTGCTTGGGACAGGGGAGATGTTGAGGTGCTGAATGCCTACTTTGGATACACAATTCAAAGTCAGCGCGGTAAACCTACTAATTCAGAATTTGTTGCAATGATTTCAGACAAAATCCGTCTCCAACGCAGAGCTACTGTATAATCATAAAGCTGTTGTTTGTCCTTCGTGACAGGCAACAGTTTTGTTTATGTAAATTCTATAAAATAAATGATAAAATTTAAGCCTTTTAACTATTTACAATATTGTCCTTTTATAGTAAAATAATATAGTAAATTTTAATGTCGTTTTTCGGCTGAAAGGGGATAGTGTTTATGGAACCCGTTTACAAAAGACTACTGCTCAAACTCAGCGGTGAAGTTCTCGCAGGTGAAGCAGGTCACGGTTTCGATTTTAATGTTATTAACGAGGTTTGCTCCGCAGTTAAAAAGATTACTGACAAGGGTGTTCAGGTTGGTATTGTTGTTGGTGGCGGCAACTTCTGGAGAGGACGTTCAAGCGGTGATATGGACAGAACACGTGCTGACAGTATCGGTATGTTAGCCACTGTTATGAATTCACTTGCACTTCAGCAAGGCTTCCTTGATGTTGGTGTTGATTGCCGTGTTATGTCTGCAGTGCAGATTACAGGTGTTGTTGAAACCTTTGTTCGCGACGAGGCAGTCAGACATCTTGAAAAAGGCAGAGTAGTTATCTTTGCAGGTGGCACAGGTAATCCCTTCTTCTCAACAGATTCAGGTGCTGCGCTCAGAGCCGCACAGATAAATGCTGATGTTTACTTCAAGGCAACTAACGTTGACGGTGTTTACGATAAGGATCCCAACAAGTTCAGTGATGCTGTGAAGTTTGACACTATTTCACACGACGAGCTTCTCGAGAGACACCTTGCGGTTATGGATACTGCAGCAGCAGCTATCTGCCGTGAAAACAATATCCCTATTCTTGTTTTTAACCTTAACGACACAGAAAATATTAACAGAGCCGTTTGCGGTGAAAATGCCGGTACGGTAGTTTCTTAAGTTTATTTATCTAAAGGAGTTTTTATTATGAAGACAGTATTTGCTACAACACGCGAAAAAATGGAGAAGTCAGTTTCTTCACTTAAGCACGAGTACAACTCAATCCGTGCAGGCAGAGCTAATGCCGCAATTCTTGATAAAGTTCAGGTTGACTATTACGGATGCCCCACACCCGTTAATCAGATGGCTGCAATTTCTGTTCCTGAAGCTCGTATCCTTGCAATTCAGCCTTGGGATGCTTCAACCGTAAGCCTTATTGAAAAAGCAATCCTTGCATCTGATATCGGTATCAACCCCTCAAACGACGGTAGAATTATCCGTCTTGTTTTCCCTGCACTTACAGAGGAGCGCAGAAAACAGCTTTCTAAGGAAGTTTCACAGTATGCTGAGGAAGCTAAGGTTGGTGTTCGTAACATCAGACGTGACAGCATTGATAAAATCAAGGCTATGAAAAAGAATTCTGAGATTACTGAGGATGATCAGAAGTACGCTGAAGAGGAAATCCAGAAGATTACAGACGAATTCATCAAAAAGCTTGACGAAGTTGCTGCTGTAAAAACAAAAGAGATAATGGAAATCTGATTATGGCTGATAATATTCCCCAGTTTGAGGTTCTTCCTCAACACATTGGTTTTATAATGGACGGCAACGGCAGATGGGCAAAGGAACGTGGTCTTGAGCGCAGTGCCGGTCACAAAGAGGGCGCCAAAACCTTTCGCAAGATAGGTGAGTATTGTGCCGATGTTGGTATCAAGTACCTTACCTTCTACGCTTTCTCTACAGAGAACTGGAACAGACCCAAAAAGGAAGTTCTTGCGCTTATGAACCTCTTTAAGGAGTATCTACGTGAGGGTGACACCCGTACAGGTGAAAACAGTATCAGACAGATGCGACTTCGCTTCATTGGTGAACGTGAGGGTCTTCCCAAGGATTTATTGAAGCTTATCGAGAAAGCCGAGCGTGAAACTGCCCATTATGAAAAAATGACTGTCAATATTGCTCTCAATTACGGTGGCAGAGCTGAAATTACTCACGCCGTAAAGGACATTGCTCAACTTGTTAAGGACGGCAAATTGGATATTGATGATATTACTGAAACAACTGTTTGCGACCATATTTATACCGCAGGTCAGCCCGACCCCGATATAATCGTCCGTCCGAGTGGTGAATATCGTCTTTCTAACTTCTTGCCCTGGCAGTCTGCATATTCCGAGTTTTGGTTTTCTAATGTTCTGTGGCCCGATTTCACAGAGGAGCACGTAAACGAAATACTCAAAGATTATCAAAAACGAAACCGTCGTTTCGGCGGTGTATAACCAAAGTCTATCCGAATGCAAAAATGCATTCGGATATTGGTGACTTTATAAGATGTTTTTTTGCTCATTTTTTCGGAGCAAATGAGGTGTATTTATGAAACAGAGAGTTATAACAGGCCTTGTTTTTGGAATAGTATTTATTGGTGCGGTTTTGCTTATAAATACTGTTGCTTTTGCAGTTTTCACTGCGGCTATTTCGGTAATTGCCGTGTGGGAAATCGAAAAGGCTGTGGGTCTTAAGAATAAGTTGATTATCGCCGCAAGTCTTGCTTTAAGCGGTCTTGTGCCGTTCCTTTTCCATTTTGCGGTTGATTTCCCGGCAGCGCCTTTCGGTTGCCTTTACGTTGTTCTCATTTTCGTATTTATGCTTCTTAAGTTTGAAACGACCAAGTTTGAACAGGCGGTTACCGCAATTTTTGCCTCTGTATGTGTTCCGTTCTCTTTTTCTCTTATGATTATGTTCAGGGACGTTAACCGTTACATTGAAGGCTTTGAAAAAATTGAGGGTATTTATCTTCTGCTTTTCTGTGTTTGTGCCGCATGGATGACAGATATATTTGCCTACTTTGTTGGCAGTAAGTTCGGCAAGCACAAGCTTTGTCCCAAAATCAGTCCCAAAAAGTCAGTTGAAGGTGCAATCGGCGGCATACTTGGTGCAGTTATTGTTTGTGAAATTCTTCTTTTGGTTTTCAATAAATATGTATTTGCAGAACCAAGTAAGCTTTCGTACATAGCCGTTTTCTTTGTAAGTATTGTCCTTTCTGTTGCGGGTATGTTTGGTGACCTTGCGGCATCCACAATTAAGCGTAATTTTGGTATAAAGGATTTCGGCAATCTTCTTCCCGGTCACGGTGGAATTATGGACAGATTTGATAGTCTGCTCTTTATTATGCCTGTCCTTTACGGAACAATTTACCTTATGAATAGTGTAGGTGCATTATGAAAAGTATAAATTTATTGGGTTCAACCGGTTCAATCGGTGTTCAGACCTTGGATGTTGCCCGTACTCACGGGTATAAAATAGAAGCATTGACCGCTCATTCAAGCGTTGATGCTCTTGAAAAACAGATTCGTGAATTCAAACCTCGCTATGCCGCACTTGTTGATGAAAAGGCGGCGGCAGAGCTTAAGGTACGAGTTGCAGACTTACCTGTAAAAGTTCTTAGCGGACTTGAAGGTGTTTCTTTCTGTGCCGCAGAGGGTGAGGGAAATATTACTCTCAACTCTGTTGTTGGTATGGCAGGTCTTAAGCCTACCGTTGATGCCATAAATGCAGGTAAAACAATTGCTCTTGCTAACAAGGAAACTCTTGTTGCCGGTGGTAAGCTTGTTACTGACGCTGCAAAGAAGAATGGTGTGGAGATTTTGCCTGTTGACAGTGAGCATTCTGCAATCTTTCAGTGCCTTTTAGGTAAACCCCGTAATTCTGCACTTAAGCGAATCATTCTCACTGCATCGGGTGGTCCTTTCTTCGGCAAAACAAAGGATGAGCTCAAAAATGTTACTCTAGCCGATGCACTTAAGCACCCAAGCTGGAGTATGGGTCAGAAGATTACTATTGACAGTGCGACAATGTTCAATAAGGGTCTTGAGCTTATTGAGGCTGTGTGGCTCTTTGATGTTGACCCTGATATGATTGATATTGTTGTTCACCGTGAGAGCATTGTTCATTCTCTTATTGAATACGATGATAATTCGGTTATTGCTCAGCTCGGTCATCCTGATATGAGGCTACCTATTCAGTTTGCAATAACTTATCCTGATAGATTTGAATCTCCCGAAAAGCAACTCGATTTGTGGGAGGTTGGCAATCTTTCATTCTATAAACCCGATTATGAAACCTTCCCTTGTATGGATATATGCCGTAATGCTATCAAAAAGGGCGGTCTGTATCCTGCAGCAGTTAACTGCGCAAACGAAGAAGCAAATCTTCTTTTCAGACAGGGTAAAATTTCTTTCTGTGATATTCCCGTTCTTATAGAAAAGGCGGCAGAATATACAAATAACAACGATAATTATTCCTTGCAGGATGTTTATGATACTGATACGCTCATGCGTGAAAAGGTACGTGAACTTGCAAATTTATAATATTGTGATATTAAATTTGGTGGTGTTTTACAGTTGAATATTGGTGCAATATGGAGTAGCGTCTGGCCTTATTTATTGGCAATTTTCCTGTTTGGTGTGCTTATTGCCATTCACGAATTCGGTCACTTCTCATTTGCAAAGCTTTTCAAGGTAAAGGTTAATGAATTTTCACTCGGTATGGGTCCCAAACTCATAAGCAAAAAAAAGGGTGAAACAGCATATTCACTCCGTCTTTTTCCTATTGGCGGTTTTGTCAGTATGGAGGGTGAAGATGAGGATAGTGAAGATGACCGCGCCTTTAATAAAAAACCTGCTTGGCAACGCTTTATAATTGTTGCAGCAGGTGCAATTCTTAACCTTATACTTGGTGTAGTTGTTGTTGCAATCTGTCTTTCTTGTAGTGAACTTGTGGGCACTCGTGAGGTGCACAGCTTTTATGAAAACGCTACGAGTCAGCAGACAGGATTACAGGCAGGGGATGAAATCCTTGAAATAAACGGTACAAAGATTTATTCCTTTAAGGGTATTTCATTCAATCTTGTAAGAGATTCTGATAACAAGCTTGATATGACTGTACGCCGTAACGGTGAAAAGGTTGAGCTTAAAGGCGTTACATTTAAACAGTTTGAGTTTGACGGCAGACAGTATATTGAACAGGATTTCATCATTGTTGGTGAGAAACCAAACGTTTTCAACGTAACAAAGAATGCTTTTCTGGATTCTGCATCTATTGTTCAGATGGTAAGACTCAGTCTTGTTGATATTGTTTCGGGTAAGTATGGCATCAAGGATATTTCCGGTCCTGTTGGCACAATATCTGCTATTGCCGAATCTACTGCAGAAGCAGAGTCATTTGGTGATAAGATTCTTACTGCACTTACGTTCTTATCAATGATTACCATTAACGTAGGTGTGTTCAATCTTCTTCCGTTCCCTGCACTTGACGGTGGCAGACTGTTCTTTGTTTTAGTTGAAATGATAAGACGTAAACCGATTCCTGCCAAGAAAGAGGGGCTTGTTCATACCATTGGTATGGTGATTCTCCTAGCGTTTATGGCGGTTGTTATGATTAGTGATATTATAAAGGTGATATAAGATGGTAAGACGTGTTTCAAGACAAGTTAAAGTAGGCAACGTTAAAATTGGTGGCGATGCTCCCATTGCCATTCAGTCAATGCTCAATGCACCGGCATCTGATTACGAAAAGAACCTCCAACAGTTGGTTGCTTTGCAAGATGCAGGTTGTGAGATTGTTCGTATGGCTGTACCGGATATGGATGCAGTTAAGGTGCTTGGTAAGCTTAAAGAACAAGCAAAAATACCTCTTGTTGCCGATATTCATTTTGATTATAAACTTGCTCTTGAAAGTCTTCAGGCAGGGGTTGACAAAATCAGAATCAACCCCGGCAACATTGGCTCACAGGACAGAGTTGCCGCTGTAGCCGATGCTTGTGCACTCAAAGGTGTGCCGATTCGTATCGGCGTGAACTCCGGCTCTGTCGAAAAAGAACTTCTTGAAAAGTACGGCGGAGCAACACCTGAGGCTATGGTTGAAAGCGCATTCCGTCATGTGAAAATGCTCGAGGAATGTGATTTCTTCGACACTGTTATTTCAATCAAATCATCCGATGTTGAAAATATGGTAAAGGCTTACACGCTTGTTGCTGAACAGTGTGATTATCCCTTACACCTTGGTGTTACTGAGGCAGGAACAGAGCGTAGCTCACTTGTCAAATCATCAATAGGCATCGGCTCACTTCTTCTTAATGGTATTGGTGATACAATCCGTGTTTCCATTACCGATTCTCCGGTTAAGGAAATCTATGCCGCAAGGGATATTATGAAAGCGGTAAATATCCGCGTTGAAACACCTCAGATTGTAGCATGTCCCACTTGCGGAAGAACAAAAATCGACCTTGTTTCCTTGGCTCAACAGGTTGAGGATGCGGTTAAGGATATTAAAAAGCCTGTTAAAATTGCAGTTATGGGTTGTGTGGTTAACGGACCCGGCGAAGCCCGTGAAGCAGACATCGGTATTGCAGGCGGTGACGGATGTGCCGTGTTATTTAAAAAAGGCGAAATATTAAGAAAGGTATCCGAAGAGGATATTGTCAAGGAATTGCTTGACGAGTTAGATAAAATATGAAGTTATATAATTTCCCGGAAATCTTCGGTGAATATATTTCAACCGAACAGTACAGAGAAATGCTTCGAAACACTCTGTTTTCCGATTTGAATATTGATAAAGAGAATATGTCTTTGACCGCTCTTTTACATATTGATACATTCAATAATATAATGTGTCTTAAAGCGGTTGCAAATGAAATAAAGAAGTCTTTACAGCTTAAGTCTGTTGAGTTTGAGTATGCACTTCCTCCCGAAGCACTTAAAACTGAGTGCTTTCCTATGCTCCTTAAGGTTGTCAAAAAGAATGTGCCTCAGACAAACGGATTTTTGGATGCTATTGAAACAAACTTTGACGGTGAAGTATTCACAATAAATTTCCTTAAGCAGGGTAGGGATATCTGCGAAAATGCAGGTGCTCATAAATTCCTTGAGGAGTATGTTTTACAGCACTTCGACCGTAAAATTACAGTTGAACTTATTGGTGAAGACAGTGATGCAGAGGAATTCCTGAAGAAACAGCAGGAAATCGACCGTGCAAATCAACCTGTTAAACCGCCTGAGGTTAATCCTAATTTCGAGGGCGTTCCCCTTGATTTCAACACTGTAAAGACAATTTACGGTAACTATAAATATGCTAAGCCCAAGCCTATGAGTGAGGTTTCGTACGATGATGGCGAGATTATCGTATGGGGTGATGTATTTAAGTATGAAAAGCGTGAAACCAAGGACGGCAAACGCTACATTATCGACTTTAACATCACGGATAACACAGGCTCATACGCTTGTAAATTCTTCGATGTAAAGGAACAGCTTGAATATCTTGATTCTCAAATCAAAGACGGCGTTACCGTTATTGTACGCGGTATAATTACCTATGATGATTACAAGAAGGATTATATAATCAAGGTGAATTGCCTTTCCACAATCAGCAAGATTGAGGAAACAGACGAATCTGAAGAAAAACGTGTTGAACTTCATCTTCATACCAATATGTCCGCAATGGATGCTATGAGCAGCGCAAAATCCATTGTTAAAACAGCGATGAAGTGGGGTCACAAGGCTATTGCTATTACTGATCATGGTTGTGTACAGGCTTTCCCTGAAGCATGTAATACTGCCCGTGGAAGCGGTTTTAAGATTATCTACGGTTGTGAATGTTATCTTGTAAATGACATTAACGACGACGGCTCCAAAAAGAGTCTTGAAGAAATCAAGGCAGACAGATATTTCCACTGTATTCTTCTTGTTAAAAATAAAGTGGGTCTTAAGAATCTGTACAAGCTTGTTTCCCGTTCCAATATAGATTATTTCCACAAGAAACCCAGAATGCCCAAGAGCCTTATTGACGAAATGCGCGAGGGTCTGATTATCGGTAGTGCATGTTCAGAGGGTGAGCTTTATCACGCTTTCCTTAAGAATGAAAGCCACGAGAAAATTAAGGAAATCGCATCATTTTATGATTATCTTGAGATTCAGCCTGTGGGTAACAATGAATATATGATTCTCAGTCAGCGTGACGGTTGTGAGAATATCAATTCATTTGACGATATTCAGCGCATCAACAGGGCAATTATAAATCTTGGTGATGAATTGGGTAAAAAGACTGTTGCCACCGGTGACGTTCATTTCCTTAAAAAGACAGACTCAAAATACCGTGCAATTCTTCAGGCGGGTCAGGGCTTCGGTGATGCAGATAATCAGCCACCCCTTTACCTTAAGACCACACAGGAAATGCTTGATGATTTTGCATATTTGGGTGAAGAAACTGCACGAGAGGTTGTTATTACAAACACCAATCTTATTGCAGATATGATTGAACCCGACATTCTTCCTATTCCCGACGGTACATTTAACCCCATTATTCCCGGCGCGGAGGAAGATCTTACAAGACACTGCTGGGACAGGGCAAAGGAATGGTATGGTGACCCTGTACCTCAGGTTGTTGCCGAAAGACTTGAAAAAGAGCTCAAATCTATTATAGAGAACGGCTTTGCCGGTCTTTATATGATTGCCCGACTTCTTGTTAAGCACTCAGAGGAATGCGGATATTATGTTGGCTCACGAGGCTCGGTTGGTTCATCCTTCGTTGCTATAATGGCAGGTATTTCCGAGGTTAACCCATTGCAACCCCATTACCGTTGTCCCAAGTGCCGTTATTCCGAATTTTTCCTTCACAACGAGGTTGGCTCAGGCTTTGACCTTCCGCCTAAGGAATGTCCCGAGTGCGGTACACCACTTGTCCGTGACGGTCACGAGATTCCTTTCGAAACCTTCCTTGGCTTCTTCGGTGATAAGTCTCCTGATATCGACCTTAACTTTGCGGGTGAA
>JAZRFZ010000206.1:0-1803 GCA_045643925.1 Acutalibacteraceae bacterium | reverse complement strand
ACGTTTTCGCAGGCTGGACAAGTATTCCTATGTGTGAGGATGAGTTTGGTAATCCTCGTAGAGGTGTTTGGACACTTACAAATGATGCCCTTTGCGATTTGATTTATCAGACGGGCACAGTGCGGAGCATATTCGGTCTTGATTTCCCATATAACGGTATCGAAAAAACACAGAAAGCCATTGTCAGAATCAAAAAACTGCCAATATCCGAGGAAGCCAAGCGTGGCATCCTTGGTGAAAATTTAAAAAGAGAATTGAAATTATAAAAATAATGTCGCGTAAGGAAAGCTTACGCGACATTATTTTTATATCCCAAGCAGTTTTTCTGCATTCAGGTGGTATATTTTTTCTTTATCACCATTAGAAAGGTCAAGTGTTTCAATCATACCTATGTCCCAGGAGGGAGCGTGCCACGGACAGTCCGAGCCAAACAGAATAAGGTCTGTCCCTTTTTTGTCAAGAATTCGTTGTGCTCTGTCCTTGGGCATAGCGGCATAGCCGAATGCGGTGTCAAAATAAACGGGTATGTCACACAGATATTTTAACACATCCTCACCCATATTTGCCGAGCCCCAATGAGCACACACCATAGGTGAATCAATCCATTTTGCGGCGGTGCGGAGCCTTTCGGGGGTGGCGTGGTAGGGTGCAGGGTAGCCCATATCCTCACCGGCGTGAAAAAGAACTATAAGACCAAGCTGTGAAGCTTTCCTGTAAAGGGGCTTCATTTTTTCGTCGTCAACGAAGAATTGCTGATATTCGGGGTGGAATTTGATGCCCTTTAGTCCCATTGATTTTATTCTTTCGAGCTCACACAGAGCGTCCCTTGAGTGGGGATAAACCGATCCGAAGGGGATGATTTTGTCGTTTTCACAGGATTTGACAAAATCGTTGACAGCCTGTTGTTGTTTTTCGTTTGTGGCAATTCCCAAAACTACACTTTTGTCTATATTGTCACGGCTCATAATGTCGTGAAGCCCCGTGAGTGTGCCGTCTGTCTGGGGGATAAGACCACCCGAGGCAAAGCTCAGTTTTTCCATTGCCGCAGGAGCAATTTTGTCGGGGAAGGCGTGGGCGTGAAAATCTATTATCAAATTGTAACCCTCTTACTGAATAATTTTATAAATCAAGGCTTCCTCTGATGGCTTTTCATCGGAAAATTCAACAGCGGATAAGAATCTCTTCTCTGCACCTGCAAAGGATTTTTCATCGCAGGAGTAAAGTGTGGCAATAGTATCGCCCTTGCGGACAAAATCACCTGTCTTTTTACTGAGGATGATACCTGCGCTCATATCAATGGTATCGTCCTTTGTTTCTCTGCCTGCACCGAGCATAACAGATGCAATTCCCATTGCTTCTGCATCGGTTTTGGCAATATATCCGTCACGGGTTGCCTTTATTTCATAAGTATATGTTGATGTGGGGAACAGTTGAGGGTTGTCCACCCATTCACCGTTACCACCTTGTGCACTTATCCATTCTTTGAATTTCAATAGTGCTTTGCCCGAGGCAAGAGCATCCTCTGTGAGTGTTCGCGCATCCTTTGTGGATATATTCTTTGACAAAGCAACAATCTGTGTTGCAAGGGTAAGGCAGACTTCCTTTAAATCATCTGCGCCCTTGTTGTTGAGCACGTCGATGGCCTCTTTTACTTCAAGTGCGTTACCGATATTAAAGCCAAGGGGTCTTTCCATATTAGTGATTACTGCTGATGTGTTTCTTCCGCAGTTGTTACCGATTTTAACCATCTCACGGGCAAGTGCTTCGGCATCCTCAGGGGTTTTCATAAATGCCCCCGAACCG
>JAZRFZ010000205.1:0-5349 GCA_045643925.1 Acutalibacteraceae bacterium | reverse complement strand
CTGTGGCATTTGGGGCAAACGGGCAAGTCTGCAGTGCTTATATCAAGAAGTTCACCTGTTTCAAGCAAATGGTTGATAACCTTTGTGAATTCACCCATTTCACCTACACAGCTCATAGAGAATCGGCAGATGTGGATATTGTCACTCCCATCCGCTGCACCATCAACAGGCACAAGCTCAAGGTGACCGCACCCTACCTCAGTATATTGCACAGCCTCTTTTATGCCTTGAATATTAAATTGTTGCTCCCGCGAGTCAAGTGAAAGTGTGATTATGCCGTCCTTGAACATCAAGGTACCATCACAATGCTTTCCCTCCGGGGAGATGTCAAAGTGTGCAGTAATTTCTTTCATAATCAATACAAATAAGGCTCCAATAAACGTCTGCTTTTTTCTTCTATCTTATCAAAGTCGGGGATAATGTATCTGTTGCCGTCCATATCGAAGATGAGAAGTGTGTTTTCACTTGCGAAACGCAGATTTTTTGTAATATCGCGTACTGTGAAATTTTTAGGATTGTTGTCAATAACAGTTTCAAAGTAGAAGTTGCCCATACGCTCCTTTACCTTCTTGACTGTTGTAACTGTGGGACAGTAATAGCGGTTTGAAAGCTCCTTCTGAGCATTTTCCTTTGATTGTGTATCAAGGTCATTCAAATCACGGATAATGCCGATTTCCTTATCCTCCAGGTCGTGAACACAAATGTATTCGTCCGTAAGAGTGTATGGATATGTTCTTATGAGCTTTACTCTGCCTTTACTTTCACCCTTGTGTGTGAAAATAAGAAAGTCATTCTGATTAAAGGAGAACTGGCATTCGTCGGGGTTTAAAAAACTGATAGTAAGTCTGTCGTTGTTATTCATCCTTGTTGTCATCCTCCTTTTTGTCATTGTTTTCTTCGCCTATGCCGATAAATCGTAAGGCTTCTTCCTGTAATTTGAAGAGCTTATAATATGCACCCTTTTTCTCCATAAGCTCGTTATATGTGCCGAACTCAATGCACTCACCCTCGTCAATAACTGCCAGCTTGTCAGCATCGCGGAGGGTGGAGAGTCTATGGGCGATGGCAATAGTTGTTCTGCCTGTCTTGAGCTCTGTCAATGAGTTCTGTATGTTTCTTTCTGTTTCCGTGTCCATTGCTGCGGTGGCTTCGTCGAGGATAAGTATCTTGGGATTCTGAATGATTGTTCTTGCAATACTGATTCTCTGTCTTTCACCACCGGATAAATCCTGACCACCTGAGCCAACCCAGGTTTCGTAGCCGTCAGGAAGTTTTGTAATAAATCCGTGGGCGGATGCTGCCTTGGCGGCGGCAATTACCTCATCATTGGTGGCATCGGGACGGGCATAGCGGATGTTATCTGCAATAGTGCCCATAAACAGGAAAATGTCCTGTGAAACGATACCGATATTCTGACGGAGTTGCTTTGAGGAAAGCTCCTTTACATCCACACCGTCAATTTTTACAATGCCCTCCTTGGGGTCGTAGAGTCGTGCGATAAGGTTTGATATTGTCGTCTTACCTGCACCTGTTTTACCAACAATACCCAGCATTTCACCCGCTTCTATTCTGAATGACAGATTCTTGATTATGGGGTGCGCAGGTTCATATTCAAACTGAAGCTCGTTAAGCTGGATTTCGCCCTTGAAATCATCAAGGATAATGGGGTTTTCCTTGTCTTGGATGTCGGGCTCGGTGTCCATAATTTCAAATACACGCTGAGATGAGTCAACACAACGTGACCACCAGTTCATTACCCAGCTAAGGAAGTCAATGGGTTGCTGGAGCATACCGAGATAAACGACGAATGTAAGAAGCTCACCAACGGTAAGGTCGTCAGTGGTGATTGCCATAACACCGCCTGCACTGAGAACAATGGCGGAGAGAATGTAAATGATGATTGAAAGTAAGGGGAATACTGTGCTTTCAACATCAGTGACGCTGACCTCTGCATCATAGAGCTTTGTACTGAGCTTTGAAAACTGTGAAAGCTCGTCATTTTCCTTCGAAAATGCCTTAATAATACGGTGACCGTTGATGTTGTCGCTTACCTTTGAGCTGAGCTTTGAATACTGTACCCACACCTTATGGTGAAGTTTGCGGAAATGCTTGTTGATAAGGGGATATGCAACGAATATTATACAAGCTGCGCCGAGAATCATAAGAGTCAGCTTTGTGCTTGTTATGAACATTATAACAAGTATGCCGATAACTAAAATGAGGTTAGCAATAAGATAGGGGAATCCATCAACGAAGAACCAATAAATGTTGTTGGAATCACGTGTTACACGCTCCATAAGAGAGCCTGTCTGCTTGTGGGTGTAAAAGCCTACTGATAGCTTTTGCATAGCCTTGAAAATCTTAAGCTTAATACCGTAAACTACGTCAGGTAATATTCCCGCAACGATGTATTGATAAAACAGCGTGAAAAGCTGTTGTGAGATTTTGAGAACCGCCATAGTAAGAACTATGGAGAACAAGCCATTCAACAGAACCTCGTAAGGTGCACCATTACCTGCATTTAGAACCTCATCGTAGAGCTTTTGTGTGCTGAATTTAGGAATGATAAGGGAGATACATGAGCTGAACACAACTGCACAAATCATAAAAATCATTTTGCCCTTTACCTCTCCGAAGAAGGAGAAAAGACGCTTGATTGTAGATGACCTGTCAACACAGTCCTTGCAATATTTTAAGCCCTTGGGTATAGGCTCACCACACTTTGCACAAGCATTTCCCGTGGCGGTGGACAGATACTGCTCATAGTCCTTGCCTTCCTTAAAGGCGTTGAAGATTTTGCGGAAATTGTCTGCCTTCTCAAGAGTGCCGATAGGGAAGTAACCCAGGGAATAATATTCATCATTCTTAGTGTATGTCAACTGACCCGTTGCAAGATACTGTTCACAGAACATTTCGTCAGCATCCACTAAGGGGGTTACTGTTGTTTTGTTTATTACAGGCTTGATATCGGGCATTTTTTTGCCTTTTTTAGGTGGGGGTGGCGGGTCGTCAAAGGCAACCGTGTAAAGGTTTTCTTCGGTAAAAAAGATGTAGCAGTCACCAAACTGCTCCGCTCCGCACATATTAGATTTGAAGCCATAAATTACATTGCTTACATCAATACCCGAGCCTTCAATAACCTCTTTGACGGCAGGGGGAAACAACTCGCCTTTTTCACGTTTGGGGCGAGGTCTTTTCTTTATGTGAAGCTTGTAAAGAACTTTGTTTAATAATTCCATTATTCTCTCCGAATATCATTCAAATTATTGCCAATTATTATACCATAGTCATTATTATATAATCAAGTGGGATGATTTTTGCAGTCTTTAAAATTAACATTTTGTTAATATGAGATAAGTTCTTTTTTGCTAAATACACAATATAAAGGGCGCTGGTTTGTTTAATTTAACAGTTTTTGTAATTTTTGTTGAAAAAATAGTAAAAGTGAATTGACATTCACCTCTTGGTTTGCTATACTTACAATAGCGCAGTTCGGCATAGCCATTGCGTTGATATGGAATAAAAATAAAGTTTTTAATGCGAATTTTAAATTTTATGGTTTAATTTTTTTGAAAGGAAATAACTATGGCAATCAGAAGTATCACCAGATTCGGAATTCAAAGAAAAATCGTAGCTAATATGTGTACCGAGAGTTGGCAGAACATTCCTCACGTTAGCTACCAGTATGAACCTGACGTTACAAAATTTATGGAAGCCTTCAAGAAATTTTCTGCAGAGAAAAATACCGGTGAGGGTGCTAAAATTACTCTCAATGCAGTTCTTCTTAAAGCAGTTGCCGAAGCTATTGAAGTTGATCCCATGATCAACGCACATATCCATTATGAGAAAGGTCTTGTACGCGGTAAGGTTACAGAGTTTGATAATATCGACATTTCTGTACCGTGGATTCTTCCCGACGGCAATATGATGACCATCACCATGAAGGATATGGGAAATAAGACTCTTAGGGAAATTGCGGAATATCAGGCAGATATTAATCGAAGACTTGAGAAAACAAACCTTGTAGAAGCGCTTTATTCAGTTGCTTTCCACGATACCCTTGACAAGCTTAAGCATGGCCATATCATCCGCGCTATAAAGCGACTTTATGGTGCAAACTCAAACAAGCGCCACAGAATTGTTCGCCTTAAGGGCGCCGAAAAGAAGGCTTATAAAGCAATTCCCGATACAGAGAAAATTACAAGAGCAGACCTTAAGCAGGGTACAATCACAGTGTCTAACGTAGGTGCAGATACACGCGGACTTTCAGGCGAGGTTGCAATGCTTATGATTATTCCGCCCCAGGTTTGTGTTATTGGTATCGGTACACTTCAGAAAAAGCCTATGGTTGTTACAGATGAAAATGGCGAGGATAAAGTAGAAATCAGAACAATTCTTCCCATCAATATTGTTTTTGACCACAGAGCACTTGACTTCGGTGAGGTAAGACCCTTCCTCACAAAGATGGAGGAATTCTTCCAGAATCCTGAGCTTGTCCTCAATGACGAGGCATAAATTTTACATAATAAAAGCGTTCGACAGTACAGTCTGCCGAACGCTTTATTTTTATTCTATTGTAAATTCTGCACTTGAAAAATCAAGCTTTTTGAGTGCTGTGGTATCAAGCGTGATATAGGCAATCTTTTCTGTGTCTGCAAGGAAAGATGGCATATTATCATCGAGAGGGTCGTATTGTAGCAATACTGTTTTATCAGCCTTTTGAACAAGTAACCTCGTGCCGTCATCAGAGGAGTCCGTAGCATAAAAATCTATGGAATACTCTGCATCTGTATCGCCAAGGAAATCAAATCCTGCGTTGAAGTCGTCAATGAGTGTGTCGGGCTCATTGGGGGCATAGCGGATGTTGGGGATAAATCTTCCATCCTCAAATGTGAGGAAGATGTATATAAAACCCTTCATCGGTAAAATGCCATCTGTATCAAAGGATTTGAATTCTGATAATCTTAACTGGCAGAAGAAGAAATCTTCGTCGCCAACGGTTCCATCTGAGAGCCACTCCTCCGGCATAGTAGGTGAACCGAAAAACTTACTTGTACCGGGGTCATATTCGCCGTGGGCTTTTTCTACTTTAATTCCAATCATTGTGCTGACTTCCCATAATATTCTTCCATAACAAGGCCACTTGCCTTGATTGCTTTTGCTGTTTCGACGCCAACGTAACGCCAGTGCCAAGGTTCATAAATAACCTTTGTTATATCCTGCTTGTCCTCAGGGTATCTGAGGATAAAGCCGTAATCCGCAGCATGCTCCATAAGCCATCTGAATTCCGCGGTATCCTCGAACCACTCTTCAACACAAACGATGTCCATTGCGTAACCGAGGTTGTGC
>JAZRFZ010000204.1:0-3966 GCA_045643925.1 Acutalibacteraceae bacterium | reverse complement strand
CGTTGACTTACTCGGCAAAAATGAGGTTTATTTCTTGCCTTACCTCATGGGTGAACGTAGCCCATTGAACGACACAGATGCTACAGGTGTGTTTATTGGTCTCAGACCTGATACAACACGCTCACAGATGCTTCTCAGTGTGCTTGAGGGTGTAAGCTTTGCTATCAGGGATAACCTTGAGGTTGCAAGGAGTCTTGGCATTGATGTTAAAGCAAGTTGCCTTTGTGGTGGCGGTGCAAAAAGCCCCTTATGGCGCACAATTCTTGCAAATGTGCTTAACGTTGAGCTTAATATCCCTGTTGCAGAGGAAGGTCCCGGTTACGGCTCTGTAATCCTTGCAATGGTGGGTGCCGGTGCTTTTGATACTGTCAAAGAAGGCGCAGATACTCTCGTCAAAACAAAGAAAACCGTAAAGCCTGATGAAAAGCTTTCATCACTTTACGAAGAGCGTTACAATAAATTTAAAAAGATTTACCCTGCAGTCAAGGGTTTGTATAAAGAAATTAAGGAGTAATTACAATGAGTGAGATTTTTAAAAATATCCCCGTAATCAAATACGAGGGTAGGGACAGCAAAAATCCCTTTGCTTTTAAATTCTATGACCCCGAAAAGGTTGTTCTCGGTAAAAAGATGAGTGAGCACCTTCCCTTTGCTATGGCTTGGTGGCACAATCTTTGTGCCGCAGGTACAGATATGTTCGGCAGAGACACTGCTGACAAGGCTTTTGGTGCAGAAAAGGGGACAATGGCTCACGCTAAAGCAAAGGTTGATGCAGGCTTTGAGTTTATGCAGAAGCTTGGTATCAAATACTTCTGCTTCCACGATGTTGATATTGTTCCCGAGGCAGATGACATCAAAGAAACAAATCGCAGACTTGATGAAATCACAGACTATATCCTCGAAAAGATGGAGGGTACAGACATTAAGTGCCTTTGGGGTACAGCAAATATGTTCTCTAATCCTCGTTTTATGAATGGCGCAGGTTCAACAAACAGTGCAGACGTTTACTGCTTTGCTGCTGCACAGATTAAAAAGGCTCTCGAGCTTACTGTAAAGCTTGGTGGTAAGGGATATGTTTTCTGGGGTGGTCGTGAAGGCTACGAAACTCTCCTTAACACAGACGTTAAGTTCGAACAGGAAAACATTGCAAACCTTATGAAAATGGCTGTTGAGTACGGTAGAAAAATCGGCTTTACAGGTGATTTCTATATCGAACCTAAGCCGAAGGAGCCTATGAAGCATCAGTATGACTTTGATGCTGCTACTGCAATCGGTTTCCTTAAGGCACATGGTCTTGACAAGGACTTCAAGATGAATATTGAGGCTAACCACGCTACACTTGCAGGACACACATTCCAGCACGAGCTGAGAATTTCTGCAATCAATGGTATGCTTGGCAGTATCGATGCTAATCAGGGTGACTATCTCCTTGGTTGGGATACAGACGAATTCCCCTTCGATGTATATGAAGCAACACTTTGTATGTACGAGGTTATCAAGGCGGGCGGTCTTACAGGTGGCTTTAACTTTGACGCTAAAAACCGCAGACCCAGTAACACATACGAGGATATGTTCCACGCATACATTCTCGGTATGGATACATTCGCACTGGGTCTTATGAAGGCTGCTGCTATTATTGAGGATGGCAGAATCGAAGAGTTTATCAAGAACAAATATAGCTCCTTCAACTCTGAAATCGGTCAGAAGATTACAAGTGGTACAGCAACTCTCGAAGAGCTTGCCGCTTATGCCGAGAATATGGGTGACGTTAAGGACGTAATGAGTGGCAGACAGGAATACCTTGAAAGTGTAATGAACTCAATTATGTTTTCATAATATTTCTCTGTAAATATTGTGTTAACTATAAATATTCGCATTGCAATTTGCATAAATATCTTGTATAATAATTATGCAAGTTAGACAAGCAAACACAATATTATATATGAGAGGTATTTAAAATGAAAAAAATTATTTGTAAAGTAGAGTACAATACAGAAAATTCAGAACTTATTCTCAAGAAGACAACAGGTGAGTTTGGCGATCCTGCCGGCTACGAAGAGAGTCTTTATAAAACTGCAGACGGGAAATTCTTCCTTTATGTTAACGGCGGTGCCGAGTCAATTTACCCCACAGAGAACATTAAGAGAATGTCTGCTGCAAAGGCTGAAGAATTTCAGGCATAATTAAACACGGAAAAAGAACGGTTGAGGAACTAACCTCAACCGTTTTCTTTATATATTTTGTTTATCTGATTGTCATAAACAGTAATATCATAATACAGATTATGAAATAACCGTGCACAAGGAAGGTGGGTGTGCGGATGATTGTTGTGAACATACTGCGTTTTTCAAGTAAATCTGTTTGTTCATTTATAACAAGCTTTGTGCTAAGCCTTTCCTTGGTTCCGGGCACAACCCACACAAAGGTGAGAACCTCATATACAATGGTGTACATAATCAGCGTTGTTTTGTAAGTGAAACTGTAATCAAAGCCAAGGCTTGCAACAAGAATAAGGATACCTGTTATTGAAAGAACAATTTTAAGTATGAGTGAGAAAATCGTGCTTAATTTCTTTTCAAAAGCAACCTCTTGCACAATTACCCAAAAAATAAGGAAGAATGATGTTGTTATAGCCATCTTTGTACTGCCTGAGCAGATAAGAATGAAGGGGAATGCTCCATACAAAAGAAATTCGCTGATATCAGTTACTTTTTCGTATATACCGTAAAAAGCAGGAACATTATCCTTCGCTTTGATTAACTTTGCTCCGTAAAACTCCTTTGTGATTTTGCCCGAGTGGAGTAACTCCTTTAGCTCAAGCTTTGTGAACGGGCGTTTTACGACATAATGCGCCATATCGAGACCGAGAAGAACAAGCCAAACAACAAAGGCGATGAAAACAATGTCACCGTTATATGATTTCAGACCGCCGTTCATTTCAAGAGTGAAAACAGTCGATTTGAAAGTATCAAATGTCAGTATAAAGCCGATTGCGGCACCAAGGCCGCCCATTGCACCGAAGATACATTCCATCTCTTTCCAAGGCTCGGCACCACGAGCTTCAGAGAATAAACGGCAAAAGTAACTTTCGGATTCGGGTGCATAGTGCTTTGAAAAAATCTGCATTAACTGACCGATTACCCAACCGAGACCGCCAAACAATGCACAGCTCAGGGGGAATATAATTGAAAATTTGTCACCCTTGAATATTGCTACACCTAAAAGCAAAACCATAATACCGAGTATTGCACCCCAGGACTCCTGGCGTGTTTTTGAGAAATACAAGCGCGGATACTTATTATCAGCAACATTCAAGGGCTTGTTGAATGCGTAGTATAGCGCAATAGCCACAAGGGGAGTGGCTATGTAAATAACAAGCAGCTCAATCCAATTATACTTCTTGCAGACGGCATTTACTCCCGTTGAAAATATACAACCGAAACTACCGAACCACAGAAAGCCTTTAAGGAATAATGCACCGAGACCTTTTTTCATATTCTCGGCAGGGTGAGCGCTCATTGAAAAGGCAAGTGTTTCACCGTAGGTCATTGAACCACCAAAGTACATCGCAACTGCACCCAGGGCAGAGAAGATGTAAAAATGCTCCTGTACAATGAAAATACCGCTGAAAAGTGCAAGTACCGTTCCGATAAGTGCACCGGGCAACATAGCACCCTTTTCACCGCCGATTGTAGTACCGCGCATACCCCAACCGTAAGAGGCGGCAGGGATTATAGCGATTACCATAAATGTGGCTAAAAAGACATTCATAGGTTATTCCTCCGTTAAAGATTTACCGTAGGCTGCTCCTGTTATGATATCCTGTAAAAGTGTGAATCCGTTACGCTCATAGAATCTACGTGCACCCTCGTTCTCAGAACCAACAATGAGCATAACTCCCTTGATGTCCTGTTCCTTAAGATTCTGGCAGAATGCATCAATGAGCTTTGAACCGATACCCTTTGA
>JAZRFZ010000203.1:0-8398 GCA_045643925.1 Acutalibacteraceae bacterium | reverse complement strand
AGGATATGGCGCTTGCCTGGATTTTCACCTTTCCAGGCTGTGGAGTGTTGGGATTTATAATGACTAAATTGTTTATGGGTGTTTTTAATTAGGAGTGAGGAATTTCGGGACAAAGCCGAATATAATTTTAAATTATAAATTTTAAATTTAAAATTCCGGAACTGCATTGCGATTATAATGCTGTCGCTGACTTTAAGTGATGCGAAGCTTTTCCTCCCTAACCCTAGGGAGGGGGACCAAAAGCAACGCTTTTGGTGGTGGGTAGTTCTCTTACTCCTTTACATCAGTAAGACAGAACAACTACCCAAACACAAATCCTCAAAAGCCATATTGGGCTTGAGATTTGGATGAAAGGCGTAGACTTAGGATGCGACGCTGTATGAAGATACTGCGAGCAGACTAAGTCAAGCATTTCGCCAAATATCAGGTCAAATCAAACTTGGACGCCATCTCAGCTGTCTTCAACTCGAGCAGCTTTGATACACCCTTCTCCTGCATTGTAACACCGTAGAGCATATCTGCCTCTTCCATAGTACCACGACGGTGAGTGATGAGGATGAACTGTGTGTTGTCTGTCATTCTGCGCACGTATGAAGCATAACGGGCAACGTTAACATCGTCAAGTGCAGCCTCAACCTCGTCAAAAATACAGAACGGACAAGGATTGATTTTGAGAATCGAGAACAACAGAGCGATCGCAGAAAGACCTTTTTCACCACCTGAAAGAAGTGAAATATTCTGAACGTTCTTACCCGGAGGCTGAACCTTGATGTCAATGTCACATTCAAGAACATCGTTTTCATCAGTAAGCACAAGTGATGCCTTACCGCCACCAAAGAGCTCGGAGAATGTCTGTCCGAAGCTGAAGTTGATTTTATCAAACTGCTCCTTGAACTGAACACCCATTTTGCCTGTAAGCTCGTTTATGAGCTTGATAAGCTCTGCCTTTGATTTTTCAACGTCGCTTACCTGACCGTGCATAAAGCTGTAACGCTCGGAAACTTCTTTATATTCCTCAATAGCGCTTACGTTAACATTACCAAGTCCACGTATTTTACCCTTAAGCTCGTTAAGACGTTTCTTTGCCTCGGGAACGTCCTCTATAACTATGCCCAGCTCCTCTGCCTCACGGCGTGTAAGCTCATATTCATCATAGAGCTTGTTTGAAATATCGTCAAATTCCTTCTGCATTGTGTCACGACGCTCTGTAAGACGGGCTTTTTCACCACCCAATTTCTCACGTTCTTCTGTCTTCTCGCGCTCAATGATTCGGAATTTTGCGCTTTCCTGCTCAAACTGCTCACGTCTCTGAATTTCAGCGGCAATTTTATCCTTTGAAAGTGCCGACTGGGCTCTGAGACCGCCTGCCTCGGTATTGAGGATTTCAATACGCTGTCTTATCTGAGCATTCTTGTTCTCGATTTCTTCTATTTCACTGTTAAGCTGAGTCAATTTGTCCTTATGACTTGTGCTTCTGTTTTCGAGTCGGACAATCTCATCCTGCTTTGCCTCAATTTCCTTTTGTGCAGTTGCAATATCAAGGGTGATTTCAGCTGCATCGGATGTAAGCTTTTCGCGTTTTTCACGGAGTGTTTCGCGGTCACCTGTAAGCGATGACAACTCACTTTCCGCCGCCTCAAGCTGACTCTGCAGTTCTGCAAGTTTTACCTGAGCATCGGCAACCCCTGAATTGATACCCTCAATTCTGCCCTTAAGCTGTTCTTTCTCAGAAAGTGCCTGTTCACGGGCATTCATAAGATTATCAAGGTTGCCGTTTTTGAGAGCAAGCAAGCCCTCAATACGGATTTTTTCTTCACCGAGTGCGGTGATTTCTGCCTTGCAACCATCAAGCTCTGCAGTAACCGCTGCGCAGTTCTCCTGCTGTGACTTCACGTCCTCAAGGAGTAAGTTGAGCTTCTCTGCAAGTGAATCACACTCGGATTTTAATCTTTCAAGTTCGTTACCACGACTGAGGATACCTGCATTTTGAAGCTTGGCACCACCCGTCATTGAACCGCCTGCATTCACAACCTGTCCGTCAAGTGTAACGATTTTAAATTTGTAGTTATATTTCTTGGCAATGGCGATTGCCGCATCCAGATCCTCGGCAACAACTGTTCTGCCGAGAAGTGAGTTTATAATTTCCTTATATTGAGCATCAAACTCAACAAGACCTGATGCGAGGTTTATGTAACCGTAGCAATCATCAAGACCCTTTTCTTCAAGAACTCTGCCCTTGATAGCCGTAATGGGCAGGAATGTTGCTCTGCCGGCGTGACTTTCCTTAAGGAAGCCGATTGCCTTTTTAGCGTCATTTTCTGTATCAGTAATAATATTCTGAAGACCTGCACCAAGAGCGGTTTCAATAGCCAATGAGTATTTGTCACTAACGCTTATAACCTGTGAAACAGGAGCGTGAATACCCTTGAGGGTACCGCGACGCACCTCACGCATAACCGCCTTAACGCTACCTTGATAGCCTTCCATATTCTTTTCAAGGTCAGAGAGCATTGTGAGTCTTGACTCTTTAAGATGCTTTTCGTTTCTCAAAGAATTTTCTTCCTCTTTGAGCTTTTCAAGCTTTTCAAGGCGCTTTGTTGCAAGGAGTTCAATACCTGTAAGTGAATTATTAAGCTCCTCGGAGCGTTCAGTTATCTTTGAAAGCTCATCCTTAACACCATCACGCTCTTTTACGAGTGCATCAATAACAGGCTGCTGTGCTTCAACAGACTCGTCAATGACCTTAATACGGTTTTCAATTTCCTCAACTGATGATGCAGCAGTTGAAACAACAACGCGGTTATCCGCAACCTCAAGGGAAAGCTTTGAAACTGTTTCGGAAAGCTCCACACTTCTCTGGGCGGACTTACTGTTTTCATCACTGAGGTGTTCAAGCTCACCTGAGAATGATTCAAGAATAGCTTTCTTTTCCTCAATAACCTTTGAGAGAGATTCAATGGACTTTCTTGCAGAGTCAATCTGCTCCGCAATCTCGGTATCGGTATCATTCTCCTCGGTTTTCTCACGCTCGATACGTGCTATTGTTTCGTTATTGTGCTCAATGGTATTTTCCTGAACAGCAACCTGACTTTCAAGCAAAGCCGCCTGTTCTTCAAGCTGAGCAGATGCACGTCTGATTTCATCAATAGCCACGGTAATTTTCTGCGAATCACCAATAGCATTGTCAATCTTGAGTGTTATTTCGTCAAGCACCTTGCACACTTCATTGTACTGTGCCTCGGTAATTGTGATTTTCTTTTCATACTCGCGCAGGTCATTCTTCGTCTTTTCGATTGTGTAAAGCCACAAGCCGATTTCAAGATTTTTCTTCTCACCTGCATATTCAAGGAATTTCTGCGCTTTTTCACTTTGAACCTTCAAGGGTCCCACACGTGACTCAAGCTCTGTGAGAATATCCCTGAGTCTTAATAAATTTTCCTCTGCCTGATTAAGACGACGCATAGCATCTGCACGGCGGTATCTGTAATGGGAAATACCTGCCGCTTCCTCAAGCATATCACGTCTGTCGTCAGATTTACCGGATATAAGTGTTTCAACCTTACCCTGACTAATCATAGAATAACCGTCACGACCAAGACCCGTATCCATAAACAACTCGTGAATATCGCGGAGTCTTGCCTGTTCACCATTTATTCTGTATTCACTTTCACCCGAACGATAATAGCGTCGAGTAACCGTAACAAGCTTTTCGGGATTGTTGAGCGCCATATCGGAGTTATCAAGCTTGAGTGTTACCTCGGCAAAGCCAACTGCCCTACGGGCATCGGTACCGCCGAAAATAACGTCCTCCATCTTGGAGCCTCGGAGATTCTTGGTTGACTGTTCACCAAGAACCCAACGCATAGCATCGGAGATGTTACTCTTACCGCTACCGTTAGGACCAACAACCGCCGTTATACCCTTGCCGAAGTCAAGAACGGTTTTGTCAGGGAATGATTTGAATCCCTGCATTTCGATGGTTTTGAGATACATATACTCTCTACCTTTCGTTAATTTCTGGTTTGATTTCGTACTTCTTTAACACACTGTCGCCCTTTACGGATACTGTGTACCCCATTGAGCGTAATTTTTCTTTGTTAGCACCCTTCTGCCCCGTCATTTTGGAAATTTCCGATGGATTCACATAAAGGGTAATGTTTTTATTGTCGGCATCAAGTGTTTTCAGTAAATCGACCGCTTTTTCAAAATACACGGCAGACTGACACATTTCGCCGAATGCAGGATGATAAGGTCCTGCAAGATAACCTTCTTCCACGTTACCGCCCGAGTGAAGTCCCAGGCGTATCACGGTAATATTGTTATCATAAAATCTTTCAAGTAATTTCCCACAAAGCGAAACCGCACTTTCTAACATCTGCGGTTCATACTCCCCTGCCTTATAGAGCTCACCAAGGTGTGTACCCTCAAGGGTGATTGTGGGATAAATGCGTACTGTATCAGGCTTCATGGATATAATATCCTCACAGGTTTTAAGTGATTTTTCATCCGTATCATCCAAAAGTCCTGTCATCATCTGAAGTCCCAAGGAAAAACCTGCATTTTTTATAAGATGTGAAGCCT
Organism: Acutalibacteraceae bacterium; assembly: GCA_045643925.1. Taxonomy (GTDB): domain Bacteria; phylum Bacillota; class Clostridia; order Oscillospirales; family Acutalibacteraceae; genus DTU089. Next base: position 3,817 of record JAZRFZ010000203.1, on the reverse strand, counting down.
TAAATATATCCTCACGGGTGTGACCTCGTCTGTTTTTAGTCAAAACATCAGGGTCGGTGCTTTGTGCACCAAGCTCGATTGACGTGACACCGAAATCCTTCAAGATGGCAAGAACCTCATCATCAATAGCATCGGGTCTTGTGGAAATCCTTATACCCGAAAACTTACCTGCTTTAATAAAAGGATGCGCCGCCTCAAGGAGTGACACCATATAGTCCCTTTCAATAGCGGTAAAACTACCTCCGAAAAAAGCAATCTCCGTATTATCGGGGTCAATACCGTCAGCCACTGCTTTATCAAGAGTCTCTGTAACATCACGGGGCGTGAGCTCCTTCATCGCACCCGAGATAGTCTTTTGATTACAGAACGAGCATTGATGTGGGCAACCCATATGTGGCACAAAAAGTGATATGTTGGCGTGCTTCATTTCTGAAGATTCAACAAAGCGTTGCCTGCCGCCGCCTGCTCTGCTTCCTTTTTACTCTTACCCTGACCTGTACCTGCAACCTCTCCGTTAATTTTAACGGCAAAGGAGAACACCTTCTGGTGGTCGGGGCCTGTCTGTCCCACTTCCTCGTAAACGATTGTACTGCCCTTGGTTTTCTGTATTTCTTCCTGAAGAAGTGATTTATTATCTTTAAAACTTGCCTCGTGCTTGATAGCATCTGCAATAAAGCCAAGGATATAGGGTTTCACAGCCTCAATACCACCATCAAGATACATTGCGGCAATAACCGCCTCAAAAGCATCCGAAACAATGGAAGGTCTGTTTCTGCCACCTGAGTGCTCTTCACCCTTGCCCATAAAAATATATTTACCTAAAGAAATCTTTTCGGCAAATTTAAAGAGTGATTTTTCACACACGGTTGCGGCACGGAGCTTAGTAAGCTCACCCTCAGGACGAGCCTTGAACTCCGAGAAAAGATACTCAGCAGTGACAAACCCGAGAACTGAATCGCCAAGGAACTCAAGTCGCTCGTTGTCGTATTTAAGATTTTTTTCGTTTGCGTAGGAGGAGTGTGTAAGTGCCCTCTCCAACAACTCTTTGTTTTTAAATTCGTAACCGATTACTTGTTCGAACTCTGAAATACTCATAATTACCTCGGTTTTATAACTCTATTGTTTTGAAGTATTCCATACTTCTATCTGCAAGCGCCTGATAGCGCTCTTTTTTATCTCTGATTTTTTCTTCCAAGGGGTCTATTATGCCGAATGCAGCTCCCATAGGCTGGAAGTGCTTTACGCTTTCATCACTGATGTACTGTGAAAGCGCTCCCATCATTGTGATTTTGGGAAGGAGTATAGGCTCCTCACCGAAAATACGCCTTGCCGCATTATATCCTGCAAGGATACCCGATGATGCAGACTCCATATAACCCTCAACACCCGAAATCTGTCCTGCAAAATATATGTGAGGCTTCTTTTTCATACTGAAATCGTATGACAAAAGTCCGGGCGAATTAAGAAATGTATTGCGATGCATTACGCCATAGCGCACAAACTCCGCATTCTTAAGTGCAGGGAACATTGAGAAAACTCTCTTCTGCTCGGGGAATTTAAGGTTGGTCTGAAAGCCTACAAGGTTGTACATTGTACCATCCTTGTTCTCCTTACGGAGCTGAAGGTTTGCCCAAGGTCTGTGACCTGTTTTAGGGTTTGTAAGACCAACAGGCTTAAGAGGACCGTATCTCATCGCATCCTGTCCGCGTGAGGCGAGAACCTCGATGGGCATACACCCCTCATAAACGTCCTTGCGCTTGTCAAAGGAATGAAGCTCTGCACTCTCTGCATTGATAAGTGCCTCGTAAAACTCCTCATACTGTGCCTTATCAAGAGGACAGTTGATGTAATCATCCTCACCGCCACGGTCATAGCGTGACTGTGTGAAAGCATTTTCCATATCAATGCTCTCTGCAGTAACAATAGGTGCGGCTGCATCATAGAATGCCAGGAAATCCTTACCGCACAAATCGGAAACGCTTTTTGCAAGGTCGTCTGACATCAGAGGACCTGCAGCAACGATCACCGTACAGTCCGTAGGGATTTCTGTGATTTCTTCGTGGACAAGAGTGATGTTTTCATCCTCCTCGATAGCCTTTGTTATCTCGTCGGAGAAAATATCTCTGTCAACTGCCAAAGCTCCTCCTGCAGGCACCTTTGCAATATCTGCCGCCTTAAGGCATACAGAGTCAAACAATCTCATTTCTGCCTTGAGAAGCCCTGCGGCAGAGCCAAGACGCTCTGCCTTAAGGGAGTTTGAGCAAACAAGTTCTGCAAGCTTGGGGCTTTTGTGTGCAGGTGAGAACTTGTGAGGCTTCATTTCATAAAGAGTTACCTTTATACCGCGCCTTGATAACTGATGCGCAGCCTCAACACCTGCAAGTCCACCGCCTATAACGACGGCTCTTTTATCATTCATTGTCATTCTTCCTGTGTTTTCTTTGCATTTTTACGAGGTGCCTTAAATGAATATCCGCACTTCTCGTCAGGACATGTCACAAGACCGCCCTTGCCCTTGAAAAGTGATTTGCCGCACTTGGGACAACTCTCTCCGGTGGGCTTATCCCATGTCATAAAGTTACATGTAGGATAGTTGTCACAGCCGTAGAACTGATAGCCACGTCTTGACTTCTTGCCGATAACCTTACCGCCACACTCAGGACAAACAGCACTTGTTTCTTCAACGAGGGGTTTGGTTGTCTTGCATTCGGGATAACCGGGACAAGCAAGGAATTTACCGAATCTACCAACCTTAACAACCATATTTCTGCCACATTTCTCACATTTAACGTCTGTGATATCTTCCTGAAGCTGAATTTTCTGACCCTGCATATCTGTTTTTGCTCTTGCAAGAGAATTTTCAAGGTCATCGTAATACTCGTGGAGCATTTCAATATAGTTGCATTTACCTTCATCAATTTCATCAAGCTTTGTTTCCATTGATGCGGTGAATTTTGTATTTACTATTTTCTGGAATTTTTCTTTAAGCAATGCAGTTGTAGCCATACCAAGCTCTGTTGCTTTAAGAAGCTTACCGTCACGTTTAACATATTCTCTCTTAATAATTGTGCTTACGATAGATGCATAAGTACTGGGACGACCAACACCTGTTTCTTCAAGAGTTTTGATAAGAGATGCTTCTGTGAAATATGATGGAGGCTGAGTAAAGTGCTGATTGCCTTTAACCTCTTTGAGTTTAAGAACATCTCCCGCTTTAACATCGGGAATATTTGTATCGCTATCTTCGTCAGCAGTAACATCTTCATAAAGCTTTGTAAAGCCGTCAAATTTAATTGAATAACCGCTTGCAGAGAATACGCAATAACCTGCAGTACCTTCTTTTTCAGCAGTAATTTCAACCTTAACGGTATCCTGAACGCAGGGTGCCATAAGAGATGCAACATATCTGCACCAGATAAGGTTATAGAGTTTATACTGGTCGTTGGAAAGACTTGCCTTTGCCATAGCAGGTGTAATTGCTACATTAGCGGGTCTGATTGCTTCGTGACCATCCTGAGCACCTGCTCTTGTTTTGAAGTAACGGGGCTTATCGGGAAGGTATTTTTCACCGTAGTTTGCAGAAATAAATGCATTTGTTGCGGCTCTTGCCTCCTCAGAGATACGTAATGAGTCAGTTCTCATATAAGTGATAAGACCTGTCATACCAAAGCCTTCAACGTCAATACCTTCATAAAGCTCCTGAGCAATTTTCATTGTCTTTTGTGCCTGGAAGTTCAATTTACGTGAAGCATCCTGTTGCATTGAAGATGTTATAAAGGGAGGAGAGGGTTGTTTCTTTCTTGTACCCTTTTTAACG
>JAZRFZ010000202.1:0-15767 GCA_045643925.1 Acutalibacteraceae bacterium | reverse complement strand
TCAAAAACAACCGCCTTTAACAAACCGTCACCCCCAAAAAGAATATATATAATTGTATCATAAGAGATGGGTTATTGCAATAAGACATATTATAAAAGCACTTAGCTTGTGGCAAAGCCACTCGATATAAATCCTGACGTAACAGACGAATTTATTTACAACGAGCTTTCCTGGGCAGATAAAAATTATGTCCACCGCGGCTGGCAAGAGATTTTCTCCCACCTTTGCGAGAAAGGTGTTTTTACTGAAATTCCCGAGTATGAGGATTACGTTCAGTTTGTTTTGTCCTGCTTTAAAACCGTTGCCGTGCCCTTCGCGTTTACGAATGAAGTTTTGCAAAGGCTAAAGGACGAGGATTTTTTGTTGGGGCTTATTACAAACGGCTCTCATGATGTGCAGACTGCAAAGCTTGATATGTTGGGAATAGCCCATTATTTTGACGAAATTGTCATTACGGGGGATGAGCCATACTGTAAACCCGACCCACGAATTTTCCATCTTATATGTGACCGCTTAGGTGTTAAACCCTCCGAGATGATGTATGTAGGAGACCATCCCAAATTCGACGTTGACGGATCCCGCAATGCAGGCTGTATACCATTTTGGATTCGTACAACGGGCACTTGGATTTACCCCGAAATAGAAAAACCCGAATTACAAGATGATACAGTTGAGTCTGTACCCGAAATTGCAGAAAAATTACGAAACGAACAGGTGTATGATATATGAAAGGTAAAGCATTTTTACCTGTTACCGCCGCAGAGGTTAAGGAACGCGGATGGGCAGAGGTTGATTTTGTTTATGTGTGCGGTGATGCCTATGTGGACCACCCCTCATTCGGTGCCGCCATTATAACCCGTGTGCTTGAGGCGCAAGGGTTTAATGTTGCATTTCTTGCTCAACCCAAGTTTAATAATTGTGAAGATTTCAAGCGTTTCGGCAAACCCCGTTTAGGCTTTTTGGTTTCGGCAGGTAACATTGACTCGATGGTTGCTCATTATACTGTTGCCAAGCGCAAGCGTAATTATGATTATTACTCACCCGGTGGCAAAATGGGGCTTCGACCCGACAGAGCAACCGAGGTTTATTGCCGTCTTATTAAAGAGGCTTATCCAGATTCGCCTATTATCCTTGGTGGTCTTGAGGCATCGCTCAGACGATTTGCTCACTACGACTATTGGGATGACCGCGTTTTAGAAAGTCTGCTTGTTTCATCAGGTGCAGATATTCTTACCTATGGTATGGGTGAAAATATTATAAGGAAAATTGCCACTCTTCTTGATAAGGGTGTGCCTATAAATAAAATCCGCGATGTGCGCGGCACAGTCTGGTTGGGTGATAAGGGTGACAAGGTTCACTTCGATTCCTGCGGTGAGTGGGATTTCACAAAATTAAAAACAGACAAAGAGTACTATGCACGCGCCTTTGCGGTGCAATATGAAAATCAGGATAGTGTTTACGGCAAAGCATTGGTTGAGTATTACGGTGACAAGATGCTTGTGCAGAATCCGCCTATGCCACCACTTGAACAAAATGAGCTTGACGAGGTTTATGACCTGCCCTTTATGAGGGATTATCATCCGTCATACAAGAGTCAGGGCGGTGTACCTGCCATTACCGAGGTGCAGTTTTCACTCACTCATAACCGTGGTTGCTTTGGTGGTTGTAATTTCTGTGCCCTCGCATTTCATCAGGGCAGAAGTGTACGCTCACGTAGTATTGACAGCGTTGTTGAAGAGGCAAAGCTTTTAACAGAGTTGCCGGGATTTAAAGGTTATATCAACGATGTTGGTGGGCCTACCGCAAACTTCCGTGGACCTGCCTGTGAAAAACAGCTTAAAAGCGGTGTCTGTGCTAAGAGGAAGTGTCTTGCTCCTGAGCCTTGCAAAAATCTTAAGGCAGACCACAGCGAATATATAAAACTTCTTTCGGAGATTGAAGATATACCGAAAATCAAGAAGGTTTTTATCCGTTCCGGTATCAGGTTCGATTACCTTATGGCAGATAAGAGCCCTTCGGGCAATGCATTCTTTAAAAAGCTTGTCCGCGACCACGTCAGCGGTCAGTTGAAGGTTGCTCCCGAGCATTGCTCAGGTAATGTTTTGAGGCTTATGGGTAAGCCCGATTTTAAGGTGTATGAAAAGTTTAAGGACAGATATTTTGAGCTTACAAAAAGCTTCGGCAAGGAGCAATACCTTGTGCCTTACCTTATGTCAAGCCATCCCGGTAGCACACTTAACGACGCGGTTAAGCTCTCCGAGTTTATCAAGCGTTGGAATTATAACCCCGAGCAGGTGCAGGACTATTATCCCACTCCGGGTACTGCATCAACGGTTATGTTCTATACAGAGCTTGACCCCTTTACAATGCAAAAGGTTTACGTACCCAAAACACCTGAGGAAAAGCGTATGCAGAGAGCACTTCTCCAATGCGCCGACCCTAAAAATGCGGACTTGGTACGTACAGCACTTAGAAAATGTCATCGAGAGGATTTAATCGGCTATGACAGAAAGTGCCTTGTAAAGCCCTCGTATAAGGACAGGGTTGAACAGGCAAAAAAACAAAAGGCTAACCCTCGTAACAACAATAATAATCGTCGTGGCGGTCAAAAGCCTCGCAAAAGGAGATAATTTATGCAGCTTCTTAAGATTGACAAGGACAATTACATCGGTCAGGCAGACCCGTATATCATCGAGCATAACGGCAAATACTATATCTATACCACAGGTGATGACGGACTTTATGGTTACTCCTGTGACACACTTCTCGGTGATTGGAAGTTTGAGGGACAGATTTTCACACTCCCCGGCAGAGATCACTTCTGGGCACCGTCAGTTATTCACCTTGACGGAAAGTTCTATATTTATTTTTCATTTGAATTTTATGAGGATGTGCCCGACCAGGGTGGTCACCATCAGGCAATGCATGTTGCAGTAAGTGATAATCCCATGGGTCCCTTTGAGCTTAAGGGTCAGATTGCACATCCCTTCAGCATTGACTCACATATCGTAAAGACAGACGAGGGTTTGTTCCTTTTCTATTCTCCCAATACCTTTGAGGGTGACAGAATCGGTACACACATCGTTGTGCAGAAAATGTCAGACCCATTCACCCTTGTGGGTGAACCCACAGTAGTGCTTCTTCCCTCTATTGACGAGGAAATTTTCCGTCGTAATCGTTATAAAGAGGGTCAACATTGGCACACCCTTGAGGGCGCTTTCTGGTTCCAGGAGGGCGAGTGGCAATACCTTATGTACAGTGGTGGCAGATATGAGGACGAAACATACTTTGTCGGCTATGCCGCCGCAAAGACTACCGAGCAGGATTTAACAAAGGTTAAATTCAACAAAATGCCCGATGACAAAACCTACGCACCCCTTCTCAGGTCAAATGAGTGGGAGGAGGGCACAGGCCACAACTCAGTAATAAAGGTTGACGGACAGTATTATATTGTTTACCACGCCCGAAATGTTGAAGCAGACGGACTTAACGGTGACAGACGTAACGCGCGTATTGCAAAAATGCACGTAAACGACGGTATTATTACAGTAGAGAGATACCCAGACCATATATAAAGGAATGATATTATGATTTTAGATGCACTTGTAAAATTCAGTAATTTTTACGGTAGTAATGAGGAGCTTGTTCTGGCAGGTGGCGGAAACACCTCTGCAAAGGACGGCGACGTAATGTATATCAAGGGTTCAGGCACACGCCTTTCTGATATTACCGCAGAGGGCTTTGTTAAAATGAGCCGTGAGAAAATCGCAGAGATATTCACAAAAACTTACCCCGATAACGATAAAGAGCGTGAGGCACTTTCTCTTGCAGATTTAATGGCTGCAAAGCTCCCCGGTCAGGAAGATAAAAGACCAAGCGTTGAAACAACTCTTCACAGTCTTTTTCCTCAGACCTATGTGCTCCACCTTCATCCTGCGCTTGTGAATGGTATTACCTGTTCTGTTGAGGGCAAGGAGTGGGCACAGAAGTTGTTTGGTGATGATGTTTTGTGGGTAGATGCCTGCAAGCCCGGTTACACACTTGCAAAAATTTGTTATGATACACTTAATGAATATAAAGCGAAGTCAGGCAGATGTGCCGATATGCTTCTCCTCGAAAACCACGGCATATTCATTGCGGACGATGATGTTGATGCCCTTGGTGAAAAGCTTTTCTCCGTAATGGCAAAAATCCGTGAGCAAGTACCCTGTGACCCTGATTTTTCTGTAGGTGAATTTGACGGCGATAAGGCACAGCTTGTTTTCAATGAAATAGCAGATACCTTTGGTGAGGATAGCGTTATCACCTATGAGCCATCAGTTCAGTCACTCGAATTTGCAAAGAGTGAAGAAGCATTCGGTAAAATCCGTAATCCCTTTAACCCCGACCAGGTGGTTTACTGTAAACCTTACCCTATATATATAAATAGTATAGAGGAAATCGCACCTGCGGTTGAGGAATATAAAAATGCTAACGGCTTTATGCCAAAGATTATTTTTGTAAAGGACTGCGGTGTCTATGCCGTTGACTTCACACCAAAGGGTAGTGAAACTGCCGCCGCACTTTTCAACGATGCAATGAAGATTGAGTTCTATGCGAGAGCCTTTGGCGGTGCTAAGCCTATGAGTGATGAGCTTACAGACTTTATTGTAAACTGGGAAGCAGAAAGCTACAGGAGTAAGCAATAAAATAATAAACAAAAAAGAGTCGTGTTATTTAGGTAATGTTCCAAAAAATAATAACCGACTCTTTATTTGTTGGCTTTTGCTTCAAGGTGTGGTAAAATACTGTTTGTACAGTTTAATAAATCACAAGGAGGAATTTTTTATGAGCAAGCAAGAACTCTTTTGTGAGAAAAACGGCAAGCTTCACGTGTGGCACACCATACTCACAGGCTTTGCGTTCCTTTCCACATCAATTGCTTGGGCGATTTATGACCCGTACATTACAAAAATTCTTAACAGATTACTTACAGAGTCAGCGTGGATAACCAACCTGAGCCAAAGTCTTAATGAGGCTTTTCCAAGACTTGCGGAATTTGCTGCAACTCAGGGTCAGGATGTTAACACTGCAGGTGGCGGTATCACACTCGTTCCCTTGTTTATCGGTGTTATTATGACATTCGATAACATCTTTGGTGTTATCTTCCAGCCCACCTTCGGTAAGCTCTCAGACCGTTGCCGTTCCAAGCTTGGTAAGCGCAGACCTTTCATTGTTTATGGTGCTCCCGTTTCTGCAGCAATTTTTGCTCTTATTCCTTGGGTAGCACTTACAAACTCTCTCCCTGCAACAATGGTTTGCATCATCCTATTCGTTTTCTCAATGTCCTTGTGGCGTGCTCCTGCAGTTGCTCTTATGCCTGCACTTACACCTCCCGAATTGAGAAGTGAGGGTAACGCTATTATCAACCTTATGGGTGGTGTGGGTAGCGTTATCGGTATGGTAGCAGGTACAGTTGTAGGTGTAATCTACAAGCTTATTACTCAGACCGAGGTTAATATTGATAACGAGCAGTCAACAACCTTCCCCTATGTTTTCCTTGTTGGCGGCATCGTAATGATTATCGGTATGCTTGTTGTCCGCGCATTCGTTAAAGAGCCTTCAAGCAAGATTGAGGTTCAGGCTGCAAAGAATCAGGCGCTTGAAGAAAAAGCACAGGCAGAGGCAGAAAAAGCCGCTAAGAAAGCTGCAAAGAAAGAGCAGAAGCTTTCAAAGGGTGAGCGCAAGAGCCTTATTTCTATGCTTGGCGGATTGTTCTTCTTGTTCTGCGGTACAAACGCTATCACAACATTCTTCGCTTTGTTTGCGGCAGAGGTTCTCGGCAAGTCAACAAGTGAAGCAACTATTATGACCACATTGTTTGCAGTTTGCTCTGCTGCTGCCGCTATCCCTGCAGGTAAAATGGGTAAGAAGCTTGGCAGAAAGAAAACAATCCTTATCGGTCTTGTAGTGTTTATGGCAGTGTTCCTTCTGTATGTTCTTACACGCAGTATGGCACTTATCTGGGTGGCACTTATCTTCGGTGGATTTGCAAATATGCTCATCACTGTTAACACACTTCCCCTTGTTCTTGAAATCGGTGGTATTGATAAGGTTGGTACATTCACAGGCTATTATTACACAGCAACCTTCTCAGCACAGATTGCATCACCCATCATCTACGGTATCGTTCGTATGGTTTCCGGCTCATATATGTCATTGTTCGTATATAGCCCCATAATGTTTATCCTGAGTATCTTGTGTATTCTCTTTGTTAAGCACGGTGAAGCTATTCCCGACGCAGTAATTAAAGAAGCCGCACAGGATGACTGATAACTGATTTGTCAGTACAATTAAATAAACCTAACCCAGCCAATCTTCGTTTGAAGGTTGGCTGGGTTTATAATTATAAATTTTAAATTTTAAATTTTAAATTTCGGTGATACGCCGTAATTATATAGCTATCGCAAACACCCAACCCACCGAAGTGAACATATTTACACGTTCAAGGGTTTTGATAGAGTTTGATGTACGCATAAATGTGTACACTACGATAAGTTGATTTCTTGTCTGATAACCCATATGACGCGACGCTTTATAATGTTTGGAAGCATTGCTTCCCCGAACTGACCGAAGGTCAATATCACTATACGAAGTGTAATATCACTGCATAGCAATATCACTCACCGCAAGGTGAATGTCATTCTAAAAAAAACCCCGACCGCTTTAACAAGCAGTCGGGGTTGAGTTATAGTTATTAGTTATGAGTTGGGGAATGCACCATTGATGATTCTGAGAAGAACATTGATGTAATCAAAGATAACTCTCAAGAAGTGGTAGTTTGCAAAAGCATCGTTGTAGTCAGCAGAGTTGAAAACATTTCTTGTAAGGGTTGCACCACAATCCATACATGTTGATGACTCTGTACCGTTGCTTGTGAATGTCTGGTCATTGTTGAATGTCCAGCAAATCTCATTGCCTTCTTCATCGTACTGAACTTCACCATTCTCGTCAAGAACAGGAGAAGGGATGTGAGGCTGAGCACCTGTTGCTTCACCGCAACCATCACAAAGAATAGCGTGATAGCCGGGTTTGTTTTCTGAGTAAAGATCAGTTGTGATGCTTACGAAACCATTTGACCATGAGTGATCAACCTTAACAGGAAGCTTTGCAATCTCAACACCATCGAAGTATGCGATAACTTCATTTGTGTTTACATTGAGTTTTTCGTTCTTGGTGGGGTTACATGTGAACAACTTTGCGTTTGCGGGAGCGTATGTAACGATGCCTGAGTAACCGGGCTCGTAGGTATACTCATAATAAGTGTTACCTTGCTCGTCGAACTTTTCAACACGGTCAACAGCTTTGATTGTTTCAACGTACACCTGTGTGCCTGTGAGATCGAATTTTTCTGTGTCGAAGTAATCCTGCTTAGAAGGTTTCTGAAGAACTGTAACAGCATCTACTGAGGGGAACTCCCAAACATTACCCTTAATCTCAACCTCAACGGGAAGAGCAACGTTTGCAAGTGCATCGTCAACAGGGCCAAGACCTACTGAAAGGGGAGCCATAAAGCCTGAGATTGAGCAGGTGTAATCGAGTGCACCGAAAACCTTGTCAGACTCAAAGTTGATAACAAAGGTAACAAAAAGGGTTGTACCTGCATAGCCTGCATCCTTGCTGAATGATGCGAAGAAGGCTTCGGGATCTGTGATGTAGTCAATGTCGTTAGCAACGATTGACTTCATTTCGTAGGTGAAGGCTGTTGATTCGCCGTCAAAAGCAGAAAGCTTTGAGTCGTCAATAACAAGGTTGTGTGAGAAAAGAAGCTCTGTTACGCTTACATTTTCTGCAAGTGTGTATGTACCTGTAACTTCATATGATAATGCAGGAGCAGCTTCTTCCGCGCTTACTGCAATGCTTGTGCAAGTGAAAAGCATAACTGCAGCAAGAACAATTGATAAAATCTTTTTCATCATTATTTACCTCCTGGATTATTTAATGCCTACAAGCATCTGAATGAGTGAAACGAGAATGTTGTAAATGTAACCAACAATTTCAGCTTCCATATCAGTCATTGTTTCGGGGTTGAAGATTGTACCGAACTTCTCTGAGCCGGGGATTGTTTCTGTAACCTTACCCTTACAGATTTCGCAAGTGCCTGTCTGAGTCTGTGCTACGAAAAGTCCACCGTCATCGTTGGGAATCCACTCAGGGATTGAATGCTCCTCATAGTTGTGAACCTTACCGCAACCGAGGCAGTACTGACCGTGACCTGCATCACCAAGGAAAGTGATTTCGCCAAGAACGTGTTCAACGCCTACAACGACTGTACCAACGAGCTGATTGTCGTAGAAGATTTCGATTTCCTGCTCGAATACGTCATTGCCCTCTACGTCAGTGCTTACTGAAAGGAACTCGTTAAGAGCGGGGTCAAAAGCCCACTTGTCATCAACAGGTGAGTATTCAATAATGTCTGTGCCGTCTGTGATTGCAAGACCCTGTGGGTTGAAGTACTGGCAATCTGTGTATGCTGTCTTAAGGGGACCTTTAACAATTGAATAAGTAACAGCAGCGTTACCAACAATTGAGAAGGAAGCCATAAGCATAACTGCTACCATCAAAACAGCAAGTGCTTTCTTCATTGTCATGATAAATTCCTCCAAAATAACTATAAAAGTACATTATTTGTAATGGTATTATAGCACACAGATTTGCAAATGTAAATACACAATTTACACTTAATTGTTAATAATTTAATAGTATATAAATAATTGTGTTAAATATTGGAAGATTTACCGAAAATATTTTCGCGGGTTGACTTCGTTTTAAGGGCGGTATATAATTTTTTTAGGTGATATAAATGATAATCAAAGGATTTCAGAAGCTGACGCTGTTAGATTATCCCGGCAGGACGGCCTGTACCGTTTTTACGGGTGGTTGCAATTTTAGGTGTCCCTTCTGCCACAATGCTCTTCTCGTTACTGAGCAGGATAATGACTTTTATCCCGAGGAAGCGGTGTTCGAGCACCTCAAGCTTCGCAAGAATGTTCTTGACGGAGTAGCAGTAACAGGCGGTGAGCCTCTTTTACAAAATGATATAGAGAGATTTTTGTACGAAATCAAGGAAATGGGCTATGCTGTAAAGCTTGATACAAATGGCTCCTTCCCCGAAAAGCTTAAGGGTATTCTTGAAATCGGTCTTGCAGATTATGTTGCAATGGACATCAAAAACTGTCCTTCTAAATATGCAGAAACTATTGGTGTTAAGAATTTCGACCTTGCACCGGTGCAGGAGAGTATAAATATACTTAAGGAAAGCGGAGTGGACTACGAGTTCAGAACAACCGTTACCGAGAATTTTCATACCATAGAGGATATGAGAGAGCTCTCCTTATGGATTAAGGATACCCCCAGGTATTTTCTGCAGAATTTTGTTGACTCGGGTCAGTTGATTGACAGTACCTGCAAGGGTGTGTCCAAGGCAACAATGTATGAAATGCTGGATGTTGTCAAAATCAACATTCCAAATGCTCAGATAAGGGGATTATAAGCGTATATATATCCCATATTATGTGTATGGTATGAGGAAGCAAGCACCTTTTGTTGTGTCGGTGGAATATGCCAACACAATATATTGTGGTGTTATAATCTCATTTATTGTACGAAAAGGCAAAAGTGTACAAATTGAACAGTGAATATATGTGTAATATTGCTATATTTCACCAAAATGCAATCAATATCTTGTGTTGAGTTTGAAATTATTTTTGACTTAACACAAGATATTGTGTTTTTTGTATTGACAAAAGATAGTGCATCTGTTATCATTTACTACAGTCGCCGCCGAATGACGAATGGTATGTCGCGGCGGTTAATTAAGATGATATTTTTATTGAAATTTTAAGAAAGAAGGAGAACTATGTATCAGGTAATTAAGCGTGACGGCAAGATTGCAGATTTTAATATTGAGAAAATCGCTATTGCTATCAAACAGGCTTTCGAAGCATGTAACAAACAGTACAACGATAACATCATTGACTTCCTTGCGCTCAAGGTTACTGCAAACTTTGAACCCAAAATCAGCAACAACCTCGTTGCGGTTGAGGATGTGCAGGACAGCGTTGAGTCTGTTCTTGTTCAGGCAGGCTATGCAGATGTTGCAAAGTCATACATCCTTTACAGAAAGAATCGTGAAAAAATCCGTAATATGAAATCAACAATCCTTGACTATAAGGAGCTTGTTGACAGCTATGTTAAGGTTACTGACTGGCGTGTTAAGGAGAACTCAACAGTTACTTACTCCGTAGGTGGTCTTATTCTCTCCAACTCAGGCGCAATCACAGCTAACTACTGGCTTTCAGAGGTTTATGATGAGGAAATTGCCAATGCACACCGCAGCGGTGATGTTCACATCCATGACCTTTCAATGCTCACAGGTTACTGTGCAGGTTGGTCACTCAAGCAGCTCATTCAGGAAGGTCTCGGTGGAGTTCCCGGCAAGATTACTTCTGCTCCCGCAAGTCACCTTGCAACACTCTGCAACCAGATGGTTAACTTCCTCGGCATTATGCAGAATGAGTGGGCAGGTGCACAGGCTTTCTCATCATTTGATACATACCTTGCTCCCTTTGTTAAGGTTGATAACCTTGATTACAAGCAGGTTAAAAAATGCATTGAGTCATTTATTTTCGGTGTAAATACACCTTCTCGTTGGGGTACACAGGCTCCCTTCTCAAACATTACCCTTGACTGGACTGTTCCCGCAGACCTTAAGGATATGCCCGCAATCGTTGGCGGTAAGGAAATGGACTTCACTTACGGCGATTGTAAGAAGGAAATGGATATGGTTAACCGCGCATTCATCGAAACAATGATTGAAGGCGACGCTCATGGCAGAGGATTCCAGTATCCCATCCCCACATATTCAATCACTCGTGACTTTGACTGGTCAGAGACAGAGAACAACAAGCTTCTCTTCGAAATGACTGCAAAGTATGGTACGCCTTACTTCTCAAACTACGTTAACTCTGATATGGAGCCCAGCGATGTTCGTTCAATGTGCTGCCGTCTTCGTCTTGACCTCCGTGAACTCCGCAAAAAGAGCGGTGGCTTCTTCGGTAGTGGTGAGTCAACAGGTTCAATCGGTGTTGTTACAATCAACCTTCCCCGTATTGCATACCTTGCAGAGAATGCAGAGGACTTCTACAAGCGTCTTGACAAGCTTATGGATATTTCTGCACGTTCACTCAGCGTTAAGCGTGGCATCATCACAAAGCTCCTTGAAGAAGGTCTTTACCCCTACACAAAGAGATACCTTGGTACATTCAACAACCACTTCTCAACAATCGGTCTTATCGGTATGAACGAGGTTGGTCTTAATGCTAAGTGGCTCCGTAAGGATATGACAAACAAGGAAACTCAGGAATTTGCAAAAGACGTTCTTAACCATATGAGAGAAAGACTCTCTGACTATCAGGAGCTTTACGGTGACCTTTACAACCTTGAGGCTACTCCTGCAGAGTCAACAACATATCGTTTTGCAAAGCACGACAAGAAGAAATATCCTGCAATCATCACTGCTAACGAGAACGGCACACCTTACTACACCAACTCATCACACCTTCCCGTTGGTTACACTGCTGATATCTTTGAGGCTCTTGATGCACAGGACGAGCTCCATACACTTTACACATCAGGTACAGTTTTCCACGCATTCCTCGGTGAAAAGCTTCCCGATTGGAAGGCTGCTGCTGATATCGTTAAGAAGATTGCTAATAACTACAGACTTCCTTACTACTCAATTTCACCCACATACTCAGTATGCTGTAACCACGGTTACATCGCAGGTGAAGAATATTCTTGCCCCGATTGTGGTAATGATACAGAGGTTTACAGCCGTATCACAGGTTACTACCGCCCTGTTCAGAACTTCAATGACGGTAAGGCACAGGAATTTAAGGACAGAAGAGTTTACGACGTTGCAAACTCACACTTTGAAAAGTCTGAAAGAACAGTTGACCACGCTCATTGTGCTTGCTGCGCAGAGGAAAAAGCACCCGTTGCAGTTGATGCTGATGCAAAATTCCTTCTCTTCGCAACAAAGACCTGTCCCAAGTGCAAGATAGCTGCTCAGCTCCTTGACAAGAAGGGCGTTGCTTATGAAAAGCTCTTTGTTGAGGACAACAGAGATTTCGCAACTCAGCTTGAACTCAAACAGGCTCCCACACTTGTTATCCAGCGCGGCGACGAGTTTGAGAAAATTGCAGACCTTCCTGCAGTAAAAGCTTTTGTTGAAAGCCTTTAATAATCACAAAAATACCGTCTGCAAAGACGGTATTTTTGAAATTTAAAATGCAAAATTCAGAATGAAAAATTGAGGGGCACTTGGTGCCGATTATAATTCAACGCGTAGCGTTCCGAAATTTATAGTTTAAAATTTTGAATTTAAAATTCTTCCGAACGGAGTGAATAAAAATGTATGATATTATAGTTGTAGGTGCAGGTCCTGCAGGACTTACTGCCGCACTTTATGCACTCAGAGCATCCAAGAGTGTTCTTGTTATTGAACAGTCAACCTTTGGTGGTCAGGTTACATTCTCACCCAAGATTGAAAACTATCCCGGCATACCTGAAATGAGCGGAAATGAATTTGCTGACAAGCTTCTTGACCAGGTGCTCAGTATGGGTGCCGATGTTGAAATGGAAAAGGTTACAGGTATCGTTGACGAAGGTAACCGTAAGCTTGTTTTCGCAGATAACAAGGTGTTTGAAGCACAGGCAGTTATCATTGCCGTTGGTGTTCACCACCGTCAGTTAGGTCTTGCAAATGAAAATGCACTCGTTGGTAACGGCATTTCATATTGTGCTGTTTGTGACGGTGCTTTCTATAAGGACAAGGTAACAGGTGTTGTAGGTGGCGGTAACTCTGCATTGCAAGAGGCTGTGCTCCTGTCAGACCTTTGCGAAAAGGTTTATGTTTTACAGAACCTCCCTTACTTCACAGGTGAAAAGAAGCTTCTTGAAATCCTTTCACAGAAGGATAACGTTGAACTTCTTACAGAGGTTACAGTTAAGGAGCTTGTAGGTGAGAGCGAGTTGACAGGCGTTGTTCTCAATACTGTATCAGGTGACAAAGAGCTTACCCTTGACGGACTTTTTGTGGCTATCGGTCTTGAACCCAAGAACTCTGCATTCAGTGAAAGTGCTGCCCTCGATAGTAACGGCTACTTTGACTCTGACGAAAGCTGTACAACAAAAACACAGGGTATCTTCGTTGCAGGTGATTGCCGACAGAAATCTATCCGTCAGATAACAACTGCTTCCGCAGACGGAGCAGTAGCAGCCCTTGCCGCTTGCAGATACATTGACAATAAGTGATAAATGAAGTGAACGACAGAATTGTGTACAATTCTGTCGTTTTATGTTACAATAAATAAAATGATGATTGGAGGGGTGCTTATGATAAACAAAGGCGAAGTGGAAAAGGTTGATCTCGGAAACCTTGCCGATGGTATCAGTGAGGTGCACCCCGATAAAATCACAAAGCGGAAGAAAAGAAAAAATCGCAACCGCAAAGCTGCGGAGGGTATAAAAACAACCTTGTGTCTTATTTTGCTCGAGGGATTCATAGTTACCCTTTATTGGTTCGTTACACGAGGTCAGGTATATTGGGATGTTGTTCTCGATTTATTTAATAAATGAGAGGTGGATTTTATGAAAAGACAACAGGCTTTTTTGAAAACAGGTAATAAGATGCTTAAGGGTGGTCTTCACTGTCACACTACAATTTCCGATGGCGACGGCACTCCCGAGGAGGTTATCCGTCTGCATAAGGAGAACGGATATGATTTCCTCGCACTTACTGACCACAGAATATATAATCATAAAAATTATGCCGAGGACGTTGACATAACGATTATCCCCGGCACGGAATATGACAGAACTTTTGAAAAAGGCAAAGGCTTCAGATGCTTCCACCAGGTGTGCATTGGACCCGATGATGAAACAAACGGCTACAAGCACGGTGAGGAATTACCGCGATGTGAGTATAATACCCAAGAGGAGTTTCAGGCTTTTCTTGACGAAGCCCACGCCAAAAACAACCTTACAATATACTGTCACCCCCAGTGGAGCTCAACTCCCACCCGATATTTTGACAAATTAAAGGGCAACTTTGCAATGGAAATCTGGAACAGCGGATGTGCCATTGAGTGCAATATGGATACCGATAATGGTATGTATTGGGACGAGATTTTAGGTCAGGGTCAGCTTATATATGCCGTTGCCACAGACGACGGACACCCAATGTATCAGCATTGCAAGGGTTGGGTTATGGTTAATGCTGAAAATAATGTGAAATCAATACTTTCTGCCCTTAAGAACGGTGAATTTTACTCCTCCTGCGGACCTGAGATTAAGGATTTTTATGTGGATGACGATGGCTTTGCTCACGTAGAATGTAGCGGTTGTAAGGAAGTGGTTTTCTGTTGTGATATGAAGCCAAGCCGTAAGGTGGTTTCGAAGGGTGAACCCGTTACCGAGGCGGTTTATGACCTTAAGGATGACTACAAATACATCCGCATTTACGTTGAAGATTTTGAGGGCAGAAGAGCCTGGACGAACCCGATTTTTCTTGATGAAAATTGTATGTAAACTCATTGTATCAATGGCTTTATACACTAAATTCGGTACATTGACTTTGTTTTATAGGTGTGATATCATAAAAATGCATTTAAAAAGTGCAATTTGTTTTGTGGAGTGATTTTATGTTTTGTATGAAGTGTGGCAAGGAACTTCCCGATGACGCCGTTTTCTGCGTTAAGTGCGGATATCAGGTTGGTGCTGAAGGTACAGAGGAGGCAGAGCCTGCAAAGGTAATTCCTGAGGTTGTTGATGAAAAACCAGTTGAACCTACACCTCCCCCTGTTGTTGAGGAAAAGAAGCCAAAAAAGAAAAAAGGTGGAAAGATTTTCCTTTTGATTCTTCTTGTTGCGGCATTGGTTTTAGGCAGACAATACATATTGCCTTACATAAATATGATGACAGGCGGTAAGGTTGGTGGTGCCACGGAATACTATACCGTTAATGACGTTATAGATAACGAGGATTTCACCCTTCAGATTACGGATGCCCGTTTCGTAGAAAGTGCAGATTTTTCTACATTTGAAGGTAATGAAACAGCTACTGCTCCCAATGCTCAGGGCGAAACAACACTTTTCCTGAAGTTTTCAGTTACCAATAAGGGCAACAAGGAAATTTCATTGTTTACAGACCCCATAACCGTTCTTGTGGGAGATATCGTTTACGATGATACGAATGCAGTTATAAAGTATTACTGCATTGAAAAGGATGACGTTGACGGTGATATTGCTCCTTTGGCAACAAAAACATATAACTATTGTGTATTCAATTTGCCCGGCGGAGTTCTTGAAAGCACAGATACAAGTGTAAAAGTTAGCTTTTACGGCAACAACTACATAATCAGCTTATCAGAATAAAAAAAGACCCTGTTGATTCTCGAATCAACAGGGTCTTAAAATTTTTACATGCTCTCAGGAGCGTTAATTTTAAGCATTGAAAGAACGTTTCTCATTGTGTCGCGAACACAAACACAAAGGAAGATTCTTGCCTGCATAAGTGACTCATCATCCACCATAACACGCTGAGCGTTGTAGAAACGGTGGAACTTTGTTGCAAGGTCAGTTGCATAGTGAGTAATCTTGGCAGGGTCATAAGTATTTGCTGCATTAACAATAACGCCTGTAAGTGATGCAAGGTGAGATATAAGG
>JAZRFZ010000201.1:0-2964 GCA_045643925.1 Acutalibacteraceae bacterium | reverse complement strand
CTACCATATCTCCAACCTTTTTAGCCGCAAGGTACATATAGTTGAGCATTGCGGGGTACAGGTCTGTGGGTATATCTGCAAGGATATTGTCACTCTCAAGGGTGATGTATCCCTGATAGTTTATGTCTGCAAGAGCCTTCGCAATCTCTGTCCAGTCAAGGTCAAGAAGGAAGGGCGGAAAATGCCAGTCATCGTATGTATCGTTGTCGTGAACATGAAGACAAGCTACTCTGTCACCCATTGTTCTGAGTATATCCTGGGGTGTTGAACCAACAAGGGCACAGTGACCAATATCAACACAGCAAGAGAAATATTCTGCAGGGAGTGCATCATAAAACTCTGCAAATTCCTCGCCAAGACTGCACACGTTTGGTGTTTGCCTTCCTGTAACAGGGTCTTTTTTGCCAAACATATTTTCAAGGGCAATTTTAACACCTGCATTCTTAGCATCCTCAAGGTATGAAAGGTACATTTCGATATTTTTTTCTTTCTTGTTTTCCTCGAAGAAAACAGGGTGAACAACAATATTTTCAACCTCTAAAATACCTGCGATTTCGATTGAACGCTTGATTTTCTCGCGGATAACCTTGTTGTATTCATCCTCGCCCACGCGGATTGTGGGGAAGGGTGCGTGTGCCTGGTTAAAGTGCTTGCCGTAGCTTTCGGCAAGCTTTTTTAATTCAAGCACGTGGCTTTTATATGATGATGTGTTAAGAATGTTGTCTGCATCCTGCATGGCAAACATTGAGTAGTCAACTGCATCAAAGCCTGCCTCGCAAACCATTTTGACCGCGGTAAAATCGTCGCAACGTGCAGATATATATTCTGTCTGGCTTGATAACTTCATAATAACAACTCCTTATGGCTGATGAGGTACGGGGATATGCTCTGTGTTGGACTCTATTGTAATAAAGTTGTTGTGAGCGTAGTAGTAGCCGGTCATTCTTAAGTTCTTACAGAATCCGTCAACAGGAGCAAAGAGCTGACCCATTTCAAGTCGAAGGCAAGGCGCTTCCATTTCATACTCGCCGTCCTGTGTGATAACGGTAGCGGAATTTTCGGTAAATTCTGATGTTTTGCCGTAAATACCGATTTTGATTTTACCGGGCGTTCTTTCAACGTCACCGCCAACAAAGTTTATAAGCTGACCGATGGGGATGTACCATACACCGTTTATATTCTTCGGCAGTGTTTCACGTACGCACATACCGAGGTCATAGCCCTTGAACTTAAGGCGGGGTCTGTTATATACAGGTGCGGGGTCAGGGGGAAAGATGGAGTCGGTGTCCTTATCGATAACACAGTAGTCAACTGTTCTGCCATCCTCAACGTAGGCGGTGAGTGTGCACTTGTTACCGTCAACATTGACGATTGAGAACATTGACAAATTCTCTTCGTGGGCATAGGTCTTTGCATTCCACACCTTGGGCACAACCCTTGTACCGGGAGGATTTCTGTTGGATGATCCAAGGTTGTAGTGAACTGTACCCTCTGATGGCTTGTCAAAAAGACCCTCACCGCGGCGGGGATATGACCTAGCGTAGCTGTGCTCGTGACCTGAGAAAACAATGTCGTATTTATCCATACCGTCACGAAGTGCGGGGTATGTATCATCATTTTCAATACAAGGACCTGCATAGCATACAGGGAAGTGGTGTGTAGCGAATTTCCAGGTTTTGTCACATTGGCTCATATCAAGGAGCCACTGATTCATTTCCTCATAGCCGCTTGTACCAATCATACAAAAGCGTGTGTTACCATAGTCAAATGAGTGGTTGGCAATGGGTCTGTCCTGGGGGCCGTTGTGCTCATATGAGCCCCATAACTGATGGGTGAAATATTCGGCATATTCTGAATAATATTTATCTTCTTTGGTGAAGTAGCTTGAAAATCCCATATCGTCGTGGTTGCCCATACAGAACATAACGGGAGTTGATTCAGCTACACCCTTAAGACCCTCAAAAAGACCTGTCCACTGAATGTCGGTCTGACCGCAGTTTGTGTTATCTCCTGCTGTAAGAATAAAGTCACACTCAGGGTGTTCTTTGAGAACCTTTTTGAGCACCTCGTTAAGTGATGAATAATCTGCAGGGGGCTCTGCGTCACCTGCCTGTACATCAGAAACGCAAAGGAAAGAATACTTGGTGCAATTTTCAACAGCAGTTTTAAAGGTATAAACTTCACTGCGGTTAACATCATCACCACAGGTGTATTCATAGTATGTACCTGCCTTAAGACCTGTAAGGTGCGCGAAATGGAAGTGGCTTTCGTCCATATCGGTAGCAAAAAAGTGCTTTTCTGCAACTGTTTTGAGCCATTCCTCGGTGCCCTTTTCCCTGTAAAGGGCGTAACCCTCGTTTACAGAGGTATCGGTACGCCATCTTATGGCCATAGCGTGGGCGGCATCACCTTTTATTGAAATCATAATCTGGTCGGGTGTGGGCTGTGAGCCACGGATACCCTTCCATTCTGCTTTTGTTATCATAAAACCTTCTCCTTTTAAGGGATAAATTATAAAATGATTTTATCACTTTTTATTTAATAGAGCAATAAATTTTAATCTGTTTTTAAGATATATTTTGTAAGTATAGTGTACTCGCGCAGATATAGGCTATGATGGTCAGGAGTTTTCTCAGGGTATTTTGAAAAAACCTCTACAGCCTCGTGGAGATTTATCCAACGAGGTACCATTCCATGGTCGATTTCTGTGGGAGTGAGAGAGCTTTCACCCTTCCCCACAACCTCACACAAGAAGTAATTTGCAGTAAAGAGGGTGTCGTCAAAATATTCGTCAATGGTGACAATCGGAGAAA
Source organism: Acutalibacteraceae bacterium (assembly GCA_045643925.1). GTDB lineage: Bacteria > Bacillota > Clostridia > Oscillospirales > Acutalibacteraceae > DTU089. The sequence continues at coordinate 151 of JAZRFZ010000201.1, read as the reverse complement.
CTATTCGCGTGGTGTAGCCTGTTTCTTCCTTGATTTCACGGACACAACATTCCTCAGGTGTTTCACCATTTTCCAATCCGCCACCGGGACTCATAAAAACGTCCTTGTTGCTTTCGTATGACAGAAGAATCTGATCATCACGGATTACAAT
>JAZRFZ010000200.1:0-3156 GCA_045643925.1 Acutalibacteraceae bacterium | reverse complement strand
GATGCAACTGTGTGACTATGAGGTACACCAACATACCATTTATAACCATCGTAGCTCATTATTATTTCTCCTTTACTGAAGAATATTTATAATTCAAGTATAACCGTCAGTAAAAGGTTTGTCAAATAAAATGACCGCCATATATCGCTAAATTCCCTTGACTATGATGAAAAAACAATTATAATGTTTATTAGTTGGTGATGTATAATGAATACTTATTTTAATGAAATAACTGCACCACCCGTGAACATAGTTGACGGCAAGGTGCTTTATAAAATCCCTGCAGGTGCAATGTGCGGTAACGGTGACCTTGGCGTTGTCTTTGACAATGACGAGAATGACCTTGTTATTCACATCTCCAAGTGCGATTTTTGGAAATTCACTCCCGGTGCTCACAAGGACGGCGGTATCAAGACCGTCGGTGACCTGCGGATAAAAAACGTTGATTTGTCAAAATATAACATCAAGCAATACTTTGACAAGGGGCTTTTAGAGTGTACGTTCGGCAATATGGAGATGGAGTTTTTCGTTGCTCCCGAGAACCTTGTTTACTTTGAAATCAAGGCTCCCGAAGGTGCCGACACTCCCGTTGCGGACATTGAAGTCCCTGACACCTGCGAATCGGAAAATTCTTCCTTCGAAAAAGACGGTATCAAGTGCCGTACACGAAAATTCTGCGGTGAAAAGGTAACCCAGGAGACTGCCGTTGCAGTCTGCCTGAGAGAGCTTTCCACAGAAAATGCAGACGGCTTCAAAACTACCCGTTACCTCTTTTCCGTTGTGACAAACTTTGACAATGAAGAATACATAAATGAAGCCTTCCGTATGGTTTCAAGCTGTGATTATGACAAGGATAAAGCCGCAACACACGAAAAATGGGAGAAATTTTTCTCCGCATCCAAGGTAACTCTTGAAGACAAGGTGATTGAAAGCTTTTACAATTCAAGCCTTTATCACCTGGCAGGGTGTATGGGTAACCCACAATTCCCACCCGGACTTTTTGGCAACTTCGTAACAGATGATTTCTTCCCCTGGGCAGGAGATTATCATATGAACTACAACTACGAAGCGCCCTACTACTGTATTTTCTCTGCCAATCATCCCGAGCTTTTCCATGGCTATATGGCACCTGTCAACGATATGAAGGATGAAGCAAAACGAATGGCAAAGATGTTCGGTTGCGGTGGCTACGCCTTCCCTGTCAGCTTCGGTCCAAAGGCTCTTGACGTTTACTCTCAGGCCGATTGCAAGGAGCACGGCATACTTTTCCTTGGGCAGAAGAGCCACGCAGCTTATGCTTGTTTAATTCCCATAATGCATTGGTTCTCCACCTACGACAAGGACTATGCCCTCGAGAATTATTACGACTTTATTTTTAATACTGCGGCTTTCTGGGAGGATTATCTTGTAAAGAAAAAGGGCAGATACATCCTTAAGGGTGACGCCGCCCACGAAATCCCCTATTACCGCGGTGAAAAATTCAATCACCTCACCCACATAGGGCAGATAAACACGGTAAACGCCATAAACTCCCTGGGCCTTGTAAAGCTGTTATTTGACGGTGTTTATGATATGGCAAAGGAGCTTGGGCTCAACTCCGAAAAATATGCTCTGTGGGAAGACATCATTGAAAATCTCAGCGATTTCCCCACCTTTATCAAAAAAGGTAAAAAATGCTTCAGATATTCAGACTTCGGCATCCGCTGGCGAGATGACAACACAGTCGGTCTTCAGCACATTTACCCCGCATCACAGATTGGTTTTGATTCGGGTGAAAAGCTCCTTAAAATTGCAAGGAATACATACTTCATCAATGACAGACGACTTGATGACAACGGCTCAAACTCATATCTCCCTGCAGGTGCACGAATCGGTGTTGACCCCCATTTCCTTATAGACGGCATTCACCAGAATATCAAGGAATTCGGTCTTTCCAACAGGCTTTTCCGTCACCACGGTGGTGGTATTGAGCACCTGACAACCGTTCCTGCAACTATCAATGAGATGTTGATGCAAAGCCACGAGGGTATAATAAGGCTTTTCCCCTGTTGGGACAAAAAATCCTCTGCATCATTCGAAAATCTTCGCGCAGACGGTGCATTTCTCGTTTCGGCAGAGCTTAAGAATGAGAAAGTTTCCTCGATTAAAATCAAAAGCCTTATGGGTAGGCTCTGCACAGTACAGTGTGACGGCATAAAATCTGTTGTAAGGGCTTCCGACAACAAGGAAATCCCCTTTGAGCAAAATGGCAACACAATTTCCTTTGAAACTCAGGCAGACACACTTTACACAATTATATAACTGAAAATCATTTCCAAGGAGGAATTTGATAATGGATAAAAAATTAAAGGTAGGCATATTCGGTGCAAGACGAGGCTGCGGTATCGCACAGGGTCTCACACTTACTGAGAAATGCTACATAAGTGCAGTTTGTGACTATGACGAGAGCACCTATGAAAACATCAAAAAATATTGCTGTGATGAAACAAAATTCTACACAGATTTCGATGAATTCATCAACAGCGGTCTTGATGCAGTTGTTCTCACAAACTTCTTCCATCAGCACGCAAAATATGCTGTAATTGCCCTTGAAAAGGGAATCCACGTGCTCAGCGAAACAATGCCTGCCGTTACAATGGCAGAGTGTGTACAGATTTGCCGTGCAAGTGAAAAGAGCGGTGCAATCTATATGCTTGCAGAAAACTACGCTTACTTTGCAGTTACAAGCAAGCTTACAGAAATATATCAGAGCGGTATTCTTGGTGAAGCTCTTTACTGCGAAGGTGAGTACGTTCACCCCATGAGCCACGAGGAGTATGTTCACTACACACCCACCACAACACACTGGCGCGCACTTATGCCATCAGGCTTCTACCTCAGCCACTCATTTGCGCCCCTTATGAGAGTTACAAATGATATCCCTGTTTCTGTTAATGCACGTAGCATCTATACTGACGGTATGCGTCAGGAGCGTGAGGGTGAGCCTGTTAAGGACGTTGCATCAATTATGCTCTGTACAATGAGCCGTGGTGCCGTTGCAAGAATTACAGGCTGGGCAAAATTCGGCGGTCACGGTAACTGGTACCGCTTTGCTTGTGCAAAGGGTAGCGCAGAAACTGTCCGCGGTGACGAGGGCAAGGTACGTGTTTGCTACAA
>JAZRFZ010000199.1:0-20823 GCA_045643925.1 Acutalibacteraceae bacterium | reverse complement strand
AGTATGGGTGATTTGGGTGTTACTGTATGGACTAATTCTTTATATTGCTTGTTATCCAATATTCACATATCCTTTCGTTTGTATGTGAATATTTTTTGCATTGATTTTTTAAATATACATTGCCTGTTTTGTTATTTTAGTGTATAATAAAGTTGTACCTGACATAAAGATGTTTTCTGATTGAAAGGTGCGGCAAATAATGACTTGTTACCTGCATTTTTGCGGGTTTATTGTGCCGTGCCGTCAGGGTACGGCATTTTTGTTAGGGTGAAATGGGTTATCCGAACCTGCCTAAAAGTGAGTATTTTCAAGTCTTTTCGGCGTTTCGGTCTTGAAAGGCGCCAGCCTATCTTCGCCCTCAACACCAAAAATCCAATAAAAATCTTTCGCTTTTAGGTCGAAGATTTTATACAGTGCGGATTTTTGGTCAGCCAAGGCAAAAACGCAGCTAATCCTGACGGATTGGCGAGTATTTTAACGCAGGATGAACGGAAATCCGCCTGTAGAAAACAAGGTTCGGATAATTCATTTCACCCTAAGTGGAGGCGGTATTTTGACTACACGTGTTGGTGTTATCAGCATAATTGTTGAAAATGAAAATTCCGTGCAGGAGCTTAACAGTCTTCTGCATAATTATGGTGAATATATTATTGGCAGAATGGGTATTCCTTACAGGAGCAAAGGAATAAATATTATCAGTGTTGCTTTTGATGCTCCTCAGGATGTGATTTCCGCACTCAGCGGTAAAATCGGTAACATTGATGGTATAAGCGCAAAAACTGCCTATTCAAATGTTGTGAGTGATGATTGATTTGAAAAGAATTGTTGATAAATTGCTACGTGAGCGTTCCCTCAGCGTGGAGGAATATGAGGCGCTCATTGAGAACAGGACGCCCGAACTGCAAGAGTGTCTGCGGTGCGAGGCAGATAAAATTCGTAAAGAGGTTTACGGCAATAAGGTGTATATAAGAGGACTTGTTGAAGTCAGTAATATATGCAAAAACAACTGTTACTATTGCGGTATCCGTGGTGGTAATGACAACTGTCAGCGGTACAGACTGACCTCCGACGAAATACTCGAATGTTGTAAAGCGGGTTATGAGCTCGGATTTCGCACCTTCGTTATGCAGGGCGGTGAGGACGGATATTTCACCGATGATGTTATATGCGACATTGTAGAGAGGGTGAAATCACTTTATCCCGACTGTGCGGTTACCTTGTCATTGGGTGAGCGTAGCCGCGAAAGCTATCAAAGGCTTTTCGATGCAGGTGCGGACAGATATCTTCTTCGTCACGAGGCGGTAAATAGTGAACTTTACGGTAAGCTTCATCCCGGAAATCTGAGTATTGAAACAAGACTTCAATGCCTTAAGGATTTAAGAGATATTGGTTTTCAGACAGGCTGTGGCTTTATGGTGGGTGCGCCTTATCAGACCGCCCGTCATATTGCAGAGGATTTGAAGTTTGTTGAGGAATTCAAACCCCAGATGTGCGGTATCGGTCCGTTTATTCCCCATAAGGACACGCAGTTCAGGGATTGTCCCAAGGGTAGTGCAGAATTAACCTGCTTCCTTTTAAGTGTTGTCCGGATTGTTTTGCCCGGTGTGCTGTTACCTGCTACAACGGCTCTCGGTACAGCGGAAAATGACGGCAGAGAAAAAGGTATAATGTCAGGTGCAAATGTTGTGATGCCTAACCTTTCACCAAGTAGTGTTCGCAGTAAATACGCGCTGTATGACAACAAAATAAGTACAGGTGCGGAAAGTGCACAGCATATAGAAGAATTAAAAGAAAAAATGGCAAAAATCGGCTACAAGGTCGTGTGTGACCGTGGCGATTATATAGAAAATAAGTTTCTGACGGGGAAGAATAATCTGACCCCAAGAGAGGAGTAATATTATGGCAAATTATAACCCGAAATCATTAAAGGCAGAGGAATTTATCAACCATGATGAAATCCTTGATACAATAAAATATGCAGAGGAAAATAAGAACAATATTGAACTTATTGACAGTATTCTTGAAAAGGCTAAACCTATTAAGGTAGGTAACGGTTATCAATGTACAGGTCTTACACACCGAGATGCAGCAGTTTTACTTGCCTGTGACATCCCCGAAAAAATCGCGGAAATGTATGCACTTGCAAACGACATCAAGCAGAAATTCTACGGCAACCGAATCGTAATGTTTGCACCCCTTTATCTTTCAAACTACTGTGTGAATGGATGTGTTTACTGTCCGTATCACCTGAAAAATAAGCATATTGCCCGTAAAAAGCTTACTCAGGAAGAGGTTAAAAACGAGGTTATTGCTTTGCAGGATATGGGTCACAAGCGCCTTGCCATTGAAGCAGGTGAGGACCCTAAGAATAATCCTATTGAATATATTCTTGATTGTATTAAGACTATTTACAGTGTAAATCACAAAAACGGTGCAATCCGACGTGTGAACGTAAATATTGCGGCAACCACCGTTGAAAATTATCGCAAGCTTAAGGATGCGGGTATCGGCACATATATCCTTTTCCAGGAAACATATCACAAGGATAGCTACCTTAAGCTTCATCCCACGGGTCCCAAGCACGACTACGACTATCACACCGAGGCTATGGACAGAGCAATGGAGGGCGGTATCGACGATGTCGGTTTAGGTGTTCTTTTCGGGCTTGAGCTGTATATGTACGAGTTCGTTGGTTTGCTTATGCACGCGGAACACCTTGAGGCAGTTCACGGAGTTGGTCCTCACACCATAAGCGTTCCCCGACTTAAGAGGGCAGACGATATCGACCCCGATACATTTGATAACGGCATAAGTGATGATATGTTCAAGAAAATTATTGCGTGTATCCGCATCGCTGTGCCCTATACAGGTATGATTATCTCCACCCGTGAAAGCGAAAAGGTTCGTGGAGAAGTGCTTCATCTTGGTATTTCACAGATAAGCGGTGCATCTCGTACATCTGTTGGCGGCTATACTGAGGAAGAGCGTCCACACGACTCTGAACAGTTTGATGTTTCAGACCAGCGCACACTTGATGAGGTGGTTCGTTGGCTTATGGAGAACGGTCATATTCCGTCATTCTGCACCGCTTGTTACCGCGAGGGCAGAACAGGTGACAGATTTATGAGCCTTTGCAAAAGCGGTCAGATACTTAACTGTTGTCATCCCAATGCTCTTATGACACTGACGGAATATATGGAGGACTATGCTACCCCTGAAACAAAGGCGTTAGCATACAAGGTTATAACCGAGGAGTTGAAAAAAATCCCTACACAAAAGGTAAGGGATATTGCCGAAAAAAATATTGAGGATATTAAGAACTCCAACGGACGTGATTTCCGTTTTTAAGGAAGGATTTTAATATGAGTATAAATGAAGTTGCATCAGGTGAGCGTGTTCATATCGGCTTTTTCGGTCTCAGAAATGCAGGTAAATCAAGCCTTGTGAACGCGGTCACAGGTCAACAGTTGGCAGTTGTTTCTGATGTTAAAGGCACAACAACCGACCCTGTGAAAAAGGCTATGGAGCTTTTACCCATTGGCCCTGTGGTGATTATTGACACGCCCGGTATTGACGATGCGGGCGGTCTCGGTGAGTTGCGAGTTAAGAAAACCCGTGAAATATTGGGGAAAACCGACGTTGCCATACTTGTGGCAGATTGCACTAAAGGTCTAACAGACTACGATAGGGACTTGCTTGACAAGTTCAAGAAGAGAGAAATTCCCTTCATCGTAGCATATAATAAGTGCGATTTGCTAAGTGAATTACCGGTTTCCAATGAAAATGAAATATACGTGAGTGCAACAAATAATACCAATGTATTTGAATTGAAGGAAAAAATCGGTAGTCTTGCCAAGAGTAAATCAAAACCACGATACATTGTTGGTGATTTGCTTAATGAGGACAGTATTGTTGTGCTTGTTACACCCATCGATGAATCTGCGCCCAAGGGCAGACTTATTCTGCCTCAGCAGATGACTCTGAGGGAGCTTCTGGACTTTAAGTGTACCGCCATTGTGTGTCAGGTTGAGCAGTTGGCAATGACCTTGAAATCCCTTTCCCGAAATCCCGATTTGGTAATAACAGATTCACAGGTTTTCGGGCAAGTGTCGAAAATAGTGCCCGATGACGTGAAGCTTACATCATTTTCTATTCTTATGGCACGTTATAAAGGTGACTTGAATACCCTCGTTGATGGTGCAGTCGCACTCAAAAATATTACCGACGGTAGTAAAATTCTCGTAAGCGAGGGTTGTACTCATCACCGTCAATGTAATGACATAGGCACAGTGAAAATCCCCGGTTGGATTAAGGGCTTTACAAAGTCGGAGCCCGAATTCCAATTTACTTCGGGCGGTGAATTTCCCGATGATTTGAGTACATACGACCTTGTTGTGCACTGCGGTGGCTGTATGCTTAATGAAAAGGAAATGAAAAATCGCATAAGACTTGCTGTTGAACAAGGTGTACCCATTGTGAATTACGGTGTGGGTATAGCCTATATGAATGGGATTCTTAAGCGTAGCCTTGAGATTTTTCCTGAGCTTTATAATAAAATATGATGATAAGGGAAACAGAATAAACTGTTTCCCTTTTTTATATTGTGTGGTATAATATCACAAAGGTGGTTTTGAAATGAATGTAATTATTTGCCTTGATGATAATAATGGTATGCTATTCAATAATAGACGGCAGAGTCGTGACAAAGCCCTGCTTGCGGATGTATTTAAGGATTTGCAGGGTGAGAAGTTGCACATAACATCTTTCTCAGAAAAGCTGATGGCGGATTATTGCGACGGAGTAACACTTTGCGAAGATGCTTCTGCCATCGGTAACGGTCAATGGTTTTTTTGCGAAAATGTTGATTTGACATCGTTTAGTAGTAATATCGAAAAAATTGTGGTGTATAAATGGAACAGAGTTTATCCCTCGGATTTTAATTGCAATCTGGATTTTTCATTGTTCTCTCTTGAAGGTGAGAATGATTTTGAGGGCAATTCGCACCCTGTGATTACTAAGCAAATATTTGTGAAAGGATAATAAAAATGGCGCGTAGAAAGAAGAAAAATAACAAAAAATCCTTTATTGTTGCGGTTGTTGCAGTAATTGTTCTTGCGATTATTGGTAGTTTCAGTTCAGGTGACAATACATCCTTAGATACAACTTTACAAAATAGTGAAGTCGTCATCACCACTGAAACAGAAGGTTTTGTTGAGGATTTTACAGAAGAACCCCAAAGTGATATAGGCGAAAGTGAAGCTGTGAGTGAAGAAACCACCGAAAGCGCAGGAGTGAGCAATCTTCATGGAAATTTGCCAAAATATGATGGTAAACCTTATGTTGCAGTTAACGGAAATGAGCCGGAGTTTACAGCGGATGAAATTACAGATAAGTATTTTGAAATATACGAGCCATTGGATAGATACGGCAGATGTACAGTAGCCTTTGCCTGTCTTGGGAAGGAAACAATGCCCACTGAGGAACGCGGTGCAATAGGCTCGGTCAAGCCCTCGGGATGGCATACGGTAAAATACGACTGTGTTGATGGTAAGTACCTTTATAACCGTTGTCATTTGATTGGTTTTCAGCTTTCGGGTGAGAATGCAAATAAGCGTAATCTTATTACAGGTACACGCTATATGAATGTGGATGGTATGTTGCCATTTGAAAATATGGTTGACGATTATATTGATGAAACAGGCAACCACGTCATGTACAGAGCAACACCGATTTTTGAGGGTGACGACCTTGTTGCCAAAGGCGTGCAGATAGAGGCTTACTCTGTGGAGGATGAGGGTGACGGCATCTGCTTCAATGTTTTTTGCTTTAATGTTCAACCAGGTGTTGTGATTGATTATGCAACAGGTGAAAGTGTAGCGGAATAATTAAAAGACCTTGAGAAATCAAAGTTCTCAAGGTCTTTGTTTTTTATGGCAACAAATCTTTGGGTTTGTTTAAGATGTGTGTTGCACCTGCATTTGTCAATTCCTCAACTGTGCCGAAGCCGAAAACTGCACCGGCGCTGTCAATACCGACGGCATTCGCACCATCGATGTCGTAAAATCTGTCACCTGTCATAATAACAGTTGATTTATCGGGGTTGCCAAAGAAATCAAGACAAGCGTTTATTAAATCTTCCTTGCTTGAGTGATTGTTGCTGAAGCTTTCAGCAGAAACGAAGTCATAGTATTTGTAGATGTCGTGGTATTTTGATATTTCTTCCACAAATTGCAAGGGCTTTGATGATGCTACTGCAATTTTTTTGCCGCGTTTTTTCAGTTCTGAAAGCAGCTCTTTTACGCCCTCATAAAGTGTGGATTCCTCTGCTGCCTTTGCTCTGTAACGCTCACGGTATTTTTCAATAAGCCACTTTGCATCTTCGTCGCTTACGTTATAAAGCTTTTTGTAGCTTTCAAAGAGGGGAGGGCCTACGAAAAAACGGAGTTTTTCCATATCTGCTTCCTTGATTCCGTAGCAATCAAGTGAATAAATAACGGAGTTGAAAATACCCTCGGTGGTGTCACAAAGAGTGCCGTCAAAGTCAAAAAGATATATTTCATATTCTTTCATATTATCACCCGATATCATTTTATAATGAATGTCTGAAAAAGTAAAGTGGTGATAAGAAATACTGTCAAAATAATTAGTTTTTAGTGTAATTTACTATTGAAACTCTTTTTTCTCTGTTGTAAAATTAAAGTGATATGTTATATGAAAGAAGGCGCCTTTATGGCAGAGAATCTGAATAATAAAATAGATATTATTCTTGAAAAATACAATAATCCTGAGGAAAGTCTTATTGCGGTTTTGCAGGATGTTCAGGCTATCGATGGCTATATCTCGCAGAATGCAGTTGAATATATTACGGAAAAAACAGGTATACCCTCAAGTCGTATTATGGGTGTAGCATCCTTCTATGCAGGGTTCCGTCTCAAGCCTGTGGGAAAGTACAGGATAATGGTGTGTATGGGAACAGCATGTCACGTTAACGGTGCGGAGCGTATCGGTGACACGGTGAAACGTGTTCTTGGCATCGAGGAGGGTGACGTTACCTCTGACGGACTTTTCTCCTGGGAAGAGGTTGCCTGTCTCGGTTGTTGCAGTATTGCACCTGCTATGATGATAAATGACAAGGCTTATGGCAAGCTTACACCCGACAAGGTGCAATCAATTATTGATACCATTCGTAAGGAGGAGCAGGTATGAGGGTTCTTTTAGGGTACGGCTCCTGTGGTATTGCATCGGGTGCGGATAATGTGCTTAAGGGCTTATGCGAAGTCCTTGGCGGCACAGATATTGCAGTTGAAAAGGTTGGCTGTAACGGACTTTGCTTTGCGGAGCCCGTATGCGAGATTATAACCGATGACGGTGAAAGAGTGCTTTATGGCAGACTTGATTATGAAAGTGGTAAATCACTTGCAGAAAGTGTTGTCAAGGGTACTCCTATGAAAGAAAATCGCCTTAATGACGATGAACTTCATTTTCTTAACGGACAGACTCGTATAGTCCTTTCGGGTTGCGGTAAGATTGACCCCGAAAGCATTGATTCCTACATCAATGCAGGTGGCTACAGTGCACTCAGAAAAGCACTCGAAATAGGTGCCGACGGCATTATCGAGGAGATTAAAAAATCAGGTCTCAGGGGCAGAGGTGGAGCAGGCTTCCCCACACACATCAAGTGGCAGTCTGCAAGGAATTCTCAGTCCGATGAAAAATATATAGTGTGTAATGCGGACGAGGGAGACCCCGGTGCATTTATGGACAGAGCCGTTCTTGAGGGTGACCCACACAGAGTTCTTGAGGGTATGATGATTGCAGGTGTTGCAGTTGGTGCGGCAACGGGTATTATTTATGTACGTGCAGAATATCCCCTGGCAGTCAAGAGACTTCAAAAGGCTATTGATGAAATGCGTCAGCGTAATATTCTGGGTGAAAATATTTTCGGAAGTGGCTTTGACTTCGATTTTTATATTATGATGGGTGCGGGTGCATTCGTTTGTGGTGAGGAAACCGCTTTGCTTGCATCTCTTGGTGGCAACAGGGGTATGCCTGTTACAAAACCCCCATTCCCTGCTCAAAAGGGTTTCAGAAAGCAACCCACCAACATCAACAACGTTGAAACTTTTGCCAACGTCAGTTGGATTATTGAAAACGGCGGTGAAAAATTCGCTTCAATGGGTACCGAGGGTAGTAAGGGTACAAAGGTTTTTGCCCTTGCGGGTAAGGTTAAACGAGGCGGTCTCGTTGAAGTGCCTATGGGTCTTACTATCAAGGATATCGTTTTCGGTATTTGCGGTGGTATAAAGGATGATTTGAACGTAAAGGCTGTCCAGATGGGCGGTCCGTCAGGTGGTTGTATTCCCGAAAATATGCTTGATACCGTCATTGACTATGAAAATATTGCCAAAACGGGCGCGATTATGGGCTCCGGCGGTATGATTGTTATGGACGAAAACACCTGTATGGTTGATATGGCAAAATTCTTTATGGATTTCACCAGTAAAGAGAGCTGTGGTAAATGTGTGCCTTGCCGTATCGGTACAACACGTATGCTTGAAATCCTCAAACGTATATGTGATGGTGAGGGTGAGGAAAGCGATATTGAAACACTTGTAGAATTGGGTGAAAGTATCAAAACAGGTGCCCTTTGCGGTCTTGGTAATTCTGCACCTAACCCTGTGCTGACAACCATAAAATATTTCAGAAACGAGTATGAAGCTCATATAAATGACAAAGAATGTCCTGCGAAAAAGTGTACTTCGCTTATTTTATTTGAGATTGATGCACAGAAGTGTAAAGGTTGTTCCCTTTGCAGCAAGAAGTGTCCCGTTAATGCAATCAGCGGACAGATTAAAATGCCTTATGTTATTGACGGCGACAAGTGTATCCGTTGTTCACAATGCCTTGATAACTGTAAATTTGGCGCAATTATAAAAAAGAGTGGAGGGGTTAAGTAATGAGCAAGGTTACTATTTTTATAAATAACAAAGAATACTTGGCAGATACTGACAAAACCCTTCTGGACAATATTCTTGAAAGTGGTGTTGATTTACCTCACCTTTGTCACAACAAAGAGCTTGAAAGCTACGGTGGATGTGGTCTTTGTCTTGTTGAATTGGAGGGCAGCCGTAAGCCCTTGCGCGCTTGTTCACTTACTGTAAGCGAAGGGATGAGGGTTACAACATCTACACCCGAGCTTGAAAAAAGCAGAAGAACCGCACTTGCTCTTATAATGTCTGACCACGGTGGGGATTGCAAGGCACCCTGTTTTATGGCGTGTCCTACTCATCAGGATGTTCAGGGCTATGTAGGACTTATTGCTAATGGCAGAGTTGGGGAGGCACTTGAACTTATCAAAAAGGATAACCCTCTTCCTGCATCAATAGGCAGAGTATGTCCTCACCCATGTGAGGAGCACTGTCGCAGAAAGCACCTTGAGGGCGCGGTTTCAATATGTGGTCTTAAACGCTTTGCCGCGGATTATGACAGAGATTATATACCTGCTTGTAAGTCACCAAACGGCAAAAAAATTGCTGTCGTAGGCGCCGGTCCTGCAGGTCTTTCCTGTGCTTATTTCCTTGCTATTGAGGGTTATGAAGTTACTGTTTTTGAGGCACAGACCAAGGCAGGTGGTATGCTCCGTTATGGCATACCGTACTATCGTCTGCCCGAAAATGTTATTGATAAAGAAATTGAATGTATAGAAAAAATGGGTGTGAATTTCTGTTATTCCAAGAAATTGGGTGCAGATTTTACCGTTGAATCACTTAAGGGTGAATATGATGCAGTCTTTGTGGCTATAGGCGCATGGCGTTCTGCAAAGCTTGGCTGTCCCGGTGACGATGCAGAGGGTGTTGTTGGTGGCATTGATATGCTTTACAAGTCTGCAAAGGGGGAAGCCTTTACACTTGGTGATAAGGTCTGTGTTGTAGGTGGCGGTAATACTGCTATAGACGCTGTTCGTACCGCAATACGATTGGGGTCAGAGAGTGTTACACTCATATATAGAAGAACCGAGTCGGAGATGCCTGCAGAACCCGATGAAATCCGTGATGCTAAGGCAGAGGGAGTACAGTTCCGTTTCCTTGCATCACCCCTTGAGGTTGTTGTGGAAAACGGCAAAGCAGTAGGTCTTAAGGTTCAAAATATGGAGTTGGGTGAGCCTGACAGTAGCGGCAGAAGAACGCCTGTTCCTGTTGAGGGAAGCACAGAAATTATTCCTTGCGATACTGTTATTTCTGCTATCGGACAGAAGGTAGTAGGGGAGGATATTGATTCACTTGAGCTTACTCGCAAATCAACTGTTGCAGTTGATGAGCTAACATATATGACCTCCTGCGAAGGCGTTTTTGCCGCAGGTGATGTTATAAACAAAGGTCCTGATATTGCTATCAGAGCCATTGCAGGCGGTAAACATGCAGCACGTTCCATTGATTGTTATCTTAAGGGTGTTTCGGTACCACCTCAGTTACCTGCATATTCTGTAAATAAGTCCTTTGACCCTGCAGTTTTGGAGGGTGTGTCTGTTGTTTCCAGAAATGAGCAGGCTATGGAGGATGCAAAGGAACGCAGAAATGATTTCCGTGAAGTTGCATCTACATTTACACCCGAACAGGCGTTGGCAGAGGCTTCGCGCTGTCTTGAATGTGGTTGTTCAGCGGTTTATTTCTGTGAGCTTTTACCCTTGATGCAGAAATATGATGCCCTTTCAATGCAGTTCAAGGGCAAAGTCAGACAATACCAAAAAGATAGAAGTCATCCATTTATTGTGAGGGATAACAACAAGTGTATGCTTTGCGGTCAATGTGTCAGGGCTTGCAAGGAAATCTCACACACAGAAAATCTGGGTCTTTTTGGCAGAGGATTTGGAACGGTGCCTGTTAGTGCATTTGATTTACCGCTAGGTGATAGCAAATGTATTTCCTGCGGTGCTTGTGTCAGCGTATGTCCCACGGGTGCGCTTGTTTCAGTTACTCCTGCAATTAAAAACCCGCCGTTGCCCTATACGGAAGAAACTTGTGTATGTGAGCTTTGCGACAGAGGCTGCGAATTCATAAAGCGCGTTTCTTCTGACAGAATTATTCAGATGATGCCTTGCAATTTGAATAAAACCTGCTCATTGGGTATGTTTTTGCCTGTTGTAAAGGATAATTACAATGCAAATATGACCCTTGAACAAAGAAATGATATTAAGGCACGTTTGTTGGGTTCAGTCGATTTTTACAACGGAAAAGACGTGAAAAATCTGACTCTTGATGAATTGCTGAAGTTATAAGTGTTTTAATTTTTTGGTTTTTGTTTATATTTTTATTTATATATATAATAAAAAACGAATTATGTGTTGACATTCGCATTTAATTGTACTATAATCTCTTTAGGCTATAAGTGTTGCTATACCTATGCCCACTCATATAGCACGGGTTTATCCCAAATTCATATAAAAGGAAGATATAAATGAAGAAAGCACTTGCGATTTTTCTTTCCGCGCTTCTCATCTGCATTATGATTGCACCGATGGGTGCCGCGGCAACAGGTCCTGCTCTCACTACCAAGGTTATTGAGGGCGAGTATTCAAAGTCAGCAAACGGTGTTGCAGCTGTTACAGCAACTACATTCACTATTGTAGTTACAGCACCCGCCGTTGAAAACCTTACAGGTGTTAACCTCTACTTTGAGTATGACCCTGCAATCCTTAAGGTTAAGAGTGCCGGTTTCGCGGCTGATGCAGACGGTACACAGTTCTTCCCCGGTGTTGGCGTAACAGGTCTTAAGGCCGGTGTTGACAATCAGTACGCTTTCGCTTGGATTCCTTCAGGCACAGGCGTATCAAAGGCAGAGGCAAGAGACCTTCTCTACATAACCTTCAATGTTCTTGACACAACAAAGGCACAGACTCCTGTTTACCTTTACATTGATGAGTTCCGTACAGATGATGCTTCCGCTGATAACGATGTAACATCAACAATCCTTTTCAATAACAGCATCGTAAACTTCAACTACCCCGAGAACACTCCTCCTGCTGAGGATGCTCCTGTTGATGGAACAACTCCCGAGGGTGAGGGTACAACAGCTGATGATATCAACGCTCTTCTTGATCTCATCAGAGATATGCTTAACGGCAACGGCGTTACATTCGCAGATTTCGCAGATGCTATTGCAAACGTAATCGGTAACGCAGAAATCACAGATATCGTTGAACAGCTTGTTGATGGTGATATGAACATCGCAGAGGCTTTTGCAGATTTCCTTAAATCAATCGGTCTCGACTTCAGCATGTTCGAAGAAATCCTCAACAAAATCATCGAGTTCCTTGCAGGTCTCTTTGGCGGCGACGGTGGCGATGATTCAACAGCAGAGAACACAACTTCTGCAGCAGGTAATGATTCAACAACAGCTGCAGGCTCATCAAGCGGTTCTGAAAAGACTGGTGACAAGGGCGTTGCTCTTGCAGCTACAGTTTGTGTAGTATCAACTGCAGCATTCGTTCTCACAAGAAAGAAAAAAGAAATTATTTAATCGAAATCGCAAGTTCGTAATTAAATAGTAACACCGTTCGGGTTATCCGAACGGTGTTTGTTTTTCTAAAAGTTACAATATTATATATAGTATAATTATAGTATTATGAAAGCCACCAAGCATTAAGCTTGGTGGCTTTGTATGTTTATTTAGCGGTATTTTACATACCAAGCATTGATGAAACCATACCCTTTTTCTTGTCCTTTTTGGGCTTGTAAAGAGGAGGATTCTCAAGTCGCATTCTTGCGCTCTTACTCTTGCTGAGGTAGCTGATAATCTCACCTACGGGTTCCTTCATTGTGTCGCTGAAATAACTCTTAGCGTTATCAACAAGGTCAGGATTCTCTGCGAGTGATACACCAAGGATTGTAACACCTACAAGACTCTGTGTGTCATTTGTGCCGTCCTCATAAATGTCATTCAGAAGGTTAAAGAGCTTTCTCATTTTAACCTTATCATTTTCGCGGATTGTTTCAATCACAATCGCATTGCCGTGATTTACAAAGAAATCCTCGGCAAGGAACTCACCGTATGTTTCGATGTTTGATTTGTATTCTTCGCGAAGCTCGGGATAAATTGTGGTAAAGCGGCTTCCTAAAGTGTTAGCGTCATAGGAGAGTGCACCACTCTTTGCCTGTGTGCGTGAAACAGGTGTAGGTAATTTTTTACCCGCCATTGAATTCTTGTTTGAAAAGTTTTTTTCAAGTGTTTCGATATATTCCTCGAAAATGTACTTAAGGTCACGCTCCTCAAATGTTTCAAGCTCGAGGAGTGAAAGTGAGATTCGGGGCATATCATCATCGGGTGCATCGCTTTCGTCAGCACGGGCAATGAAAAGACCTAATTTGTTGTTTTCAAACTCAAGGCGTACACGACCTTTTTCGCCGCGGTACATAATAACAGATTTGTTACCAACTGTGGCAATAGGCAGTTCGGGTTTCTGAATTCCCTCGGGGTATTCAACCTGAAAACCGAGTTCAGAAAGTGTACCTTCGATACCTTTCATTATAAGATTAAGCGCATAATTTAATTCAAGCACTGTTAAGTACCTCGCATTTCTTTAAAATCCAATAGATTATAGCACATCTTAATATGTTTGTCACTATCTATTTAAAAATTACTGAACACCCTTCATAGTAAGGGAGATTCGTTTTTTCTGAGCTTCCACTCCAAGGACTTTAACCTTTACAACCTGACCAACCTTAAGCACCTCTGAGGGGTGTTTGATGTAGCGGTCACAAATCTGTGAAATGTGAACAAGTCCATCCTGGTGGACACCAATATCAACGAAAACACCAAAGTCAATAACATTACGGACTGTACCTGTAAGCTCCATACCTTCCCTAAGGTCATTCATATCCAAAATGTCGGAGCGAAGCATAGGCTTGGGTAAGTCGTCGCGGATATCTCTGCCGGGTTTCTCAAGTTCACCGATAATATCTGTAAGGGTTGGTACACCAACGCCACATTCCTCGGCAGCCTTTGCAATACCATACTCCTTGACCTTGCCGCCGATACCTGCGGCACCCTGTGAAGCAACATCCTTTTGAGAATATCCGAAAATATCAAGAAGCTTTTTGGCGGCATCATAGCTTTCGGGGTGAACACCTGTGTTATCAAGTGGTGTTTTGCCGTCGGGCACGCGGAGGAAACCTGCACATTGCTGATACGCTTTGGGTCCGAGCCCCTTAACCTTTTTAAGCTCTGTACGGGCATTAAAGCTGCCATTTTCCTCACGGAATGCAACGATGTTTTTGGCAATGGTGGAGTTAACACCTGCGATATATTTGAGAAGTGAAACAGATGCTGTGTTGAGGTCAACACCAACCGCATTAACGCAGTCCTCAACAACGCCTGTCAGTGATTCGTCCAACTGAGCAGGGGGGACATCGTGCTGATACTGACCAACACCTATACTGCGTGGCTCGATTTTAACAAGCTCTGAAAGCGGGTCCTGCAAACGACGGGCAATAGAAACGGCAGAACGAACCGATACGTCAAAGTCGGGGAATTCCTCGGCACCCAATTTTGAGGCGGAGTAAACAGAAGCACCGGCTTCATTGACTACCATATATGATACGGGACGAGCCGATTTCTTGATTGTATCAGCAATGAAAATTTCACTTTCCTTACTTGCGGTACCATTACCGATTGAAATACAGTCGATTTTGAATTTGTCTATAAGCTCAAGAACGCGCTTTTCTGACTCTGCAATTTTTGACTGTGGGGGAGTGGGGTAAATAACACCTGTGAAAAGCACACGGCTATTGCCGTCAACGACTGCTAATTTGCAACCTGTTCTGTAAGCAGGGTCAACCGCAAGGACAGTTTTGCCCTTGATGGGTGGCTGCATAAGCAGGGGTTTAAGGTTGCTACCGAACATCTTGATAGCCTGTTCATTAGCCTTTTCCGTAAGATTGTTACGGATTTCGTTTTCAAGTGATGGGAAGATGAGTCGTGAATAAGCATCCTTAACTGCCTCAATGCAGAAATCTGTGGATGAGCTGCCGTTCTTGATGAATAACTGATTAAGAAGGGAAAGCGCAGTTTCTTCCTCAACCTGAATGGAAACCTTGAGGATATTTTCCTTTTCACCGCGGTTTACTGCAAGTATGCGGTGTGAGGGGATTTTGGCAACGGGCTCATTGTAATCGTAGTACATCTGATATACGCTGTCTTCCTCTACCTTGGCTACGGACTTTACAACACCGCGCTTGTTTATAAGGTCCTTGAGCACCTTTCGTGCTTCAGGTGAATCGGAAACCTGCTCTGCAATAATGTCGGATGCACCCTGCAAAGCCTCTTCGGGGGTATTAACGCCCTTTTCCTCGTTTACATAATCAGCAGCAATATCAGTAAGCTCGACGCCCTTAAGCTGGAATGAGAAAAGAATGTCTGCCAAAGGCTCCAAGCCCTTTTCTTTAGCAACAGATGCGCGTGTTTTACGCTTCTGCTTGTAGGGTCTGTAAATATCCTCGACCTCGGCAAGGGTGATTGCCTGTGCTACTGCTTCGGCAATTTCATCGGTAAGCTTACCTTGCTCCTCGATTGAATTGAGAACCTCCTCCTTACGCTTTTTAAGATTGCGGAGGTATGTGAGACGGTCATTGATTTCACGCAATTTCTGGTCGTCACATGAGCCTGTCATTTCCTTACGATAACGGGCAATGAACGGGATTGTATTGCCATCATCAATAAGCTCAACGATGTTTTTTATGTGAAATTCGCTGATGCTGAATTCTTGTTGTAATACTTTTAAAATCTCCATGGAATCTTCCTTTATATAATAGTATAGCAATTATATCACAAATTCAGTCAAAAGTCATTATTAAGTTGCATATTATTTTGAAGTTTGATATTATTATTTGGAGAGGTGATTCTGTGAATATACTTGCAAAACGTTCCAACCTTATTTTCTATGTCAGTGCGATCGTGGTGCCGATTTGTATATTGATATTGGTTTATGCAAGGGATTTGTTTCAGTTCATTGAGGCGTATAGTTTGGGACGATCGGGTCGCAGATTTATGATAGGTGTGATTTGTTTCACTATTTCTGTGTTTGCTGTTTGTGTTTATAGTTTTTTCCAAAGGTTGACTGTGCCGAAGGTTATTATTGAATATGACGAGAATTTTATATACATAAATAAAACTAAAAATGAACCGACTATTGTATTGCGATACAGTGAAATCAAAGGTGCTTTCTCAGATGAGTTTGTTGGGGATAATACCGAATCTGAAGGAGTGACTTCAAGTGCAAGTGTTTTGCGCATACAAACAGTTGACAGGATAATAACTATATATGGTATTAAAAACTGTACCGATGTTAAATTTGCGCTCAACCGACTTGTAAAAGAATATACTCAAAAAAGAATGGAACAATATGACCAACATATTGAGCAGTCAAAACGCCTGAGAGAACTGGAAGAATTGCAAAAACACGACCCGAATACGTAAAAAAATGATTTGTTCACAATTTGTTTACAAAGTTGTGAAATTAGTGCAACATTGTTGTGTTATATAATAGATAGACAATTTGATTGCTTAATCATTTCATTTTCTCTTTCCAAAGACTCGAGCCCTTGCTGTATGTAAAAGCAAGGGCTCAAGTCTTTTTTTGAATTTTCTGATTTTTGCGACTTGCTTGACTTAGCTCACTTGACGTACCTTTGTACGCCTGTATTCACTAAGTCGGCGCAATTCATCAAAAATCACAAAATTCATTTTATGAGGTGTGCTTTTGCGACTTGCTTGACTTAGCTCACCTTTGCACGCCCATAGGCTCGTCTGTGACTCGCGTGATATAAATCCTGGCGGATTTGCGATATACCTGCGGTGTGATATGTTTTGCACTATAATCAACGCGTAGGCTTCCTTAATTTGGCATTAAAAAACCTTTGACGAGTGTCAAAGGTTTTTTATATATCTTATTACTTTCCTGGGTACGATTAGACTATCGGGGATTGTATCTTTTTTGAATAGTAAATCAAGGTAGAACATTTCGTCGTGCTTTACCAAGGCTTTGAGACGTTTTGTAAGCTTTTCGGCATATTCTGTGTTGCCGTCGTGCTGAGCAATGATAAGTGCGCCGATATATTCGTACACTCTGTCGTTCATCAGACCGAGATTGAAATCTGCGGTTGCTTTACTCCAACGCTCACGAAGTTCATCGGAATAGGTGAAATCATCGCGGAGAATAAGTGCCTTAAGCATAAGGGAGTCGTTTCCCTCGTTTTCGGTGTTATTCAGAACGTACTTTTCATAATAGGTGTAAGCCTTTATGAAATTCTCCTTGTAAAGCTCATATAACTGACCGAGACAATAATAAACCTTTGCCTTGTAGTGTGTGTCGCTTACCTGTGGGTAATGCTGTGTGGCATATATAAGGATGGTTTCGGCGGCGGTAATGTTCTCGTGGTCACCGCGTTTCATAAGCTCGGTGGCAACCCTTACGGTGATTTCGCATTTATCCTCGTTGAAGTAATCATTGAGCGCCTCAAAGAACCTGCCGTTTGTTTCAGCTGTCCAGAAAGGTACTTTCAGGAGTTTATCTATCATCAATTACACCTCCGGGGGGATACAGGATGCTAAGGTAAGATTGCTGTCAGATTTTACGGAGAATTTGCCGTTGCAGGAATAAGGCATAAAGAAATAATCACCTTTTTTAAGTTCTTTTTCGTAGCCGTCACCTGCAAGAATGCCGTTGCCCTCTGTTACAACATAAACACAAGGAGCAGAAAGCTTTTCGGTTTCACCATTATTTATAATGTATCTCTCAACACCAAAGCAGGGTGTGTCATTTTTACCGATGAGACACTCTTTTTTGCAACCTGCGGTTTCATAGATAACCGAGGGTGTTTTTCTGCATTCATTTTCAACACGTGCCAGGTTGTATGAATAGTCAAAAACGCTGAGGGCAGTTTCCTTATCAAGACCGATATACATTTCATTGTCGGAAAGCTTGTAATCACCGCACCAACGCTCAGGCTGAATAGTGAAATCGGTAGGCTCCTGTACCTCGAGGATAAGACAACCGTAGCCGATAGCGTGAACTGCCTTGGCAGGTATGAAATACACATCACCCGGCTTTACGGGGATTTTGTTAAGAAGTCTTTCCATTGCGGATTTATCGGTTTCGCTTTCATTTACTGCTTTTTCGAAATCCTCGGGTGTAACACCGTCTTTAAAGCCAAAGTAAATACAAGCACCCTCTCGTGCGCCAAGCACAAGCCAGGACTCAGCCTTGCCGAAATCAGAATTAAAATTTACTCTTGATAAAGCCTTGTCGGGATGAGCCTGTACAGGTAATCTGATAGCGGAATCAAGTGCTTTTACAAGCACATCAAGACCCTCTCTGTCACCTAACATCAAGGCCTTTTCTTTTTTGAGAAGCTCGTCAAAGTGAATATCTGTGCCTTTTACCGTTGACAAGCCCTCGTATGGGTCTGTACTACCCTCGTTGAGTGCCTTTGTGGATGAGCAAATCCACTCCTCGGGATAGAAGCCGTCGGTGCTGTCATCACCGAAAAAGTCGGAGAAAAGCGCACCGCCCAGATATACTCTGAAAACTCTGTTTTTTTCGAAAAATACAGGGTTACTTGCAATTTTTACTGTATCCATAATTCACCTCAGCAAAGCATTCTGTGATGCTTTTATATCTTCAAATATACCGCAGGCGGCACCGCTGAAAACACAGGCGCCCATGGATGCTTCCTCGCTGTGTCGTGGAAGCTGTGGTGTAAGACCGAAATCTTTTTCAAATATCTGTCGCCATATATGACTCTTGCGCAGACCATTGCCTGAGCAAACCAGATTCACAGGGGGAGTGTTCAACAGGTTTTCTGCGGATGAGTACATATCGTAAAGCTCTTTTGAAACGCCCTTCAAAACTCCGCAGATAAGGTTTTGGGGTGTGAAGTTTTCTGTGCCGATATTCTCAATGAAACCGCGCTTTTCGGGGTTCTGACGAGTACCGCAGAATTCACAATTCACCACTAATTCATCGGTCAGCTTAAACACATTTTCGGATAATGAGTCCATTTTGCCGTACAGATTATCATCGCTTCCGCCAAGCATTTCTGCACACAATGTGAAGAAATTTTTCAGTATAGCGTAAGCTCTGCCACCGCAGAGTGATGCGCCCACAAATATATAATCCTTATCTGTAAGGGGACGGATTTCACAACCATCGGGGGCAAGAGTGCTCTTTGTCATAAATGAAACCTGACTGCCTGTGCCAACATTTACAAGTACAGAATTCTCAGGCTCTGCAACGGAGCCAAGGAAGCTTGCCTGATTGTCACCGATAGCAACACTTACAGGGATGCCGTCGGGGAGAAAATCACACTTTGTCTTACCTGCAAGGGCAGTAGTAGTGATAACCTTGGGTAAAAAGTCCTTGTCAATACCTGCGGTTTCCAGTGCATTTTCATCAAAGCAAAGGTTTTTAAGGTCGAAAAATCCAAGACTTGCACCGTCGCTTGAATGAGTGACAGGTGTCTCCGAAGTAAGAAGTGAAACGAGATAATCGTGAATAGTAGAAAGCATAACGGCATTTTCGGGTACAAGGCCATTTTTGATGTTATAAAAATGAGTTGTAAGACCGAAGCCTGTTGCTGCCTTAATGCCTGTAACACGAGTAAGATAATGAGCGTAGGTTTCGTTGTTTTCGTAAACCTCGTTGCCACGTTCATCCTGCCATATCATAAGTGGAGAGCAAGGCTTAAAGTCCTTGTCAAGGTAAAGTATGCCGTGCATCTGACCGGTTACACCGATAGCATCGGGGGTGTGATTTGCGGTCACATTTTTAACGGCAGATTTTACCGTGTCAATTATTATCTGAGGGTCCTGAAGCCTTTCGTAGCCTTTGCCCTCAATAAAGCTGTCATTTTTAAGTGTACAACTGTCACAGACCGCTTTTGTTACTGTATCTGTAACAAGGGCGGTTACTGTGGTTGTACCAATATCAATACCTAATATTTTCATAGTTTAGCACATAACTGCAGTTGATGCAGGGTCAAGTCGGCGGATAATATCTTGCTGAATTGCAGGGGAAAGGTCGAGGAAGTTTACGAAGGTGCCGTGAATTCGCATAATGTAAACTCCGCTCGGTGCATATTTCTTAGGCTCTGCAAGAACCTTTTTGAGAATTTCGGCAGTTGTAACATTAACATAAAGGTAGAAGGGTGCAACATTCTCGTTAAGCTCGTTAAAGAAAAGGGGCTTCATAACCTTGTCGCGGAATTCAACGCCCTTGCCCTCGTAATCTGCACTTGCAAAATACTTGGGGTCAATGCCGAAGTGTGAAGCATAGCCACCGCACATTTTCTCGAAAGGTAACTTCATAAGGCTGAGTGTGCGGAAGCCGAGGCCGTTCTGTGCCTCGCCATAAAGTGGGTCAAGACCATAGTTGAGCATATCACGTGACTTTCTGCCACAGGGGAGTGCACCAACCCAATAACCATAGAGAAGGTGGGTAGAGGGTGTTGAAAAGTCGGGGCGGAAGTTGTTGCCAAGGTAGTTCTTTTCGGCATGAACCATATCTGCAATTCTATTTGTAAGTTCTGCAGTTTCGTTATCAACAACATCAATATTGTTGCCGAATTTTGGTGCAGAAAGAAGGAATTCGCGAAGCTCCTCATATCCTTCGAAGTTGCATTTGAGCGCATCGAGAAGATTCTGTGCATCCTCGGGGCGCTCGTTTATAAGCTTGTCAATGGCAATGAATGAATCTGCAACAACACTTGTGCCGTGGATAAGGCAACCGCTACCGTTGTACTTTGTGCCCTGGTTTGTAATGTCGCGTGTGTC
>JAZRFZ010000198.1:0-16776 GCA_045643925.1 Acutalibacteraceae bacterium | reverse complement strand
ATTTCCTCACGGGCATCATCATTACAAGCGCGTACCGCCAGAAGCTCCAGCACCTTATCAAACTCAAGTGCCTTTAAATGTCTGTTCATTTCGTTCATATTTATACCTCACGATATTGCCTTATAACGAGGACAATACCCTGTAAAAATCAAGTGTTTTAAATTTACGCTGAGTTTTATTCAGCAGATAATACTCGCAAATCTTACAAAAGCTTGCAAGTGATTCATCGTTAAGATTAAATGAAAATATTTTCTCAAAATCCGACAGCGAAACATATCGCATAGCCTGTACAACAGAAGCACCGAGGCAATGTATATCCCCTACCGGTGAACAATCCTTGCAATAAATCTTGCCGTTTTCAGGAGAGAAATACATATACTCCGACTCATATTCACCGCAGGTGTCACAGCCCACAAGGGCAGGCATATATCCGCTGAGCGTCATTAGCCTCAGCTCCGTTACAGCTTTGATGAATGAAGGTGATTTCTTGTCACCCTTGAGCAACCACAATGCATTAAGAAAAAGTCGGAGAATTTCCTCCGACTCATATTCTTCCTCGCAGAACTCATTGGCAAGCTCGCAGAAATACTGAGCCAACGAGGTTTTTTCAACATCGTTGCGAAGCTCGAAGAACACTTCCTTAACAAGTGCGTCTTCTACAGACCAGGCATCTTTTGTCTTCACGAAAGTAAAGTCCGAATACGCCAGAAGTGCCGTTGCCGCGAGTTTTTTACTTTTCGTTTTCTTGGCTCCCCTTGAAAAAGCGCGCACCAGACCGTACCGGGCAGTAAGCACGGTAATAAGTCGATCTGATTCACCTACACTCTGTTCCCTTATGACCAGTCCCGGTGCAGTTATCTTTATCACAGGGCTCCATCTCCGTTTTACCGAGGGAATTCACGCAATTACGATAAAGGAGATAATCAGCAATTTTTCCGTTCTCGCAAAAGCGTTCCCACATCTTATTTTCGTCCAAAAAAATCACTCCCGCAGAACTGTTGTAATAATATTTTATTCAACGGGAGTTTGGTTTATAAAAGTTAAATTAATCCAATCCGAAATTGTGTATAAGACCCTCGCGGTTACGCCAGTCCTCTTTTACCTTAACCCAACACTGAAGGTTCACCTTGCACTCAAAGAAATTTTCAAGCTCGTGACGGGCATTTGTAGAAATCTCCTTGAGCATTGCACCCTTTTTGCCGATAACAATACCCTTGTGGCTTTCACGCTCACAGTAAATTATTGCCTCAATGTCAAGAATAGGCTTGTCCTCACGCTCTCTCATTTTCTCAATAGAAACCGCAATACCGTGCGGGATTTCCTCATTGAGTCTGTGAAGAAGCTTTTCACGAATCATCTCAGCCGCAAGCACACGCTCGGGCTGGTCTGTAAGTGTATCCTCAGGGAAGAAAAATTCTGAGGGTGCAGCAAGCTTCACAAGCTCCTCCTTGAGAGCATCCATTCCGTCACCGTCACGGGCACTCACGGGAACAACCGCATCAAAGTCAAGAAGTTTTGTGAGCTCAAGTATTCTGCCCATAAGCTCCTGCTTGTCCGACACCATATCAATCTTGTTAATGGCAAGAACAACAGGGATTTTTTCACTTTTGAGTTTCTGTAACAGTTCAAGCTCGGTGGGTCTGATTTCACCACGTGCCTCTGTTACAAACAGACAGGAGTCAACACCGCCGATACTGTCATCAACGGCTTTAATCATCTTTTCACCAAGCTTTGTTTTAGGCTTGTGGAAACCGGGTGTGTCGGTGAATACAAGCTGAACATCATCCTCTGTAAGCACACCCATAATCTTTGTACGGGTGGTCTGGGGTCTTGAAGATACAATAGCAACCTTCTGACCGAGAATTCTGTTGAGGATTGATGATTTACCCACATTGGGGCGTCCTACAATCGCAATAAATGCAGTTTTTCTTTGTGACATTATTTCTTTTCCTTTTTTTCGATATATTTCTTTTTTAGTTTTCTTATGAAGTTCGAGTTAAGCTTGAATATAAAGGTAAGCGCAACAACAAAGCTCGCTACCAGATAAACAATATACTGTGGCTCACTTACGTAGTGTTCAAAGAGTTTTCTGAATGCTTCAGGTTGCCATAAAATGATTATACCTACAATCACACTAGCAACGGCAAATACAAGCACCGCACCCGCCGCAACATCCTTGGACACCTTTATGGTGTATCTGTTCTCACGGGAAACGGAGTCATCCGCTTTTTCTATACCGGAGTTTATCATTTCACCACCAAGGACAATAGCACAGGCAAGTACGAGAATGGCACACTCTACCTTGCTGAGAACAAAAAAATCATACCTCAACAAAAAATATGTCATATACCCTATACAGGTAAGGTGAATACGGAAATTCCGCTCGTGGAAAACCATCCAGCAAAAGCCCTTGAAGGCATAAATGAAGCTCCTTATGAGACTATCAATATCCTGCATATATTATTCCTCCTCAGAGGTCATATAGTAGGATTCGTTACGCTTGAGTCCAAGCTCTGAAAGAACACGTTCTTCCTTTTCACGCATACGAACAGCCTCAATACCGCCGTTCACATGGTCGTAACCCAGAAGGTGAAGCATTGAATGAACTGTAAGGAATCCAATTTCACGCTGAAGGGTGTGACCGTATGTATATGCCTGACGAACTGCAGTTTCAACAGAAATCACAATATCACCAAGAAGACAAGCACCTGTTTCAAGGTCCTTGTCATAAACACCATTTTCACCGAGAGGGAAGGAAAGTACATCTGTGCTCTTATCAACATCGCGGTGCATTTTGTTAAGTTCGTGAATTCGTTCATCATCCACAAATGTAACACTGATTTCAGCAGGCTCAGAAAAGTCCTCAAATGTAAGAACAGCATTGCAACAACGCCTTACAAGAAGTCTTACACCGGTAGGAATTTTAACAGCCTTCTGGTCGTTTGTGATGATTACTCTGATTTTTTCTTTCATTTCCTTTTCTTTGCCTCCTCATATTTTTCATAGGCTCGGATAATATCCTGCACCAATTTATGTCTTACAACATCCTTACCCGAGAAGCGGACAATATCAATCTGCTCCATATTCTTAAGGATTTTTGTTACCTCAACAAGACCCGAGCGTTTGCCATCGGGCAAGTCAATCTGTGTAATATCACCTGTAACCACAACCTTTGAGTTGAAGCCCATTCGGGTCAGGAACATTTTCATCTGCTCGGGGGTGGTATTCTGCGCCTCATCAAGAATTATGAAGCTGTCATCGAGAGTTCTGCCTCGCATATATGCAAGGGGCGCAACCTCGATATTACCGCGTTCAAGATATTTATTGAAATTCTCAGCGCCAAGCATATCAAAAAGTGCATCGTAAAGAGGTCTTAAGTAAGGATCAACCTTGCTTTGCAAATCACCGGGCAGGAAACCCAACTTCTCACCTGCTTCAACTGCAGGACGAGTGAGTATAATTCTGTTGACTTCCTTTGCTCGGAAAGCATTGACCGCCATAGCAACCGCAAGATATGTTTTACCTGTACCCGCGGGACCTACGCCGAGGACAATAGTATTATTCTTTATTGACTCAACATATTTCTTTTGACCCAATGTCTTGGGCTTTACTGGTTTACCTTTACTTGTGATGCAAACACAGTCGCCTGACATTGAAGTAATTTTATCCTCATTGCCCTCACCCACAAGCGAAATCACATAACGAACATTCTGCTCATTGAGAGTTTCGCCTCTGTTAAGGAGCATCAAAAGCCCGTTTACAGCTTTGACAGCTTTACTCACATTCTCAGGCTCACCGTTAATTTTAATATCAGAGCCACGGCTGATAACATCAACATTAAAAGCCTTTTGTATAAGCAAAATATTCTCATCGAAACTGCCGAAAAGACTTACGGCATGTTCCATTCTGTCAACATTTATTATCTGTTCCAATAATATTACCTCTTATATATACTTTAATTTACCAAAAATAGTATAACACAAATTTTGTAAATGTCCACTAAAAATTTGTGATTTTTTTGTGAAAAGGTATTAGTTTTTTTCGACAGAAATAGTTTTCTCCGATGAAATATCTTCAATACAGGTAATTTTAACCTCAACGAATGCTTCTCCGCCCTTTGAACTGCTTTTAAAAACCACATTTTTCAGCTTTGCAGAAGCGTATTGCAATCTTTTTATCTCTACACATTTCAACAACGATGCAAGTCTATCCATATTTTCATTGCTACACACTTCACTCTCGGCAAACGAAAGATAATCACACCGAATAAAACCAACCGGTAACATGGTTTCATTTCCTTGCAAAGGAACCCGCGTCACCGACGCGAAATCAGATTTGACAAACCTACCGAAAGGAACATCAAGCCCGAAAATAAACAAACCGTAACAGGGTTCAATATCCACACTTATTTTGCCCATTCTCTCAATCCCATTTTTTGCGGTGATGCTACCTTCTGTTTTGGCATACACCCTACCCATTGCCTGAGTAAGCGTTTCTGTGCTATCTGCATTTGTAATAACACCGGAAATCAACACACTCCCCTCTGCAACAAACTGACCCTCTTTCACTACCGGTGTTCCTCTATAACACTCCACGAGTGTGATTATGCCTTTTTTACTTGCTACAATGTTTGTAGGCAAAAAAGTGTCAGGGGATGGAGTTTTTTCGTTCACAAGGGTGTATTCAAACTCTGCTCTGCCACCAAAAATATTCAACGAAACCCACAACAGCTCCTTGTGTCGTCTGAGCATCTCGTCCTGAACTGCAAGTATGTCAATTTTTGACTTCCTTGCACCTGTTTTTACACCCAAATCCGCAAGGCTTTGTGTAATGGCTTCCGCCTTTACACCCTGTTTTCCCTGAACCTCCACGTTCCATACACATCCTGATAGATATACTGTAAAAAAAGCCGAGAGCAAAACACCTAACGCAACGCCAACCCTAAGTTTATTGCGGTTTGCGAAGTATTTAAGCCCCTTCTTCTGTTCGATTTTTATGGTCATACCAGACCGTTCAGCCGCTATATTTATTCTCTCGAAGTCTCTTGATGATGTAAATGCCTTTACCTTTACACCATCATTTTTAACATCCCACAGGTTAATATCATTTATCTTGCACAAATTGAGAAATCTTTCAACGAAACCACCCTCTGCAATGAACAAAACATATCCTTGAAGCAGCCTTAAAAGCCTTATCACACTATCACCTACACAAACTCTAAAGAAACTATTTCACCTGTTATATCGGTCTGTCCGAAGCAAAATGAATTAACCGTCAAATCTGCTCCTCGTACCCGCAGATTTTTATCCCCAAGGCAAAGCACCACAGCATCATTTGAATAGTCTATTACACTTTCGCAATCGGTAATGATAACACGTTTATCCATATAAAGCTCTATTGCAGGTACAATAAAATCCTCCTTTAGTTTTTTAAGCGGATTATTCTTCAATAAAAACACCCCCTCCAAATATAATCCTGCCTTATATTTCTATGCTTACGTATCATAGAATATTTTGAGGTGAGTTTATTTTGATAAAAGGACACAGGTCAGATATTATCAGGAATTCTATTATGGTAATCGGTGTGGTTACTTTCGGCATCATTATACTCAGATTTCCGCATACAGCATCAACCGGGGTAAAAAATGGTTTATTGTTGCTATATGAAAATCTTATACCATCACTTTTTCCGTTTATGGTTTTGTCAGGGTATATTGCGGGAAGCTCCGCAACAGACATCCTTGCGCAGTACATAAACAGGTTCACCAACAGATTATTCCACACAAATGCCTATTCTGTTATGGCATTTATTCTTGGTTGCACGGGAGGATATCCTGTGGGGGCAAAAACAATCGTAGAATTCAAAAACAAAGGCTATCTCTCAGAAAATGAAGCGGCAAAGCTCTTTAATTGGTGCATAAACCCGGGCGCCTCATTTGTCATTACCGCGGTGGGCACATTTATGTTAGGCAGTACCTTAAGCGGTGTAATCATATATATTTCCTGTCTGGCATCATCAATCATTCTCGGAATTTTTTCAACTTTATTCTGCAAAAACATTCAAATAGCAGTTACACCCCAAAGCAAAAGCAATAATACCCAACATATTTTCATAAAATCCGTTTCCACTGCCGTGGAATCTATGCTTGGAATATGCGGATGGGTAATCTTCTTCAGCACCTTGTGTGAAATTTCCAACCAGCTTATAACCAACAACGGATTGAAGCTATTCATAAATGCCGTTACCGAAGTTACGGCAGGTTGCAAAAGCATCGTTTCATCAGGACTTTCACTACCCGTGCTGTGCGCAGTCATAAGCTTTGGTGGTCTGGCCGTTGCTGCACAGATTTCTCCCGACCTGCTATATTGCGGAGTGAAGCCAAAAACATATATTTGTTGGCGAATTGCAGGTGGAGCAACAAGCGCTTTTCTCTGTTCACAGTTAGTAAAAATTTTTCCTCAATGCGCCACTGTAAGTACAACACTCACTCCTGTACACTCGTTAACCAAGGGGGTTCCCACCGCACTTATCATGATATTTATGTGTATCGTTTTGATATTTGAGGTTGATAACAAAAAGAAAGTGTGGTAATATGATGTCAGGAAAACACAGGATTGGTGATAATTATGGCACTCAAACTTTTCAAGGGTTCAACTGAGCCACAATGTGCACATTGCGAATATGCGGAAATCGCATCCGACAGTGGTGTTGCAATATGTCGTAAGGTTGGCGGCATTATGCAATTATCCTCCAAGTGCAAGAAGTTTAAATATGACCCATTAAAAAGAGAACCCAAATCAATTAACCTCTCAAATGATTTTGATAAAAGTGATTTTGAGTTATAAAAAGATGTGTGCGGAGGAATATCTGCACACATTTTCATTTTGTGATAATGTAACA
Organism: Acutalibacteraceae bacterium; assembly: GCA_045643925.1. Classification (GTDB taxonomy): domain Bacteria; phylum Bacillota; class Clostridia; order Oscillospirales; family Acutalibacteraceae; genus DTU089. Next base: position 9,876 of record JAZRFZ010000198.1, on the reverse strand, counting down.
AAATTACACTTTTATTTTAATAAAATTTTAAACCATAAATTTGTCGAATACTCTTGAAATGAGTCTTAATAATTAGTACAATATATTATAGAATTTTACATAACGGAGGTTATTGTCGTGGCAGATGCATTCGGTATTCCAAACACAATTCCGGTAGGCCCCTTAGGTATCATTGCAACACCCGGTTGCGAGGTGCTTGCCGAAAAAATTAACAGCTATCTCACATCATGGCGTGAAGAAAGAGAGAGTGAGCACAAGAACTCTATCGCTTTCTACGGCTATCAGAGACCCACTTACATAATTGACACTGATTTCACAAGATTCGGTTCAGGTGAGGGTAAGTGCGTTCTCCACGAAACTGTCAGAGGTTACGACATTTACATCATCTGTGATTGTTTCAATCACGGTATAACCTACAATATGTACGGTTACGAAAACCACTACTCCCCTGACGAGCATTATGCAAACCTCAAGCGTGCGATTTCTGCTGTTGAGGGTAAAGCTCGTCGCATCAATGTTATTATGCCTATGCTCAACGAGGGCAGACAGCACAAGCGTTCCAGACGTGAATCTCTCGACTGTGCAATCGCATTGCAGGAGCTTTGCATCGATATGGGCGTTGAAAATATTATCACATTTGATGCTCACGACCCCCGTGTGCAGAACGCTATTCCCCTTAAGGGATTCGAGAATGTTGCTCCCACTTATCAGATGATTAAAGCTCTTACAAAGAACTTTAAGGACCTTAAGATTGACCACGACCACCTTATGGTTATTTCTCCCGACGAGGGCGGTATGGGCAGATGTATCTACTACTCAACAGTTCTCGGCATCGACCTCGGTATGTTCTACAAGCGTCGTGACTACTCTGTAGTTGTTAACGGCAGAAACCCCATCCTCGCACACGAATTCCTCGGTGATGATGTGGAGGGTAAGGATTGCCTTATCATCGACGATATGATTTCATCAGGTGACTCTATGATTGAAGTTGCTACAAAGCTTAAAGAGCTTAAGGCAAACCGCATCTTCATCTGTACAAGCTTCGGTCTTTTCTGCAACGGTCTTCAGGAATTTGACAAGGCTTACGAAAGCGGTATCATCAACGGCGTGTTCACAACAAACCTTGTTTACAGAACTCCCGAGCTCCTTGACAGACCTTGGTACTTCGAGGTTGATATGAGCAAATACTGTTCACTTATCATCGACACCCTTAACCACGACTGTTCAGTAAGCTATCTTCTCAATCCCGCCGAGAAAATCAAAGCAAGACTTGAGAAATACAAATCAGAGCAGAAAGAAAACGAGCTTTCACTTTTCAATAACTAAAAAACATACGCCTCTTACACGAGGCGTATATTTTTATTTTTGGCGTATATTCTTTTATGTTTACATATCATATATAATAAAATAATATTGACTTTTTTATTACATTATAGTATTATTTACTAAAGATGCTTAAGGGATAAATTTATTTTCCTGTGGGAACCTTAAATTTATCAAAATTATATTATTGGGGGCATATTTATTATGTTAAAGAAGCAAAAGCTCGGTTTGTACATATTCCTTAACATTATCACTCTTGGTGTTTACGGCCTTTTCTTCTGGAGCCAGTGGACAAGAAATGTCAACACTCTCTGTGATGGTGATGATAAAGAAAGTACTCACTACATTCTCGTTTACATTCTCGACTGGTTCTCACTCGGTATCTATTCACTTATCTGGAATTATCAGATGGCTGAAAGAATGTACCAGGTTGCTGATGACTACGGCGTAGAAATCAAGCGTGGCGGTATGTTCGTTATGATTTGGCGCATCTTCTTCCCTCTTGTGTGCAGCATTACAAAAATCAAAAATGCTAACATGCTTATCGACGCTTACAACGCAAAGCTTTCTGCTGACGTTGTTGAAGAAAATGTTCAGCCCGAATAAGGAATTCCCGAGAGCCGTCTGTCAGACGGCTCTTTTTGTACAAAAAGAGGTATTATTATGAATATTAAGAAATATGTTGCATTGGCATCCGGCTTTGGCACAGGTGTGCTAATCGGCAAAGTGCTTAAGAAGAAAAACATCTGCCCCTTATGTGTTGCAAAGAAGGCGGTTGCTGCCACACAGGTACACATTGCAGACACAGACAAATACCATAACGGTGTTGCTCTCATTCCCCCCATGGGTTGGAGCAGTTGGAACACCTTCAGAAACTCTATCGACGAAAACCTCATTAAGGATATTGCCGTTGCAATGGACAAAACAGGACTTAAGGATGCGGGTTACCGCTATGTAAACCTTGATGACTGTTGGCAGAGCTCGCTCCGCACCGCAGACGGCAAGCTCCAGGGTGATTTAACACGTTTCCCCAACGGAATGAAGCCGCTTATAAATAACCTTAACGAAATGGGATTCAAGGTTGGTCTTTACACGTCAAACGGCACTCTCACCTGCGAGGATTTACCTGCAAGTCTTTACAATGAGGCTATTGACGCCGACACCCTTGCCGAGTGGGGCGTTGAATACTTCAAATACGACTTCTGCCACAATGAATCAATTCCCACAATCGCACCCCACATCATCAAAATATGTATCGGCAAACCCGGTGAAACTGATTTCATTGAATTACAGGCAGAGCACGGTGAGGTTCTTGACGGCGCAAAGGTTTTCGAAGACCAGCGCGTAGAAAACGGATATACAGTAGGCAACCTTTGTGGTGGTCTGGGCAAACTTCGTTTTTCAACAATAACAGTCCCCGAGGATGGTGAATATTCTCTTACAATAGTTTTCCGCAAGGGCGATAACATCAAGAAATTCCTTGTGGTGAATGTTAATAACGAGCAGGATTATGATTGCTATTTCCCCGAATCGAAGGGATTCACCCCCGACGGCAGGCTTCAGATAAAAATCAATCTCAAAAAAGGTGTGAACACACTCACCTTCTTCAACCCTATTGCCTCCAAAATGGACTCTGCACAAAGGCAGTACATCGGTATGGGCAAAGAGTTAAAACGTGCCACAAAGGAATATGCCGAGAAAAACGGCACTCCCGAGAAGCCTATTTGTTATTCAATCTGTGAATGGGGTCTCAATCAACCCTGGAAATGGGGTGCAAAGGCAGGCAACCTGTGGCGCACCACACCCGATATTAAACCATTATGGGCATCAATGATTGGCATATATGAAGCCAATGTACGCCTTTACAAACACGCTTCAGTTGGCGCCTGGAATGACCCTGATATGCTGGAGGTTGGCGTCGGCTCACTGACAATGGAGGAAAACCGCACCCACTTCTCACTGTGGTGTATGATGGCGGCTCCCCTCATCCTTGGAAACGATATAAGAAAGTTCATCAACTCTGACGGCTCAGTTGACAGTGATAACAAGGTTCTTGACATACTCAAAAACAAGAATCTTATTGAAGTTGACCAGGATAAACGTGGAATTCAGGCAAAGCGTATTTTCACAAATGTAATGACAGACATTCTCGTGAAACCTCTCGAGAACAGAGAACTTGCAGTTTGCCTTCTCAACAAATCAAATTCGCAAAAGGAAATGAGTTTTTCAATCACCAAGCTTCACAACGAGGCATATGTTGATTTGCCCATTTCAAAGAGCTATCTTGTAAAAGACCTTTGGGCAGATACTGAAGCAGAAGCTACTGACACAGTAAAAGCAACAGTACCTTCTCACGGTGTTATGGTTTATAGAATAAAAGCGATTTAATATTCATTTTCATCTTGAAAGGAGTGTCAATATGGATAGAATTGCCATAAAAGAACGTTCAAAACAAATACTCAAAAAGAATCATTGGCTTTGTGTAGGTGTTGCATTTTTGGGCACTTTTCTTCCCGGTGTATTGGCTGGTGGCGGAACATCATTTAATTTCAACTTCAATCAAACAACAACCCCAACTCCGCCAACCACCACAATACCATTCAAGGATGTGGAGCCGGGATTGATTATTGCAATCATACTTATCTCACTCCTGGCGATAGCGATGAGTTATGTAATCCGCATTTTCCTTCTTAATCAGCTTATGGTAGGCAGTTGCCGTTTCTTCCTTAAGTTCCGCAAGAACAACCCCACAGATATCGGCGAGCTTTTCCACAGTTACAAGGACAAAACCTTTCTTAATGTTGCAAAGGTTACTTTCCTTCGTGATTTATTCATCACTTTATGGACCCTGTTATTTGTAATCCCCGGCATCATAAAGGCATTTGAATATTGGGCTGTTGATTACATTCTTGCAGTAAGACCCGATATGCCTTACAACAAGGCACTTGACCTTAGCAAAAAGATGATGCACGGCCACAAAATGGACGTTTTCGTGATGGAAATCTCATTCTTCGGATGGTATTTGCTCTCCGCCTTTACCCTCGGTATTCTCCCCATCTGTTATGTAAATCCCTATGTACAAATCGCAATGACAGAATTGTATTCAGAGATTCGTGAGGATGCCATCAGACGCGGTATTGTTTCACCATATGATGTGCCTGATTATATGGATTATCAGCCACAGTCCCCTTATTATCCCTATTACAATGTAAATCCCACTCAGCCTGCAAACGGTGCACAGGCACCTAACGGCTATTATTACCAGCCTCAGGCACAACAGACTGCCCCGAATGCTCCCTTTAACCCTGTTAACACCCAATACGGAGCATATCCTCAGTCTCAACCCGCACCACAACCTCAACCCTTTGCATATGGTCAGGTGAACTACAATCAACCCGCACAACCATTTGCTCAGACCCCGGGGCAGGTTAACGCTCAACCGCAACAACCTATTTACAATGTACCTCAACCTGTAGCAGATGTTCAGGCAACAGTTGATTCATCCCTTCCGGTACAGGAGCCGGTTACTCCCGAAGCACCTGTAACTGCAGATGCAATCGAAGCACAAGTGGTAGCTGAAGCCCCCGATATGCCAGAGGACCCTGATACATTTTAAATAATCCGACAAAAACAAAACTATCCGAAGTTTTTCCTTCGGATAGTTTTTTATTGATTATAGATTTTCTTACGCATCATAAAGTCCAAGAATTACAATACCAACAACCGCAACAGCTATTGTGATATAGTGCTTCAAGGAAAGCTTTTCTTTGAGGAATATTCTGCCCCACACAACGGATGCCACACAGTAAGCGGAAATAATCGGTGCCGCCATAGCAACGTGCTCACTGTCTGCAAGAGCATAGATGTAAGCAAACTGACCCACAGTCTCGAAAATTGCACCAACATACTTGGGAGCTTCCTTTTTGGGGAAGAATTTCTGCTTTTTGATAAATTTAACAAAGATAAATGATACAATACCACAAGCAAGGAATGTAAGCTCATAAGCAACGTTGGCAACGTCTTCATTGAGTGTTTCAAGCACAATACTGTCTGCAAATGTACCAAGGGCATCAAGCACACAGTACATCAAGGGCAAAATAATAGCAAGGGCACTCTTTGAATACTTGTAGTTTGCCTTTTCCTGACGGAGTGCGCGGAGCTCATCATCCTCTCGTGCTTCAACGAAGCCAAGTCCAATAACACCGAGGCACACAAGGCCAACCGCTATGTACTGAGGAACCGCAAGTCTGTCACCCATAATTATGCAAAGAAGGGCAACAAGCGCACCTGATGAATTACAAATGGGTGATGATACTGAAAGCTCAATGTATCTGAGACCCACGTAACCGATTGTCATTGACAGAATATACAGAGCAGAAACGGGCAAATATTTTAAGAGGGAAGGGAAATCTATGGGTACGTCTCCACCGAATATCTCATACAAAGCATGGATACCCATTACTACACCGACTGCTGTTACCATTTTGAAATGACTGTACTTATCAGATTTGTCAGCGCAACCGATTTTTGAAAATAAATCAGAGCCACTCCAACAAATCAGCGCGATTATGGAAAACCAAAACCACATTTTTCTCTACCTCTTTTCTTTTGAGTAATTTGTCATAAAATGACGAAAGATATAATAACACCACAAAAAAATATTTACAAGGTTTTTGCAAAAAAATAATGACAAATTTTTGTAATAGTATTATACTTACTTGGTAAATTTTATAATAAAAACAAGGTGAAACAAATTGAACAAACGCGGAATAATGGATATGACCACAGGGCCATTCCTTAAGAAAATACTGATATTCTCCGTACCGCTTATGATAACAGGTGTCCTCCAGTTAATCTACAATGCGGCGGATATTATGGTAGTGGGCAGGTTTGCAGGTAGTGAATCTTTAGCGGCAGTTGGCTCCACAAGCTCACTGATAAACTTAATAATAAATGTGTTCATCGGTCTTTCTACAGGCTCGGGCGTTGTTACCGCACGAAGCATCGGTGAAGGCGACGGACAAAAAATAAAAAGATGTGTTCACACCGCAATGGCAGCAAGTATTGCGTCAGGTGTGGCAGTTGGTCTTTTTGGCTTTTTCTTTGCAAGTAAATTCCTTACCCTTATGGGCACACCCGAGAACGTGTTACCCCTTGCATCACTTTATTTGAAAATATATTTCCTGGGTGCTCCCGGTTCACTTATTTTCAACTTCGGTGCATCAATTCTCCGCGCAACAGGCGACACAAAGCGTCCTTTGATTATCCTTTCTCTAACAGGCTTGGTCAATGTAGTTCTCAACCTTGTGCTTGTGATCGTATTTCATCTTAATGTGGCAGGTGTTGCCATTGCAACTATTGTTGCTCAATATCTTTCTGCAATATTCATCGTAATAAGACTACTCAACCTTGAAAATGCATGTAGATTAAAAATCAAGAAAATCCGCGTACACAAGGCGGAGCTTAAGGAAATCATCAAAATAGGCTTACCCGCAGGACTTCAAAACAGCCTGTTCTCCCTTTCCAACGTGCTTATTCAATCCACAATAAACACCTTCGGCTCTGCAGTTATGGCAGGAAACACCGCTGCACAAAACGCAGACGCATTTATTTACACCTGCACAAATGCAGTGGCACAGACCTCTATGACATTCACATCGCAAAATATGGGTGCAAGAAAATACAAAAACCTTAACAAGGTGTATTTCATTTGCCTTGGTCTTGCCTTTGGTATAAGCGTGTTTATGGGTGGTCTGGGACTTTTATTCCCCAAACAGATTATTGGTATATTCTCAACAGAACCCGAGGTAGTAACGTGGGGTGTGCAACGCTTGTACATCCTTATGAGCACATATTTCCTGTGCAGTCTTATGGATGTATCGGGTTGCCAAATCCGTGGTATGGGTAAATCCCTGGAGCCAATGATAATCACCCTCATCGGTGCTTGCGGTATCCGTGTGATGTGGCTTTATACAGGCTTCCGTTTCAACCCCGAATTATGGAATCTGTACCTCTCATACCCCATTTCCTGGGGCTTGACCTTCATCTCCCTATTCATCTGTTATCTCATATTTATGAAAAGGTTAAAAAAAGAACAATAAATAAAAAATGTATCGGTTTCAAAAAGCAACCGATACATTTTCTTTTATCTGTCCTTCAACGAAACATACTCTGTTTCCGGCTTAACACTTACATATGCAGGTCTGATAATCTTACCTGAGTTCTGTATTTCTTCCAGACGGTGAGCGCTCCAACCCGCAATTCGTGCAACTGCAAAAATGGGTGTAAACAACTCATAAGGAAGACCAAGCATACTGTATACCATACCGGAGTAGAAGTCCACATTTGCACTTACTCCCTTGTACATCTTACGTTTTTCTGCAATAATCTGTGGCGCAAGTCGTTCAACTGTTTCATAGAGTCTGAACTCTGCTTGTGCGCCCTTCTCCTCAGAGAGCTTTCTTGCATAGGTTCTGAGCACGTCTGCTCTGGGGTCAGAAAGTGAATAAATCGCATGCCCCATACCATAAATAAGACCCGCCTTATCAAATGCCTGCTTATCGAGAAGTCTTTCAAGGTAGTCCTTAATCTGCTCCTCGTCAGTTGTATCGATATTTGCCTTCATATCATCAAACATCTGCATAACCTTTATATTTGCACCGCCGTGACGAGGACCTTTAAGTGAGCCAAGCGCCGCAGACATTGCAGAATAAGTATCTGTGCCGGAGGATGTTACAACATGAGTTGTAAATGTTGAGTTATTACCACCGCCGTGTTCTGCATGTAACACAAGCGCCAAATCGAGAAGCTTTGCTTCAAGGGGTGTATATTCACCATTCTCGCGAAGTATGTAAAGGAGATTTTCTGCAGTATTCAACTCTTTCCTGGGGAAATGAATAAACAGACTATTATTGTTGTGATAGTGCTGGAATGACTGATAGCCATACACCGCAAGAAGCGGAAACTGTGCTATAAGCTGCAAGCACTGTCTGAGCACGTTTGGTATTGAAATATCGTCAGGATTCTCATCATAGGCATAAAGAGCAAGAACACTCCTCGACAAGATATTCATCATATCCTTGCCGGGTGCTTTAAGAATCATATCACGAACGAAGGATTGAGGTAATGAACGGAACTCTGACAACTGCTCGCAGAACTCCTTAAGCTCCTTTTCATTCGGGAGCTTTGAAAAGAGCAGAAGATAAATTGTTTCCTCGAAGCCGGGGCGGTCATCCACCATAAAGCCGTTTACAAGCTCCTTAACATCAATACCGCGGTATGCAAGCTTACCGTGACAGGGCACAGACTCGCCATCCGCAGTTTTCTCCTTTGCTTTAACCATTGAAACCTCAGTAAGACCTGCAATAACACCATTGCCGTTCAAATCTCTGAGACCGCGCATTACATCATACTGTGCATACATCTCGGGCTTTATATTATTATTACCGTCAGAAATAGCGGCAAGTTCTTTTATGTAAGGTGTAATTTCTGAATAATTTTTCATAATTGTTCCTTTCTGTATATCTACTTTTAAAAAAGACTGCCTCAAACAAACCTTGAGACAGTCAGCAATTTCTGTTCTGTTGTCCACAACCCGTTAATCCTTCTGCGGTACCTGATAAGTTACATCCTCAAACTGCATTTCCACCTCTTCACGAGTAAATCCCGGTAGGTCATATCTGTCGCTGTAATAATTGTACTTATCAATAGTGAAGGTTGTGTCGGGCTTTACTGTTATCATAGTACAACCCCTCTGTGAGCCTTCACCTGCTATACCTACATAAGCAAGATAATCAACACTATAGCCGTAGCTGAATATAATATCATCCTTGCTTACAGTAGCACTGTTATAATGGTCGTGGCCGTTAAACATAGCCTTGGTAGAGCCAAGCTCAACCATTTTCTCGAAAAGTTCATCCTCACCGATACCGCTGAAAATACGCTTACCGGTTTCACCTATTATGCCGTCAATGTACTTTACATTGTCGGTATTTTCAAATTTGTTTGCCTCTAATTCATTCCATGCATCCTTAAATTCCACAAGAGGAATGTGGAAAAATGCCAATGATTTCACAGGAACACATTCGTTAAAATATTCTTGTTTTTGTGAAAGGTATGATATTGTAGTTTTGTTCTCCTCGTTCATTCTGCGAACTTCACTCTCATACCAGTCAACCTGGTTCTGATGAATGTTATCATACTTCCACCATATACCAAAGTAATCGCCGTCGGTATATGAGTGTGAATCAAGCATAAATATTGCCTGTGTAATTATACCAAGTGTATTTTTAATTTCGATAACGTGATTACCCTTACCATCAACATCATCAGGGCCGGGTTGATACAGGCAATACTCAAGACCTTCATCCTCATAAAATTCAGAAACCTGTTGACGATTATAATAACTGTAAATTTCCGAATCGTGATTACCTAATGTTACAGTCCAATAAATACCGAGCGTTTCAAGAAGATTTATAATCACTTGTGCTCCGCTTTTATTGTTGAATGTACCTGCCTGGAATGGTACAGGGTATGCAATATCACCCGATAAAA
>JAZRFZ010000197.1:0-2971 GCA_045643925.1 Acutalibacteraceae bacterium | reverse complement strand
TATTCAACTCCTCGCGCGAGAAATCATCGTCTGTCACACAAACAGTAGCACATCCGTTCTTCACGGATATGAAGGATTTGATTTTCTCCCCTTCACTTTGTACATAAACACCGTCAACATCCGTGGCAGAATATCTGAAATCTGCATAAAGTAACGGTAAAAGCGGCGATGAAACGCCGCTTAATATACCTGTATCGGTTAATTTTTCAATCATATTTCACAGCCGCCGTGGCTTCTTACCTTGAGTATGTAGCAAGAATTTTCACCAAGAATCTTTGACATTGCGCCAACGAACTCATCTGTGATTTCAACAGGAACAAATGCCTGAATTGTACCTGCAAAGCCACCACCGTGAACACGGTAAGCACCCTTACCCTTAAGGAGCTCTTCCGCAACACAAAGTGCAAGTGCAACAGGCTGTTCCTTGGGGTTAGTAAGTGTAAAGCAGTTCTGATTGTACATATATGATGATTTACCGCTTTCGATAATTGTAGCCTTGAAGGACTCAAAATCACCACTTGAAAGTGCACCTGCAAGACGTTCAACACGCTTGTTCTCGTTATAGAAATGGATTGCTCTTTCAACGGCTCTGTCACCTGTTTTAACACGGATATCACCGATATTTGCCATCACGTCACTTTCTGCTACCTGACGAAGAACAGGTTTACCAAAGAACTCTGCAACAGAGTTCATTTCAAGACGGATAGCGGCATAATCGTCTGTAAGGTCAGCGTGGTTTCCGCCTGTGTCGATAATGCAGAGGTTATATCCATGCTTTGCAATATCAAAATCAACCTTTTCGATAACAGGCTTTGCAGTATCCTCAAAGTCAATTTTAACGAAACCGCCAACTGAACAAGCAGTCTGGTCCATAAGACCGCAAGGCTTTTTGAAGAAAACATTCTCCGCATACTGTGAAATCTGTGCGATTTCAACTGCACTGATTTTGCCGTCATTGTAAAGGTAATTGAGGATTGTGCCGATAAGCACCTCGTAAGCCGCAGATGATGAAAGACCTGAGCCTGAAAGAACACGTGAGGTCATTGTAGCATTGAAGCCACCGAACTTGTAACCAAGCTCATTAAAACGCGCACACACACCGCGGATAAGTGCTGCTGAAGTACCTGCCTCACTGTCAACAACGTCAAGACAAGCGGTATCGATTACTAAGGGAGCATAGCCCTGTGAATTAACACGGATGATGCCGTCGTCGGTTGCTTCAACTGCCGCAACTGCATCAAGGTTAACTGCCGCTGCAAGAACCTTACCGTTGTTGTGGTCTGTGTGGTTACCGCCAACCTCAGTTCTGCCGGGTGCTGAGAAGAAGCGCACGTCTGCATCTGATCCAAAATCATTTTCATAAGCCTCAAGGAGAGCACCATAACGGCTCTGCTGTGTGGCTGCCTCGTCACCGTAAACAACGGCGAGTCTGTTCAGAAATTCCTGTGAATTGATGTCTGATTTTTTCATACTTGATTTTCCTTTCGTATTTTGCCTGTTCCAAGCAAAGCATCTAAAAGCAACAGCGAAACACCGCTGATAATAAACAACACAATAAATGGTGCCATAAATTCGAGTGTAAATGGGTTAAAGATATTTACACCGATGTAAGACCACATAAGCACTCTCGGTAAAAATCCAAGAAGCGAATATTTAAGAAATGTGCCCAGCTTCATTTCCGTAGCACCGTAAACACGACTGACCGTACCCACCGGAAAGAAGGGCATAAAGCACATAAGGGTAAGCATCCATTTGTTACCGTGACCCTTTAAATCCATAAAATCGGTAACACGGCGGGACTTACCCGCAAGCTTGTGAACCTTGCCGCCGCCACGCTTTTCGCCCCAATGGAATTTGATTGAGCACATAAGCATCAAACCAAAGGCGTTGATAACAACCGCCACAGGAGTGGGAAAAACCATACCGCAGCTGATGAATATGACCGAAAAAGGTAATATAGGCAACAGACTTCTGCTTAAAAACAATGCTATGATTATGAAAAGTGCCGTCCACCTGTTAAAGCTTGCAACATACAGCTCAATGCGAGTGAACCAATCATTGATATCAAGCAGACTTTTCTGTACGGCAGGTAGGGTGAACACGTAGGTTATAACAACACGCGCCACGGCAACCGAAAAGCACACAACGGCAGATATTTTGAACGCCTTGCGCTTCTTTGGTGGGGTGGCTGACTGAACTTGCTCCAAAAACTCACTCCGTTCGGGATAATACTGTTATTTTATAACAATATGACCACAAGGTCAAGTAATAAAATGATGTTATTAAAAATATTGAAACAATAATATTTTTAGTGTATAATATTTTCGGTGATTTTATGAATAATAAATTTAAAGCCGTGATTCTTGACGGCTACACAGAAAACCCCGGTGATTTATCCTGGGACGGAGTACGCGAGCTTGTTGACCTTACCGTCTATGACCGCACACCGCAGGATAAGGTTATTGAGCGTGCTCAGGGTGCAGATATCGTCATTGTCAACAAGGTTGCACTTACCAAGGAGATTATCGACCAATTACCCGACCTTAAGTTTGTTTCTACCCTTGCAACAGGCTTTAATCAGATTGATGGTGTGGCACTCCGCGAAAGAGGTATTCCTCTTTCAAACATTCCTGCATATTCAACAAACGCAGTTGCACAGATGGTGTTTGCGTTTATACTTGAGCTTATCAACAAAACTGCACATTACACCGCAGATGTTAAGAGTGGCACATGGACAAGCTGTCCCGATTTCTGCTATTGGAACAATCCCCTTTACGAGCTTGACGGCAAGGTGCTTGGTATTATCGGCTTTGGTAAAATCGGCAAAAGAGTTTCCGAAATCGCAAAGGCTTTCGGTATGAGTGTTATGGCTTATACACCATCAGGCAGAAAAGACGGCGCGGATGATGTTACATTTACAGATATGGATACAGTTCTCAAAAATGCAGACGTTATTTCTGTTCACTGTCCC
>JAZRFZ010000196.1:0-7418 GCA_045643925.1 Acutalibacteraceae bacterium | reverse complement strand
GGTTTTAGATTGCAGGAATCACAATCAAAATTAACACTGGACATAACGTGGTCGAGTGTTTTTAATATATCGGCACTTTTATGTGATAATTCCTTAAGGAATAAATAGTCGAAAGATTTATGAGTTATAAAACAAACCTTAACTCCCCTGACCCTAGGGTTTTCCTTAAGTTTTTTAATATATGAATTACCGATACTATAAAAATCGATTCCGTTACGTATTGCTTTTTTTGATACACGCACTTTTTCGGTTTTATCACCAATCGAGGCGCGCATCATATAGCCCGTGGGAAAAAACTTATATTTTTCGTATTCAATCTTTTTGATAATACCGTGTGCAGATTGTTCATCGACAGTATCATCAATACCAACAATACACACCCTTGCAAATTTAGTATTTGCATGGATATTTTGCAAATCATCACCAATAACCACAACTTCATCATTCACAGATGAGGTTGTTGCTAATTCAAAACCTATTCCCTCAAGTTCAAATGCGGTATCACGCTGCATTACAATCTGAAGGTGGTCATCACAAGGGCTAGTGTTATTCAAATCAAAATCACGGGATTCAAAATCAAAACCATTACATAATTGATGAAACCCATCAATAAGACCATCAAAAAATTTCATCAGAGTTTTTTATCCCTTTTCATATTATCATAGTGCTTCTGAAGTGCATCGTAAACCTTGCGAACAAGCTTCATATCAAGGTTAAACCAATATATTAAAAATGTTACCACAAATAAAGCAACTATAACAGCAAGAATTATAAGTAAAATGTCCATATACAAATCTCCTTAAGCCTGTGCAAGACCCTTCTGACGAGCGTATTCAGCTGCACCAAGAGCGCCCATAAGCTGTGGGTCAGTGGAAAGTTCAACAACCTTGATTTTAAGCACTTTTTCGATTGCTTTTTTCAAACCTGCATTTTTTGCACACCCGCCTGTGAGAGTGATGCTATCGGTAGCACCTGCCTTTTTTGCCATAACAAAACATCTTTTAGCTACAGCAAGCTGAATACCCGCCGCAATTTCATCCATAGGCTTACCCTCACCCACAAGTGAAATAACCTCACTTTCAGCGAAAACGGTACACTGTGCTGTAATCGGAATAGTATTCTTTGCATTAAGGCTGAGTTCTGAGAATTCAGGAAGTGTCATTTCAAAGGCATTTGCCATTGCTTCATAGAATCTGCCGGTCCCTGCGGCACACTTATCATTCATCGCAAAGTTTTTAACAGTACCGTCTGTATCAATTGAAATACCCTTAACGTCCTGACCACCGATATCAATTATTGCTTTTACCTCGGGATTAGTTACGTGAACACCCATAGCGTGACAACTGATTTCGGATATATTTTCATCAGCAAAAGGAACCTTGTTTCTGCCGTAGCCTGTACCGATAAGGTAACTCAACTCCTCAGCAGAATTAAGACCATCAACCTTTGCAACTGCATCATTAAGTGCAATCTCAGCACTCGCTACGGGGTTAATTTTACTGCGATTTGTTACATGTGCAACAATTTTGCCGTTTTCATCAAGAATAACGCTCTTTGTATATGTGGAACCAACGTCACATCCACCAAAATATTTCATATATATTACTCCTTTACCAAGCTAAATCGTCTTCAAAATCAAGAAGTGAAGCATCAAGTGGCTCTTCCTGAAGAACTGTCTGCATATATTTATTGACTTCCTCACGCATTTCACGACGGGAAATTGTACGCGGATCCATAAGATCCTGCTTAACCCAAATAAAGTTAATATTGCGCTCCCTTGCCTGATCATCAAATATACCTGCAAGTCCGTCCATACCTTTACAGGAAATCTGGTCGTACATAATAACTGTATCTGCATTATATTCCTCAACGATACGCCATAGCTCATCCACAACGTGACGATAACCGCCCTTTGTGTGCTTACGCATAATTGAGCGCTGATATGTTTTAGCAAGGTCTTTTAAAGACTGTTCTTTGTCCTCAGTATTGATTTCAAGATAGGATATCATTGTTTCCATATCCATAACAACATTCATACCCCAACAGTTTTCAAGCCAGTTTGCAAAGCTTGTGTAGTAGTTAGCAGGACAAGACCAAACTACTGTTCTGTGGCGCATTTCCTTTGAAACCGGGGTTTTCTTTTCGTATGCCTTGAGCATAATTTTATTGACTTTTTTATCAACCTTAAGGAATTTTTCGTTTGTTCCACCTGAAAGGTTAAAGTAAAAAATTCTGTAAAGCCAGAAGCAAGCACCGGTGATCTGAGGATACGGTGTTTTATTTATATCCCACTTCTGAAGCTCATATTCAAGTTGCTCGTTGTACATCTTCATACGTGAGAAGTATGCATCCCAATCGAACTTTTCACCTGTCTGCTCTTCGATGAATTTGATTAAATCTTTAATCTCTTCAACGCCATATTCCTGAACATCCTCACTATTGTATCTGAGAGGCACACCAAAGCAATGAACAGGAAGTTGCAAACGCCTGTCAAGGAATGAGGAGTTCATAACAGAGCCATCACAGGGCATATTGGTTGCAATCATACAACAACCCATTTTGGGGTAATCATCCACAATGGCAACGCCTGCCTCGGCACTGGGGAGAGGACAAACGTCGGCAGGTACACCGAAGGACTCGGTTTCCTCAAGATAAGGTGGTGTAATCTGCTGATCAACCATAGATGACAAGAAAATAGGTAATGTCTGTAACGGAATTGGAATAAGATTCGGAAAGCCTGTGAAAATTTCGTTAGGAACAATCTCATCCATCAGCACAATACGCTTGGAAAGCTTGTTACCGGGGTTTATTTTCTCATCTGCTCTGAATGAGATATTTATAAGATTTGTTGTGTGCTTTACAATCATATTGTAATGTAAATGCGCCATACGAAGTTGAGGTCCACGAAGACCGGCAACGTGCCTGTCAATAAATGACGGAGCAGAGAGATACGATGCCATCCAACGATAACGCCACAAGCCTTTGACTGTTGATATGGGTGCTTTGAGCACCATTTTAATCATATCCTTCCAGGTGACAAGCCAACGGTAGTAATCGTACATTGTATCCTTAAAGCCACGCCATTCGCGATGCTTTAACAATGCTGTATGCTTTTTATAAAGCTTACCATAATTTTTCATTTACTTCCCCTGCCTTTCCTTCTGGATTTTTTTGATTTCAAGGCTTTCCACAAACGCCTGAACGCGAGTTCGCAACTGACCTGATGCAGAAGCTGTATACTGTCTGTCAACTGCTGCAGTAGGCACGCCATACTCATTATTCATAATGTGCGATGCAAGGGCACGTTCATAGCCCCAGTACTCGCAAAACTTTATCTGCTCATACATTACGCCGTCTGCATGATATTCCTCAACAAGTTTCTTAACATAATCACGGCGCTCCTGAATCTTTTCGTGACTCATAAAACGAGGGCATTGACTTGTCTTAAGATAATGCAGACAAATCTGTGTAAGAACATCCTCATTTTCATCGATAATAATCTCTTCTCTACCGGGTAAAGCACCGAAGCAGTATCTATCGGCAACCACAAGCGCACCGCTATCTTCAATAAGAGCAGTAAAATCAGGGTCATCCATTTCACTACCAACGACAACAATTTTCGCACGATAATTCTTTTTTGCATCGGGTTCACGAGTGCGAAGCTCCTCCAATGTTTCACGAAGTTTCGGGAGAATAAGTCCTTTGGGGCAACAATATGTAATGAGGTTAAGAATATGATATTCGTAACCTGTAATAACGGGGTTATCCGCCTTACGAAGATTGCCGATTTCTGTCATTATACGGCAAACCTCATTGTGCTCTTCAACCGCCTTAAGAAGTGCCTCATCTGACGTATCAACACCATAGACCTGCGACATTTTGTCAAGAATATGTATCCTTGCTTGTTTAACGTAGTGCTTTACAGTATGGTCGGCAATTTTAAAGGGTGCATCAAGGAATGTTATAAAGAACTTTTCCTCAGGCACAAGGTCAAGAAGTTCAAAATGTTCAAGTGAACGGTTCATTTCTGAACAGGTTTCAGATGCAAGTATTCCATTAAGGAAATTATAGCCACCTTCAATAGCACGCTCAAGAATAGCCTTAGAATAACCACAGAGAAAATTACTCATATAATATGTTGCAATATCCATTGAGCCTGTACGAGGTGCTCTGAGCCTTACAGAAAAGCAATTACCGCAGTTAAGCAAAACCTCGGGAATATGATAACATGTATATCCAAGGGCAATACCGCCATCATTCTTTGCCTGTTTCACCAGGTCATTGTTTGCTTCTTGAAGCAAATTTTCAAATTCATAAATATACTTTAAATCTTTCATAATTACTCCTGAATAATTCCAATTTCACGAAGTGCTTTTTCGACACCCATAACAATTTGCGAATCATCGGGCAGAGATGTAATATCTTTACCCTCAATATCAAATATAGCAAGGTTTGAATCTGTTTTTATATATGATAAAACTGGAATATCTCCTGTATTTATATGGGGAATAACAGATTCATCAGGTATTCTGTTGACAACGGCACCAATTTTTTCATACATCACAAGTTCATCGGCAACTGACTTTATTGTCTTAATAACATCTGTACCCTTTTTACTTGCATCGGTGATAAGCAGAAGATGTGTAACCTTCTCCATAACGCGACGATTGATTTGCTCGATACCCGCCTCGCCATCAATTACAACATAATCAAAATCTTGTGATAATATGCTAATAACTTCTTTGAGGTAGGTATTGATTTTACAGTAACAGCCAGAGCTTTCCGGTCTGCCCACGGCAATAAAGGCAAAATCATCATTTTCAACAAGTGCATCAAATATTTTGTAGCGTGCCTCACCGAGAAGTTCAATCGCTGCCTTTGTTTCACCGTCTTCAACAGTAGAAACAATCTCTTTACGAATGTCATCAATAGTGAGTTTTACATCCATATTAAGTGCCGTGGAAAGACCAACTGCAGGGTCTGCATCAATGGCAAGAATCTTTTTATCGGGATATGCCTTGACAAGAGTCTTAACAATAGCAGCTGAAACCGAGGTTTTACCTACTCCACCCTTACCTGCTACGGCAATAATTTTTGAAGAATTATTCATACAACCACCTCAAGTGATATAATAATACATATATAATGTAATTATAACAAAATAGAATTTATAATTCAATAAATAATGTATAATAAAAAACAAAAAGAACCCACACTAAGTGAGTTCTTTTTTTGGTGGGAACAATAGGGCTCGAACCTATGACCCTCTGCTTGTAAGGCAGATGCTCTCCCAGCTGAGCTATGCTCCCAAAACGCTTGGTTATTATATACCATAAAAACAAATATATCAAGTGGTTTTGGAAAGAAATTTTGAAAATTTTTAAGATATTTTTGTCACGTATTTTTAGATAATAAATCAACAAAAATGCACCTACGGTGATTACATACGCCTATGGCGATGATATACACGCTGACGCGTGATGATATACCAAGCCTGTCGGCTTGGATAAAAAAACAAAGGACTTCCGAAGAAGTCCTTTATTTTTTGGGAGTACACCCCAAAAGTGAACCACAAACTCTGTTACTCTATATCAAGACCAACCACTGATACTTCCGGATTGATAAAATCCGGATATACAACTGTTCTGCCTGTAAATAATTCTATCATTGAATGCCAGAGCTTCATACAGATTTCCTGAGCCTTGCCCTTAACCGCAAGCTCGAAAGCAATTCTCGATGAATATTTATCTCCGTTATCCTTTGCGGTCTTTATGTAACCAAAGTCAAAAACATCGTAAAGACGCTCCACTCTTGTTTCATATTCTGAGGTATCCCTTTCGTCGATTTCAACTACACGGTAGCCGTACTGAGTTGTGTAAGCCAGACCTTTGTAACGGGTCATGGGAGAAGTAAAGATATCAATTCCCTGATTCCTTACGCCGAAGGCATTTGTGTGGTCGTGACCTGTGAACATTGCGAGTACATCGCCGTTTTCAACCAACGCATCGAACTGACCGTCATTGTAATAACCGGGACAGGGCTTTTCGTTGAGCTTGCCGTAATTGACCTCATCAGGATCAAACATATAATATTCATCTTCGTTGTAAATATGCGGGAGTGCATAAGGCTTTTTTGAATCCGCCTTTTTAAGAACATCATAAATTTCAGGAACAATTATATGCTGAAAAACAACAGAGTTAACTGTTTCGCCACCGTTTTCATTTTTGAGCTTTGCTGCTGTTTCTTTGTACCATTCAATCTGCTCGGTGCGTACTCGGTCATAATGTCTTGGTTCATCTTCGTCATAATCGCCCGAGTCAAATACCCAGAGATTGAATTTGGTCTTGTCACTGTCAGATGCTAGTACAGGAATGTTGAAGGTAGCGCAGTTTTTGAAATCCGTGCTGTCATCGGCAGTTATTACGCAGGAGAAGGTCTTGTAATACTCCATGATATCTTTTCTTGTCATAGGACCTTTCTCTGCATCATGATTACCGAAGGTTACGGCAACGGGAATCTTTCTTGATTCAAAAATGTTCATAAGAGCATTGATGAGCTTTTTAGTCTTTTCAGGATCCTCGTCAGGATGTGTATTATCACCTGTAAGTACAACAAGATCAGGCTTTTCCACATCACAGGCTTCAGCAATTACCCATATCGATGCATCGAAATGCTTGTCATAGTTAAGATGCGTGTCGGCAATATGCAATATCTTAAGCTTGCCGTCAGAATTGAATCTGATAGTGGTATCTGTTTTACTCTGAGAATTTGCAGGTTCAAAATTGATATTTGTGTTTTCAGGATCGAGTTCAAAAAAGATTATTCCCGCTACAAAAATAACAACCGACACCAATAATGCAATTAATATATATTTTTTTGCCATTTTTACATCTCCTTAGACGTTTAAGTTTTATTACTTTAGAATTTTCTCGATTTTTCTATATCTTTAACGATAATTAAAATGTTCTTCAGTTTCATATCGTATCTCCGTCAAATTCAAGTTTGTCGAAGTGATTATATCACAAATATTCTGAATTTACAATCGGGTGCGGGTGTCCAACCTCTCCGTTTGCCCGAAAGGCAACATCATTGTGCCGTAAGGCACACTTCATTTCGTAAGCACTTCATTTGCCGTAAGTCAACTTCGTTTTATGCCCGCAAGCGGGCAATGAAGTTTACTGCAAGCAGTAAAATGAAATACTCGCTTTGCTCGTAACGGAGTTATGTCCTGCGGACATAAACACAAAAAATAAAGCAAGTCTTTCGACTTGCTTTATTTTTTGGAGGCGACAATCGGATTTGAACCGATGAATCAGGGTGTTGCAGACCCACGCCTTACCACTTGGCTATGTCGCCATATAAAAAAATGGAGCGGATGACGAGGCTCGAACTCGCTACCTCCACCTTGGCAAGGTGGC
>JAZRFZ010000195.1:0-4417 GCA_045643925.1 Acutalibacteraceae bacterium | reverse complement strand
CTTGATGGATTTATCGCACTTAACCCATAATAATTTGCAAATTGTACCAACCTTAAGGGTGTCAAATCTTTTTCCGATGAATCTGAAAACAGGTTCAAGACTCTTTTTGTCACCCATACCAAGCTTTCTTATCATTCTGTCGGGATGGTATTTCATATCATCAAGCATATTGAGAATCATACTGTCAAACAAGTCTGAAAGATATTTCTTACAAGTTCTGCCATTTGTGACCCATTCAAAGTCGGGGATAGGCTCACTCTTGATGTCAACTGTTTCTGTATCTTCAATGGTAACAAACCTCATATATGCAGGGCAACCTATTGCAGAGCCTGTACACACGTCGTAAATTTTGTTGCCACTTTCGGTAATCTTTTCGTTGATTGCCTGGTTGTGCATATGACCTGTGAACACAAGGTGCACACCTTCATCTGCAAGCATTGTTGTAATGCTTGTACCATTCTTTTGTACAGCAGAGCTGATAAGTGAGAATATGGGCTGACCTGGTAACAGGGGATAGTGGTTCATTGCAAACATTATCTGTCCGTCTTCGCGGGCTTTCTTTGTTTGCTCCTTAATCCACTCAATCTGCTCTTCGTCATAGGTTTCGCGACAATTCTCGGTGCCGTCATTGTTGAGGGCAAGTAATCTTACTCCGTCGCATAATTGTGCAACGTATGAAAGGTGTTTTTTGTCAACTGCAATGGCATCCTTGAAGCCGTATTCGTAATATAAGTCGAATAACTCTTCACGCTTTGTGCCTTCAACAGGGTGAATTCCGTTATCGTCGTAGCCTTTGCAAATGTCATTGAAGTCGTGACCTGCTGTGATTACATAAACCTTTTTGCCGCTGTCCTGTAATTTATCAAGAAGCTTTTTAAACCCAAGGTGACTTTCCTTTTCACCGTTGAATGACAAGTCA
This sequence comes from Acutalibacteraceae bacterium, assembly GCA_045643925.1. Lineage (GTDB taxonomy): Bacteria > Bacillota > Clostridia > Oscillospirales > Acutalibacteraceae > DTU089. Next base: position 3,498 of record JAZRFZ010000195.1, on the reverse strand, counting down.
CCTGCGATTAAAACAGTATCAGTTTTATCGGTTTTACAAAGGTAATCAAAGATTGAATTATTTATGGCCTCTGTTTCAGCAAAGCATTTCTGCTCAAATCGCATAAATTCATCGTATTCCTTGCCGTATGCACCCAAGGAATTTTTAAAGAAATGTGTATCGGTAATAAGATAAAAGTCAAATAAACTCATTTAATAACCACCTTTCCGTATAAGTCTATCATAAGGTGGTTTTTTCTTCAACATTTTTTTACAAAAACACCCTAAAGTGTCTGTTTTCTATTATTATAGGTTGTGTTTTTTTGTGCAGTGTGATATATTAAGTAAGAATATTATTATAATTATTTATAATGAGGTATATGTTATGGATTACAGAAAAGATTTAGTGGAAAATATTCTTCCTTTCTGGTTGAAAACCTCCATTGACTATGAAAACGGTGGTATTTATACCTGCCTTGACCGTGAAGGTAACATTTACGGTACAGACAAAAGTGTTTGGTTTCAGGGTAGAGCACTCTGGGTTTTCTCAAAGGCATACAATGTGATTGAGAAAAATCCCGAGTATCTCAAAGCAGCTAAGAATATTTACAGCTTCTTGCCTAAGTGCACCGATACCGACGGCAGAATGTTCTTCACCGTTACAGCAGACGGCAGAGAGCTTCAAAAAAGACGTTATTATTTCTCCGAAACCTTCGCAGCTATCGGTTGTGCAGAGCTTTATAAGGCAACAGGTGACAAGGCTGTTCTTGATTCAGCGGAGATGTATTTCAACGTAGCCTACGAGTGCTTTACAGGTGTTCGCAAGAATCAGCCCAAAATCAATCCTGATAATATTGATTCAAAAGCACTTTCACCTGTTATGATTATGCTTGCAACTGCACAGGTAATGCGTAGCATCGACGGTCTTTATGATAAGTATAACAAAATCTGCGGTGAGTGCCTTGATGAAATCCTTAATGGTGGTTACCTCACAGAAAGAGCGCTCCTTGAGAGTGTAACCAAAAAAGGTGAGTTCATTGACAGCCCCAACGGCAGAATTGTAAACCCCGGTCATTCACTTGAGGCTGCTTGGTTTATTATGGCAGAGGGTATCGTTACAGGTAACGAAAAGGCTATTGAAATAGCTAAGAATATCATTGATATTACATACCCCTTGGGATGGGACAAGGAACACGGCGGTATTATTGCCTTCACAGACCTTGAGGGTAAGCCCCCTGTACAGCTTGAGTGGGATATGAAGCTTTGGTGGCCACAGTGTGAGGCAATGATTGCCACTCGTCTTGCGTTCCTTTACTTCAAGGATGAAAAGTATAACAACCTTTACCTTGAGCTTAAGGATTATTGTGAGAAATACTTTGTTGATGAAGAGTGCGGTGAGTGGTACGGCTATCTTCACTATGATAACACTGTATCCAATACACTCAAGGGTAATATCTTTAAGGGACCCTTCCATATTCCGCGCCTTTACATCATAATGGCATCAATGGACGAAACAAATGGCATCACAGAGTATATGAAATGATGGATTATAAAGTATATAACAACGAGGCAGAGCTTATCTCTGCCCCGTATAATGAAATGAAATCATATCATTGGGAAAGTGAACAGCCATACAGACCATTTACCTTCTGTAAAATGGGTGTTGTTGGTGATACACTTACCGCAATGCTTAAATGTTATGAGAGTGAACCTCGTGCCGTTTATTCCAAGCGTGACGACCCTATGTATCTTGACAGTTGCCTTGAGTTTTTTGTAGCACCTGTTGAGGGTAGGGCGGAGTATGTGAATGTAGAGTCAAATTCCAAGGGTGCGTTCCTTTGTGAGTTTGGTGACGGTAAATATAACAGACGTCTGAGTGCCGATTTAACGGAACTCTCACCACAGGTGACCCCTTTCTTTGGCGAGGATGAAAACGGCGAATTCTGGGGCGTTAAGGTGGAGTTAACAAAGGGTTTCATTTGCAGTATATATAATTGCGATGATTTCTCGTATGGCTCAATAAAAGCCAACTTCTATAAATGCGGTGATGGTTGCGAAATTCCTCACTATATTGCGTTTGCACCTGTTACAACCTTGCCGCCGGGCTTTCATAATCCCGATTGTTTTGCATGTTTTAAAAGGAGTATTTAAAAATGAGCACAGTTGAATTTAATGTTGAAGATATTATTGCCGCTTTTCCCGAATATGGTGAAGTTATTGGTTATAAACCTATTACAGCAGGGCATATAAATGATACATATATAGTTGAATATAAGCTTGAGGATGGCAGTGTTGCAAAGTACCTTTTGCAGCGTATCAATACCGTTGTTTTCAAAAAGCCTGTCGAGGTTATGGAAAATGTTGTCGGTATTACTGCACACCTTCGTAAGAAGATTGCAGAGAACGGTGGAGACCCCACTCGTGAAACCCTCACTGTTTATCCTGCAAAGGATGGCAAGAATTATTATTCATCTGAAAAAGAGGGCTTCTGGAGAATGTATAACTTCGTTGATGATACATTCTCAATCAGTGAGCTTACAAATCCCGAGGATTTTAAGAACGCGGCTCTCAGCTTTGGTAACTTCCAGAATCTTCTTGCAGATTATCCCATTGAAACTCTCTATGAAACAATAGAAAACTTCCACTACACACCTGCTCGTTTTGAAACCTTCAAGGCATCTGTTGAGAAGAATGCTTCCGGCAGAAAAGCTGAGGCTATGCCCGAGATTGAGTTTGCACTTGCCCGTGAAAAGGATTGCTCTGTTATTACAGACCTTATTGATGCAGGTGAAATGCCCGTAAGAGTTACTCACAACGATACAAAGCTCAATAACGTTCTTTTTGATAACACCACTAAAAAAGGCATCTGCATTGTTGACCTTGATACAGTTATGCCCGGTTCATCACTTTATGATTTTGGTGACAGTATCCGCTTTGGTGCAAACACTGCTGCGGAGGATGAAACAGACCTTTCCAAGGTTACACTCAGTCTTGAGTACTTCAAGGCTTATGTTGATGGGTACCTTGAAGCAGCAGGGGAGAGTCTTACAGATAACGAGATTAAATATCTTGCATTTTCTGCTAAACTCCTTACCTTTGAATGTGGTATCAGATTCCTTGCAGACTTCCTTGACGGTGACGTTTATTTCAAAACTGAATACCCCGAGCACAACCTTGTAAGAGCACGTACACAGTTCAAACTTGTGGCTGATATTGAGGCAAAATATGACGCTATGATGAGCATTGTAGAGGAGTCAGCAAACACCATTTTAAAAAACAGAAAAATTTTTTAAAATAATGAAAAAAAGTGTTGACAAATCACTTTGAATAGTGTATAGTATCTATCGTTGTCAGTAACAAAAACGCCCTGACAACGAGTGCATGGGAGCATAGCTCAGCTGGGAGAGCATCTGCCTTACAAGCAGAGGGTCATAGGTTCGAGCCCTATTGTTCCCACCAAGAGGTGGCCCGGTAGTTCAGTTGGTTAGAACGCTAGCCTGTCACGCTAGAGGTCGACGGT
>JAZRFZ010000194.1:0-2298 GCA_045643925.1 Acutalibacteraceae bacterium | reverse complement strand
TTGGTTTCTGTACCCGCCGAATAGAAATCGAAATCATCACTACGCAGATGTTTTCCTAATGCCTCTGCAATCTGACTTCGACAGGAGTTGTGTACGCAGATAAAAGCTACTTTCTTTTTCATATCAGAAACCTAACTTGTGCAGAAGTTTTTCAACATCTGCCGCCTTCAATACCTTACCCATAGATACGACCTTTTCGTTTACAACAAGGGCAGGCATACTCATAACACCGTATTCCATAACCTTTGCCATGTCTGTTATATACTCTACCTCAACAATCAGTCCCATATTCCTTACAGCTTCTTTTGCATATTCATACTGCTGATGACAGGATGAACAACCTGCACCTAATACCTTGATGCAACAGATACCGTCTTTAGCGTCTCCGCAACAATCGTTAGTGATTTCTTCTACTTCACTTACAGGACAACCGCAGTTACAAGCACAGTCAGGAACCTTCTTTTCTTCTTCCTTTTTCTTTCCAAAGTTAAATAATGCCATAATGATACCTCCAAATATTTTTATTAATATTAAAATGCGAGCCAAAACATATATAAACCGATGAGCAGAATCGCAGTACCCATCACTATTTTCAAGACCTTTGCGGCAGTCTTGTAACGTTCACTATTATTGATTTTCTGCACGAAACCTACAGATGTTCCTGCAACCATTACAAGAGCACTGTGACCGATAGAGTAAAACAGCATCAATAGAATACCCCACAACATTTTACCTTCTCCTGCAACAATGGCGAGCAGAGCAATCAGAACGGGTGTTGAGCAGGGCGAGGAGAATATGCCGCCAAGTATTCCTGCAATTAATGCACCTGTAAAACCACGTTTTCGGTTTTTAGACAGCAAATTAGTCGAGGGTATAAAGTCAAATATTTCCCAAGTCTGCAATGCCATAAGTACCATCAGAATACCAAGAATGATGTACCACACAGGTGAAGATGTTCCCATAAGTTTACCTGCGGATGTGGCTATAACTCCAAGCGTTACAAAAGTAACTGCTGTTCCTATTGAGAATACCGCAGAATAGGCAAAAGCTTTTTTCGTATTCTTTTCACCAACCCCACCAACATAGCCGACAATCAGCGGAACGCTTGAAAGTGAGCAAGGCGTAACCGATGTGAGAATTCCGGCAAGCAGAGCAAGTAGTGGTGCAAGCCACATATTGTTGCCGATAACTTCAGCTATCTGTGAGAGCCAAGAGTTTATCATTTACTCCACTCCCATCTCTTTTAGTATTGCCCTCATCTGTTCCTCTGTCAGACCACCCTGATGAACGGTAAATGTGTGCTCGCCTGTGGTTTTATCTGAGTACATATCAAACTGAATTTCCTTTGCAAGGGCATCACTCGGAACAAAGGGTGTTCCGTCTGCGTTAAAAAACACCTGTGTGGGGATAACTTGCACGGGAACATTGGCGGCGGCATCGTAATATTGCCACACATCTACAAATTTAATAAAGGCTTTTCCTTGCATTTCCGCATTCAGCTTTTTCAGCACAGGAGCCATCTGCTTACAAGGAATACAAGAGTCAGCACCATAGTCTGCGATAACAGGAAGTCCGTATTCGGAAAGTGCTTCAAAGTCAATTTGCGTTGTTGCATTAAGGCTAAAATCTGCACCTTCAAGATTACTCGGCAAATTTGTTTCGCTTTGAGATATTGACGGTTCTTCTATCGGCTTTTCGGATACTGTTTTAAATATCCAAATACCTACAACAACAGCTATAATCAAAACGGGAACAAGAATCTTTGTCAATAATGATGGTTTCTTTTTCATCAGTTTACTCCTTTCATACAATCAAAGGTTGAATAAGATTAAATAAATAACCCACAAGTATAATTCCTACCGTGCAGATTGTTACAAAAACAGCAAGCAGTTTAGGCTTTACAGCCTTGCGAAGCATAATCATTGACGGTAGTGAAAGAGTTGTTACACCCATCATAAAGGAAAGCACAACACCAAGCAATGCTCCTTTTGAAAGCAAGGCTTCGGCAATGGGAATTGTACCGAAAATATCAGCATACATAGGTACGCCTGCAATCGTTGCAAGAATAACACCAAAAGGATTGTTATCACCAAGTGCCTTAACGATAAAATCTTCAGGTATCCAATTATGAATAACAGCACCGATACCGACACCAACTAACACATATGGGAATACTTTTTTAGCGGTAGAAAGCACTTGCTCCACAGAATATTTCATACGGTCTTTGAAATGCAGTTCTTCTTGAGGAACATCGAGTGTTTTTGCGTTTCGGATATATTCTTCCACTTGATTTTCAAG
>JAZRFZ010000193.1:0-6402 GCA_045643925.1 Acutalibacteraceae bacterium | reverse complement strand
TCATCATAACAAAAAGCTGACAGTTCGTTACGGGATAAGGATGATAGCGAAACCTCTTTTTCAGCGAGCGCTGCAAGACGCTTGTGGATATTGATGGCCTCATTGCGGATGACTTTTTTGCAGAATGCATCAAAGGACTGCTCCTGATAATTGCGAAATTGCTCCTGGGTCATGTCTCTATACCTGCTTTCTTGTTTTCTCTATATCACAATTGAAAGCGGCTGGGTTTAAGTTTTTTCGTCGCTATCTTTTAAAAGAAGTGTAGAAAAATGATTTATCGACAATTTCTCTGCCATATTCTTTTGAGATTTTGTCTGCATGAAAGCCTAATGAAGTTTTGCATTAGTGTGAATTGGTCGCATGAGATTATAGGAGGTATTCCAGCAGAACAGGTTAGAAAAAAGCTGTAGCAAAACCAACTTTTGCTACAGCCCCATTGCTATGCTGCCATTTTATACTTCCGTTACCCATAAAGGGATATCTTTCAACTGGCTCCACAAAAAGTTTCACATGTTGATTCCGCCAAGATGTTAGCGAAAGTAAATTTATCAAAAAGCTATCCTTCTGATTTAAATTTTTCAATTTTTCTGATAAGGCTTCGTCCTACTTGCTCTGCAAATTTTGCAGCAACAGGAATAAAGTCATCTTCCATATAACAACTATAAAAATTACCCGCTTCGTAAGTGAAATCTCCGTTATATTCCACTTCCGCAAGAGTTTTACAAATATCATCCCAATTAAGCTTTCGTGTGTATGGCAAGGTATGATTATCACTTACACAATCAACATCATGGACATGAAGTGCTTGTACTCTTTTTCCCAGATTATGCAACATATTCGACGGAGAATCACTTACCAGCGCGGCATGCCCAATGTCAAGACAGGCGACTATGTACTCACTGTTCAGTGTATCAATGTATTCACAGAAATCTTCGCTGTGAGAGCAAACGCTGCTCACAACAACATTCCTGCGCTTATCAAAGCTGTACATGTTTTCTACCGCTATTTTGATTCCATACTTTTGGGCATAGGGAATCAGCGATCTATAGAACTTCATATTCCTTTCAAACAGGTCTTTTTTCTGCCAGTGAAAGCCGTCGCCCTCATCCTTTATTGGATGAACAACTATTATTTTTGCGCCTATGTGCGCCGCCATCTCTATCGAGCGCACAATTTTATGATAGTATTCAGCAGCTTCTCTGCTGGGCGTGGGTGCATGGGCCTGATTGCACTCTATCCCGAGCTCTGCGGCATATGCTCTGATCTCCTCCGCATATGCCATGTAATCATCGTCTTCAAGTCTTTTTTCTGCTTCTGTGCCGAGGTAAATTGTAAAATCAAAAGCGTCAAAACCTGCGTCCTTCAGAATTCGTATTGCCTCTTTATCCGAAAACCGGCGTGAGAGGATCTTTGTGTCCGCCGAGAGTTTCATGTCGCCTTGTTTCCTTTCGTTAATTTAAAGCATGATAAGTTCATTGTATATGATGGTGTGCTTTTCATCCAGTTCTCGGTACTTGTGGCTGTGACCGCAATACCAATGCGTGAATGAAACGCTCTCATCTATGTGCTTTTCAAGAGCGCCAAGGGCCGGGCAAAAGGTTGCGTCAGGCGGAGTCTGCTCGTATTTATGAGTCAGGATGTAATCAAAAGCAAACCCATGCTCTTTTATTGTTTCATAGGCAAGAGAAAGCTCTGTTTCCTCCGGTTCTTCACCTGGATAATACAGTCCCAGTTTGTGCCAGACCTGGGATGATTTACATCCTCCGAAAACGAAAAAACTGCTTCCCTGTATCTCAAAAGCGTTTCCGCGCATAAGATGAACAATATGCTCTGAGAGCCTGTGAATCCTGCCACCGCACCATTCTTCTTCGGGGTAACTTTTGAGATAATCAAAATTTTCGTGGTTTCCATCAACAATCGCAATGTTCTTTTTTATTGACAGAAAGTATTCCGTGAAGATTTTGTTCTTTTCCTCTTTTCCGAAGCTGAGACCCACATCACCGAGGACGATTAGCAAATCATCATTGCTTGCGATGTTTATATACTCGACCAAGCCTTTAAAATCCATTTTTCCGTGGATGTCACTTATAAGATATATCATTTTATCAACTGACCTCTTCCACTTTTTACAAACCCGATAAATTCATCCATCGTTTTTATCTCTGTATCCGATATCATTCCGGACAGGCCGTAGTCATCAAACCGGTGCGCATCACTTCCTGCCGTTACATAAAGGTTATGCTCCTTTGCCTGCGCCGCAACCAACGCATCGTAGTTTTCGTGGCGTGGGTTGGAATTGATGATTTCAAATCCGTCAATGCAGGCATAATCGGTGTATGTCCCTCCGTCACGGCGTGGATGTGCCTGCACCACAAGCACTCCGTTTTCATGCATAATGCTATAAAATTCTTTGTGTGTCAGTTTGCATATATCCGGATGCTGATAAAGCATTTCGGGAGTTATGCCGTATGTAAGGTAATCACCGGGAACATTGGAAAGATGGATCTCTGCGCTGGCAATTACATTTACGCCAATTCTATCTCCCTCTTCCTTTGCATTTTTGTATCCCAGAAAGAAGCGGTCAACTGCGTTTTTCCACGATTCCGGATCATAGCGGTCAAGGTACTTCTGCAAGAAATGGTCGGTCACGATAACTGTTTTATACCCGGAGGCATGGTACAGCCTTATCATTTCCGCAGCATCCAGCTTTGCGCAAGGGCTTGATTCTGCTGTATGCAAATGCGTTTCAATTTTATACATTTTCACCGCTCCCTTTGAAAGCTTCGTCATACTTGGCATCAATGTTTATGCCGTTTTTTGATTTAAGGCAAATATGCTTTATGGTTTTCTCTGGATACGGATTTTTATATGCTGTTTTATAGAACATTCTGCTGCCACGCATCACCGGGTATGACGCACCGAGAATTTCGATATACGACGTAGTCCGGGCTTCTTCCGAGCCACTGTCGGAGGATTCCTTTTCGCTGTCCGAGCGAATGTTATATCCGTAGATAATCGGAAGCGCTGCCTTTGTTCCGTCTGTGTATACAACCTCGTGTGTTCCTATCAGCCAATCCTCAGGAATAATATAAATTCCATCATAAAACCAAGTGTACGGCTTAAAGTAATCAGTCGTATGCATAAGCTCGATCGTATTTTTGCCAAGTGATTTTTTATATCGCGCATACAATTCATTTTTAACCCGCTGCATAATTTCTCGGCTCATACCAAAATCATACGTACCGCTCCAGAAAACATACGCAGTGGAAATCAAATTGAAATTCTGACCGTTGCGCTGCATATACTGCTCTTCAAACGAGCCCCAGTTGCTGACATATCCGCCGGAGATGTTGCGACTTCTCTTGCGGTAGTCTTTAAGTGACAGTGCCTGAAAGTTTCCAAAAAGCATATTATACCCCATATCAAGAAGCTCCCGCTCGGCTTCTCCCGAGCAAAGAGACCAATACCAATGAAGCAGAATTACGTCCTTCGGAACTTTACCTGCACTTTCTGCAAGGCGCGGAATATCCCACGCTTCATCACCGGTGCCGCCGTAGCCGTGAATTTCCTCGCCCGGTCCGGGAAAATAAAGGTTGTCAAGAAGCTTCTCCGACCAGATGATTGTTCCGACATTCTTCGTTTTCAGATAATCTAAAATCTTCGTAATATCGCCGACATAAAGATCGACAGGGTCTTTCCCTTTACAAAGCGGACACTTCCCAAGCGTATAAAGTTCATCGTGGCCAATGTTGATATATCGGGGTTTAAACACATCAACAATCTCGTCCAGAATGTCAAAAAGAAGCTCGTATGTTTTCGGATTTGAGGGGCAATATGTATCGGGATACATATCCTCTTGTCTTTCGTTAAGCTCACGGTGTGCCCTTACAATATAATCGCAATGCGAAAGTGTGGGTACTTCCGGAATAACCTCTAATCCGCGTTCTCTGCAATATGCGATTAGCTCACGCATTTCATCCTGTGTGATAAACGAACCGCCGCCGTTATCAGCATGGATCGAATTCTTTTTCCAGTCTGTGTATGTTTCCTTTTGAATACGCTTTCCTTCATTCGGACTTTTATGAACCTCACGGCAAAACGCTGTCCAGTCCTCATTGATTTCCGGATGACGTTTATATTCCATCGCTCCACCGACTTCAATCATAATTGAGTTATACTTATAATATACAAGCATATCAACCATTCGTTTAAAGTCATCGAAATTCTCTCTTCCCGGTATAAAAACGCGATATCCGCGCACTTTTTTGTCGGGATAATCAAACAGAAGCATTTCCGAAACGTTCCCGCTCTCAACAAGCTGTTTTAAGGTTGACACCGCATACAAAAGCCCGTTTTCGGTAACAGCGGAAAGCACTGCCTCATCCTCTCTGATTTCAACAGCATAGCTTTCATCATCCTCAGAAAACACATTTCCAACAGTTTTTTTCACACCGTCAGGTATTCCCAAGCTCAATTTTATACGCATTTTCCTGCCGTCCTCGGTACATTCGGACAAAACCTTTTTTGCATATTCTGCTGCATAGCATTCAGCCTCGGAAGCTATCTCTGAATTGCAGGATACGCAAAAAGGAGTTCCAAATGTTTTTACATAACGATATTCAAAAAACATATTTTCCATTTTCGGCATTTTTTCACCGCCCTATACGTTCAGTTCTTTTATTCTTCTCATCACGCCGTTTGCCATCAGCCAGAAGCCGAGATCAGACTTATGCTGTGTATCCGTTGTGCATTCGTTCCCGGCAGAATGGCCTTCAAAAAGTATATCCTCACATCCTGACGTGAAATCCTCGCCGTCCCAGAAATAAATATTCTTATCTCCGGCATTTTTGAAAGCTTCAACGGTTTTGATCTGTGCTTCTTTCTTCGCGAGACGGCGTTGCCTTGCAACATCATCTATGTATTCGCGGCTTTCGCGCATAAAGCTCATAACCGCAATCGGCGTTTCGAGATGCACCTCCCTGTAAGTTGCAATAAATTCGGGCAGATGTTCGCTAATAAACTTATCATCGGGGCAATTTCCCTCTGTGTTTATAATGAGCAGTGCCACATTATCCACCATTCGCACACTCTTTGCAACCGAAGTTTCGCAAAGCGCGCTTCCGTTTACGCCCATATTTATAACCTCGCGGTTAAGGCGGCGCGATATGATATTCGGCATAATCATACCGGGGCGCGAAGCGCAGAACCCGTGCATTATAGATGCACCGTAAATGAGAATTCTTTTATCATTCTCAAACGGCGGAGGTGATGTCGGAACGCAATCTTCATCAAGGCCGATAAACACTGACTCAACAGGAGTTCTTAGCGGGAAATTTATTATAAAATCAAGCTTTTCCGGCTTTTCCAACTGTATCATCAATGCTTCATATTCTGTGTCCGTTGGCTCAAACTTTGTTACTCCGCAGAAAACATAGTTTCCGTCTCCTTTTGCGGCGTACACATCAAAGCCTGCTTCTGCAAGAGTTGTTATATGGTAGCCGTGAAGCGGAGCTTCCCGAAGCTTCACACGAAGACGGAGCTGCGAGGTTTTTGCCGAAAACCTTATCTGCCCGCCGCTTGAACCACGCGCGTTATCCTCAACCTTTACAGGCAATTCTTCGGGAGGATCAAGAGGGTATCTGCGATATATCTTATCCTTTTCATAAAATGCAAACCCCGAGAGTTTGAATGGTTCCGTATTTGGAGAAAACCATTTGTATGGCTTTTCCGCTATTTTTTCAAAAAGATTTTTTCTCATATTAATGTATCACCTTACACATAAAGCAAAGTCTGCGCGCCGTTTGAAACAGCGCCTATCCTGCAGTCCAGATTTTCTTCAATGGCTTGTCAACTGCTTCTGTAAATCCTTAACAAAAGAGAACATTTTTCAACGAATCATAAGATAGCTATTTATTGTTTACAAGAGATGCTTTACCACGCTGCCGTATTTTCTTTCTAAGCTCTTATTATGTTCATCGCCACCGGGCATATTTGCGCTCTTGAATACAGGCGGCTCAATGCCGCGCTTAACCATTTCATCAACTACACATGCACTGAGGCAGTTCATAACAAAGCAATTGCAAAACGTTGATGTTGAACCAACCTTTTGTGCATATCCGTCAACCTCAATTATTGCATCACCTTCCGGGAGATGATTATTCAGGTAAATATCCGCCTCTTCAAAAAGATTCTTGCCGCTGGGATGTCTTGACGGATGACCCTTTGGCACAACACGTGCAAATGAATCCGATGTTACTGCTATTGGTGTCATATTTCTCTTTCGGCATTCTTCAACAGTGTCACTCGTCATCGAGTTAATTCCATAAGCATTTATAATTATTATAACCTCACCGGGAACTTCTCCAACGCGATAAGCATCAAGAACACTCTTTGCATATCCCG
>JAZRFZ010000192.1:0-22608 GCA_045643925.1 Acutalibacteraceae bacterium | reverse complement strand
GATGTTCTTAAGGTTGTTTCGTGGTACACGGCATTTTCTTATCTGGGTGTTGCGCGAAATGCCTGGATTGTTTCAGAAGGACAGCAAAAGTATCTTAAATATATTTACGGTTGTGCGGCAATCCTTAATGTGGTTATGAATGTTTTAATGATTCCACGAATCGGTACAATCGGCGCCGCAATAGCAACCCTTATAACACAGGTATTTACAAGCATTATTTTGCCATTGTTCTTTAAACCATTAAGACCAAATGCAAAGCTTATGCTTGAAGCTATATTATTAAAAAAACTTAAGTAAAAACATTCCCGGAGGGATAAATATGTCATTATTTACAGGTAAAACACTTATGATTACAGGCGGTACAGGTTCATTCGGTAACGCTGTGCTTAACAGATTCCTTGATACCGACATTGGTGAAATCCGTGTTCTTTCACGTGATGAAAAGAAGCAGGATGATATGCGTCACGAATTTCAGGCAAAAATGCCTGAGGTGGCAGAGAAAATCAAGTTCTTCATCGGTGATGTGCGCGACCTTGCATCTGTTAAGAATGCAATGCACGGTGTTGACTATATTTTCCACGCTGCAGCACTCAAGCAGGTTCCTTCCTGCGAGTTTTTCCCCATCGAGGCGGTTAAGACAAATGTTATCGGTACAGAGAATGTGCTTACTGCCGCTATTGATGCAGGTGTAAAGAGCTGTATCTGCCTTTCAACTGATAAAGCTGCATACCCCGTAAATGCTATGGGTACATCAAAGGCTATGATGGAAAAGGTTATCGTTGCCAAGAGCAGAACAGTTGACCCCGAAAAAACAAAAATCTGTTGCACACGTTACGGCAATGTTATGTGCTCACGCGGTTCTGTTATTCCCCTTTGGATTGAGCAGATTAAGCAGGGCAAGCCCATTACAATTACTGAGCCCTCAATGACACGCTTCATTATGTCACTTGATGAGGCAGTTGACCTTGTTCTCTTTGCATTTGAGAACGGTGTTTCAGGTGATATCCTTGTACAGAAGGCACCTGCTTGTACAATCGAAACACTTGCAAAGGCAGTAACAGAGCTTTTCAATCCCGAAACAGAAATCAAGGTTATCGGCATTCGTCACGGTGAAAAGATGTATGAAACACTCCTTACAAACGAGGAATGTGCAAACGCTATTGATATGGGTGACTTCTACCGTGTGCCCAGCGACAAGCGTGGTCTTAACTATGATAAATATTTTAAAGAGGGCGACACAGAGCGCGTTAAGCTCAGCGAGTTCAATTCCAATAACACAGAGCTTCTCAATGTGGAGCAGGTAAAGGAAAAGCTCCTTTCACTTCAGTACATCAGGGATGAAATTGCTGCATGGGAGAAATAATTTATGAAAATTCTCGTTACAGGTGCAAAGGGCTTTGTTGGTAAAAATCTTTGTGCCGCACTTAAGAATGTTAAAGACGGCAAGGATAAAACAAGGGGCATTGATGCCGATATCGAAATTTTCGAGTACGATATCGACACAGACCCCGCACTCCTTGATACATATTGTAAAGAGGCGGATTTTATCTTTAACCTTGCAGGTGTAAACAGACCCGAAAACCCCGAGGATTTTATGAAGGGTAACTTCGGTTTCGCATCCACACTCCTTGATACACTTAAAAAGCACAACAACACTTGCCCCATAATGCTTTCAAGCTCACTTCAGGCAACTCTTGTGGGCAGATATGCCGAGGGTGACTACGGCAAAAGCAAAAAAGCAGGTGAGGACTTGTTCTTCGCTTACGGTGAGGAAACAGGTGCAACTGTTTGCGTTTACCGCTTCCCCAACCTTTTCGGTAAGTGGTGCAGACCAAATTATAACAGCGCCGTTGCTACCTTCTGCAACAATATTGCAAATGATTTACCTATTCAGGTAAATGACAGAGCAATAGAGCTTACACTCCTTTATATTGACGATTTGGTCGACGAAATGTTCAATATTTTAAAGGGACAGGCTAACCGTTGCGAGTATGACGGACTCAATATAGTTGATAAAGCGGACGGCAAGTTCTGCTATTGCCCCATAACACATAATGTTACTTTGGGTGAAATTGTTGATTTGCTTAATAGCTTTAAAGCACAGCCCGAAACTCTTGTTATGCCTGAGATTCCCTACAACTCATTTGCAAAGAAGTTGTATTCAACTTATCTTTCATATTTACCTAAGGAAAAGGCATCGTTCCCATTAAAAATGAATGTTGACCCCCGTGGTAGCTTTACCGAGCTTATAAAGACTGAAAAATGCGGTCAGGTAAGTGTGAATATTTCAAAGCCTGGCATTACAAAGGGTCAGCACTGGCACAACACAAAGTGGGAATTTTTCATTGTTGTTTCAGGTAAGGGTCTTATTCAGCAGAGAAAAATCGGCACAGACGAGGTGCTTAACTTCGAGGTAAGCGGTGACAAAATCGAGGCAATACATATGCTTCCCGGCTACACCCACAACATCATAAATCTTTCGGATACCGAAGATTTGGTTACAGTAATGTGGGCTAATGAAAACTTTGACCCCGAGCATCCTGATACATTCTTTGAAATTGTAGAATAATTCTTTTCTTAAGAAAGGAAAAATATATATGGATATTAAATTAGACTATTCCGATGTTTCTTTCAGAGAAAACGGAAAATTAAAGCTTCTTATTATCGTCGGTACACGTCCCGAGATTATCCGTCTTGGTGCGGTTATCAATAAGTGCCGTCAGTATTTTGACTGTGTACTTGCTCACACAGGTCAGAACTATGACTACAACCTTAACGGTGTTTTCTTCAAGGATTTGAAGCTTGATGCACCCGAGGTTTATATGGATGCAGTTGGTGACGACCTTGGTGCAACCGTTGGTAATATCATCAACTGTTCATACAAGCTTATGGCACAGATTAAGCCTGATGCACTTCTTATCCTTGGTGATACAAACTCCTGCCTTTCTGCTATTGCAGCAAAAAGACTTCATATACCGATTTTCCACATGGAAGCAGGTAACCGTTGCAAGGATGAGTGCCTTCCCGAGGAAACAAACCGTCGTATTGTTGACATCATTTCCGACGTTAACCTTGCATACAGCGAGCACGCACGCAAATATCTTCACGAGTGTGGGCTGCCTAAGGAGAGAGTTTACGTAACAGGCTCACCTATGGCAGAGATACTTCATAATAATCTCGATGATATAGAGAAATCCGATATTCTCACAAAGCTGGGTCTTGAAAAGAAAAAATATATCCTCCTCTCTGCCCACAGAGAAGACAATATTGATACAGAAAAGAACTTCCTTTCACTTTTCAATGCGGTTAACAAAATTGCAGAGATGTACGATATGCCGATTCTTTACTCCTGTCATCCCCGTTCAAGAAACAGACTTGAAAAGAGCGGCTTCGAGCTTGATGAAAGAGTAATCCGTCACGAGCCTCTTGGCTTCCACGATTACAACAACCTGCAGATGAATGCCTTTGCGGTTATTTCTGACAGCGGCACTCTTCCTGAGGAATCAAGCTTCTTCACATCAATCGGCAAGCCCTTCCCTGCAGTTTGCATCAGAACAAGCACCGAGCGCCCCGAGGCACTTGACAAGGCTTGCTTTGTCCTTGCAGGTATTGATGAAAAGTCACTTGTTCAGGCAGTTGAAACTGCAGTTTCAATGAATGAGGCAGGGGACTACGGTATTCCTGTTCCCGATTATATCGAGGAAAACGTTTCTACAAAGGTTGTAAAGCTTATACAGAGTTATACAGGCGTTGTAGATAAAATGGTATGGAGAAAATTCTGATTTCTCGGATGTGATAGTATGAAATATGCGCTTATAGGTTGCGGCAGAGTTGCCAAGCACCATATTTTAGCGGCAAGGGATAACGGTATCGAAATTGTTGCCCTTTGCGATATTGATTATGACAAAGCAGTTGCCTTTGCGGAAAAGCAAGGGTTAGAGGGTGTGCGCATTTATAAGGATTATAAAGACCTTATAAAAAATGAGGAGCTTGACTTTGTGTCTATTGCCACGGTCAGTGGCACTCACGGTGAAATCGCCCTTTACTGTGCACAGAATAAAGTGAATTTCATTGTGGAAAAGCCACTTGCTATGAGTATGGCAGAAGCCGAAGCAGTGATTGATGCCGCCGAAAAAAGCGGTGTTATTGCAGGGGTATGTCATCAGAACAGGTTTAACATTGCGGTGCAGGAGTTAAGAAAAGCCCTTGATAATGACCGCTTTGGTAAAATCTCACACGGCAGTATTAACATAAGATGGTGCCGTACAAAGGCGTATTATGACAGTGACGACTGGCGCGGTAAATGGCTCACTGATGGCGGTACGCTTATGAACCAATGTGTTCACGGCATAGACCTTCTCCGTTGGCTTATGGGTGATGAGGTTGTGTCTGTTTACGGACAGGTGCGCAACAGTCAGCACCCCTACATAGAGGCAGAGGATATTGGTGTTGCGGTGCTTACCTTCAAGGATGGCTCCGTTGCAACAATCGAAGGCACCGTCAATATGGTCGAGGACTTAGAGCAGACACTTTCCGTCTTTGGTGAGGACGGTATGGTGCGCCTTGGTGGACTTAATGCTTCCTCCGTTGATGTGTGGAAATTCAAGGATGAAGAATCTGCTGACAATGACCGCCGTGAAATTGAAGAGAAAGCCGCAAATGTTTACGGCAACGGTCATACAAGCCTGTTTATGGACTTTGTCAATGCAGTGAAGGAAAACCATCAACCCTACGTTGACCTTTATGCGGGAATGAGAGCGGTTGAAATCATCCTCGCTATCTACAAAAGTCAGAAAACAGGTGAGGTAGTAAAATTACCTCTTAAAGATTTCGGAACTAAAGATATGATATGAAAAAAGCACCCGAAAGGGTGCTTTTTCAATTAAAAATTTACAATTTAAAATTGTCCTTCAAACTCCGGCATAATATACTTTGTGGTGGTCATAAACATAACCATCATTTCGCCGTAGGGGTACTCGTTCTTTTTCGTATCCTTACTTGCACATTTACTGTTGAGCGCCATATCTATTGAGTAAATTGCCACTAGTGTTTTATCCGTGCGGATAAGCTTGCCGTTGCTGTCCTTACTTCCGTCAAATTCAAGAACGATATTTGAATCATTTTCGGGTACGGTGTAAAGGGCAACAAGTTTATTACTGTCTAAGCCGTATTTGGTGGCAACAGCGCTTATGTATCTGTTATTGGGGTCATCGGAAAAAGCCATTTCACCCGTCTTACCCATGGTTGTGCTTTCCTGTGGTGCCACGGCAGAGGGTACTGTGTCGGGTTCCATAATGGGTGCAGTGTCCGAAACCACTTCCGTAATTGCCTCGGTTAAGGCTTCTCCGTTGGGTACGGCTTGAGTTTCAACGTACTGTGTTTCGGGAACAGATGGAGCAAGAGTTTCCTGTCTGTATATAATTGTGGTAAGTTGGTGTGTGGGTGTCTGTTCGGTTGGCTTTTTACCAAAACAACCTAACAGAGTTGCCGCAGCACACAGGACTGTAACAACTGCAAAAAATCTTTTCATATAAACACCTTGATATTTTAAGATATAAAAAATATATCATATTTCCTGTGTTTGTGCAATATACTCCACATTATTTGACTTGCAATTATATATTATAAATAGTATAATTAAAGTGTATATTTATGTGGTGAGGTGATTGCTGTGATTAAATATTCTGTTATCGGTACATCGTGGATAACACGCTCTTTTATTGAGGGTGCAGCTTTGCATAACGGGCTTGTTCTTGACGGTGTTTATTCACGCTCATCCGAAAAGGGCAAGGCTTTTGCCGAGGAAACAGGGGCACAGAGAGTTTTCACCGATTTTGCTTCGCTTCTTCAGTCGGATACGGATTTAGTCTATGTTGCAAGTCCCAATGTGTGCCACTTCTCACAATGCAAAGAGCTTTTGCAGAATAACAAGCATGTTATATGTGAAAAACCCATTACTATTACATTGGATGAGTACAAAGAGCTTTCCCGACTTGCCGATAGCAAGGGTCTTGTTTACTTCGAGGCCATTATGTATATGCACTCACCTGCAAGGGCGGTTTTGAAGGATGCTGTCAAAAAGCTTGGCAGAATCCAAAGTGCAAATATCGATTTTTCACAGTTATCTTCAAAATATCCTGCCTTAATGAGGGGTGAAAATCCTAACATTTTTAACCCCGAAATGAAAACAGGCGCTCTCAATGATTTGGGTATTTACTGTGTTTATCCCGTTGTGGATATCTTCGGTGTGCCCGAGGAAATTATACCTTGTCAGCACTTCCTTTTCACAGGTGCAGACGGAAGCGGTTCCGCTATTTTTAGGTATGATGACAAAATGATTACCATTACATATTCCAAGGTAGGGCAGAGCAGGGGCGTTTCACAGATAATGGGTGACCTTGGCACCATTGCCATAGGCAGTATTTCCCAGACAGATAACATTTATTTATATGACAATAACGGGGTGGCCACCGAGCTTGTTCCCGATATTGATAAAAAATACCATATGGGCAACGAGGCTCTCAGTGCACTTCACTTCATTGAAGATATGGAAAGCTTCAAGGAGCATTACGCTGAGTGCCGCCAAATCAATGAAAAGGTACTTGCCTGTATGGAGAAAATGAGGGTACAAAATGCTTGAACAGGAAATCAAAGACTTTTTACTCTCAAAGGGTGTAAGTGACGTGGGCTTTGCCTGTATTGATAACGCCGATACAGGTGACCTTAAATATTGTGTCAGTATAGTGGTGCGATTGTCTGATGCTATTATTGATGAAATTACTGACAGACCCACACCTACATACTTTCACCATTACAGGACAGTAAATGCCTTTATAGACAGATGCTTGCTGGAGCTTGGTTTATATCTTAACGGCAAGGGCTACAATTACATTACAATAGGTGCTTCACAAAGTATGCCCGGTACACCTTACAACGGCAGATATTCCCATAAAGAGGCGGCGCGTAAATCCGGCCTTGGGGGTATTGGTAAAAACAGTCTGTTTATACACAAAAAATACGGTACCCGAGTAAGGTTGGGTACGCTTTTCACCGACTGCCCCTTGGAAGGCGATGGTGAAATGAAGGATAATTTATGTACAGGTTGCGACAAATGTGTTAAAGCCTGTCCGTCGGGGGCAATACTTGGTAAAGGTTTTGAGCCCGGCATTAAGAGAGAAGAAATGTTTAGCCCTGCGGTATGCAGTGAGTATATGAAGAAGCAGTTTCAGCACATCGGCAGAGGTGCAGTCTGCGGAATCTGTATGAAGGTATGCCCCTTCAATAAATAAGGGAGACGTTTTAATGGCTAAAATACTTGTTGCCGATGATGAGCAGCTAATCAGAAAGCTTATAGGGGATTGTCTTACTAAAGAGGGACACACGGTACTTGAGGCAGAGGACGGAGCAGAGGCTCTGCGACTTTTTAAGAAGCATCCAGATATTTCTCTGGCACTGCTTGATATTATGATGCCCGAGATTGATGGGTGGCAGGTCTGTCGCAAAATCAGAGAAACAAGCGGTATTCCCATTATGCTTGTTTCCGCACGTTCACAGGATTTCGACCAGATAATGGGTTTTGAAAGCGGAGCAGATGACTATGTAACAAAGCCGTTTTCACTCGTTGTACTTATGCGACGTATTGACACACTTCTTCAAAGGGGTGGTACTGTTGTTGTGCCGAAGAAGGAGCCCGAAACTAAGGTGGATATTGACGGCTTCAGTATGGACTTGACCGCACACGTGGTAAAGCTCAATGATGAGCCTGTTGATTTGACCTATAAGGAATTCAAAATTTTAAGGAAACTGTGTACTACGGTAGGCAGGGTTTACACCCGTGAACAACTGCTTGACGAGTTGTGGGGCGACGAATACGTGGGTGACATCAGAACGGTTGACTCCCATATGGCGCGTATCCGCACAAAGCTTGGTGCCTGGGCAACCAAGCATATGATTACCGTTTACGGTACAGGCTATAAAATCGAAAAGTAAGAGTGGGTGAGGTTGATGAAGAAACGTATGATTGGTTTCCGTGCAAGGTTTTTCCTTGAGGTGGGTGCTATTATTGCGGCTTGTCTTGTGGGCATTTCCATCATCAACTCACAGCTTCTTGAAAAGGTTTATATAAATAACGTTGAGCATTCCCTGAAGGATATTGCCGAGGAAGCAGAGCGTGCAGGTGATAATTACTTCTACGTTCTGTCACAGTTTGAGCTCAGTGAGGACGTAAGCATCGACCTTTATGATGAAACGGATAATCTCCTCTATGAGGGTGGAGGTTCATTCGTTTCAGGTAACAGGCTCAATATTATCAGCCGAAAGGAAAACAAGGACGGCAGTTATTTCAACGTTGTTGCCGCCGATGACAGTCCAACTCAATATATTCTCTACGGTAAGGACTTTGAAAATGGTTATCATATTGAGGTTTTCACCGAAAAGAATCCTATTGAAGAAAACGCCTCGCTTGCGGTTAAGGTTACAACCTCGATTGCCGTTCTCACACTTGTTCTTGCCCTTGTTTTCATATTCGACTATTCACGACGTTTCTCAAAACCATTCATTCAGATGAATGAGGTTATGGAAAAAATCGCAGGACTTGATTTCTCACAAAAGACGGATATTGACCGTCACGATGAAATCGGCACTCTTGCGAAGAATATCAACAAGGTTTCTGATTCTCTTGACAATGCTCTCACGGAGCTCCGTGAGAAAAATGAGCAGCTACAGGAGGATATTGAAAAGGAACGTAAGCTGGAAAGAATGCGACAGGAGTTTGTTTCTGCCGCATCCCACGAGCTGAAAACCCCTATTGCCATTATCCGCGGCTATGCGGAGGGTCTTGGTATGAATACCGAGAGCGACGATACCACAAGGGAATATAGTGACATTATTATACGCGAGGCAGATAAAATGAATGAGCTTGTTTTGTCTATGCTTGAGCAGTCACTTTATAATTCGGGTCAGAAAGCACCCGACAAAGAGGTTATCTTTGTTGACGAGTATGTAAGAGATTTCCTGAAAACCGTCAACCCAATTGTGGAGGAAAAGGGTATCACCGTGAAATATGCAGGTACAACCGCAACTGTCTTTGCAGACCGCAAGCAGATGACAAGAGTACTTTCAAACATATTCCTGAATGCCTGTAGTCACGTTAAGGGTGAAATGCTTATTGAAATTACTGTGACAGACCGGGGTAGTTATACCCGTGTGGATGTGTTTAACACAGGTAGCTTCATAAGTGATAAGGACAAAGATGGCATTTTCACCTCATTCTATCGGGCAGATAAGGCTCACTCACGAAAAGAGGGCAGGTTCGGTCTTGGTCTGTCCATTGTAAAATCCATTATAGACAATCACCACTGCGAATGTGGTTTTGAAAATAAAGAAAACGGCGTTTCATTCTATTTCACAATGGAAAATGCCGGTGAAAATAAACAGGAAAACAAAGAGGAAAACTATGAAAATTGATTTTTGTATTCCCTGCCTTTTAGGTGTTGAGGGACTTATAGCAGATGAACTCCGTTTCTTAGGTGCGGAGAATGTTGCCGCAGAGAACGGCAGAGTGCTTTTCTCAGGTGATGAGAATATGCTTGCGAGAGTGAATATCTGCTCTCACTTTGCCGAGCGTGTGCAGATTCTTATGGGCTCATTTGAGGCAACCACATTCGAAGAGCTTTTTCAGGGTGTTAAGAATCTCCCCTGGGAGCAGTGGATTGGTAAAGCAGACGCTTTCCCCGTAAAGGGATATTCACTGAAATCAAAGCTTTTTAGCGTAAGTGATTGTCAGGCTATTATCAAAAAAGCTGTTGTTGAGCGATTGAAGACAAAGTATGGTGTTTCCTGGTTCGATGAAACAGGTCCCGTCCATCAGATTCAGTTCTCCATTATGAATGACAAGGCAACGCTGCTTATTGACACCACAGGTGCAGGTCTCCACAAGAGGGGGTACAGACTTTCACAGAACGGTGCTCCCATTAAGGAAACCCTTGCTGCATCACTTTGTGCACTTGCAAAATTAAGACATTATCACACACTTTATGACCCTATGTGTGGTAGCGGTACACTCCTTATTGAGGGTGCCCTCTATGCCCACAATATCGCTCCCGGTCTTAACCGCCACTTTGCGGCAGAACGCTTTGACGTTCTTCCCAAGAATATCTGGAAGGAAGAAATCGAAAGAGCAAAGAGTCTTGAAAAGGTAGATACTGACTTCGTTGGCTACGGCTCCGACATTGACCCCCAGGCAATTAAAATTGCTATGGAAAATGCTTCCCGTCTGCCAATCGGCAAAAAGCTCCACTTTGAAAAAAGAGATATCAAGGACTTCAAGAAATACAGTGAGCGCGGTACCGTGATTTGCAATCCGCCCTATGGTGAACGACTTCTTGACCTGCAGGAGGCAGAGGATATTTACCGTCAGATGGGCAGAGTGTTTGACAGACAACACGGCTGGAGTTATTATGTAATTACCCCCGACGAGGAGTTTGAAAACTGCTTCGGAAGAAAAGCGGATAAGCAAAGAAAGCTCTATAATGGTATGATTAAGTGCCGTTTGTATATGTACTTTAAATAAATCTCTAAAAGAGGCATTTTTATGAAACATCTTTTTATTATAAACCCTAACTGCGGAAAAGGTATTTCTCACGAGCGTTGTGCCACGGGTATTGTGGAAGCAATGGCTGAAATGGGTATAACTGATTATGAAATCCACGTTACCGAGGGTGCAGGTGACGGCTATAACTATGCAAAGGCGCAGGTTGACAAGGGCGACCACATCAGGGTTTATGCCTGCGGTGGCGACGGTACCTTGTGGGAGGTTGTGAATGCCTGTGCTTGCAAGGAAAATGCCGAGGTTGCCGCATTCCCCTTGGGTAGCGGAAATGACTTTATCAGAATTTTTGGTAATAAAAAAGACCTGCGCGATGTGAAGGATCACATCAACGGCACGGTTATGGACTTTGACCTTATCAAATGCGGTGACGAGTATGCCATAAACCAATGCTCAATGGGTCTTGATGCCGAGGTTTGCGCCCGACAGGCAAAGGTTAAGAAATTGCCCTTCGTCAAGGGTGATGCTGCATATACAATCGCGGTGCTTTTGCAGTTCTTCGGTAAAATGCGCAGAAAATATACAGTGAAGATTGACGACGACGAACCATTCACAACGGAAATCCTTTTCTGCCTCGGTGCAAATTCCCGTTGGTACGGCGGTGGATATTTTGCTGCTCCCAAAGCACTTACTTATGACGGACTTCTTGACTTCGTGGTTGTTAAATTCGATTGCTCAAGACTTGGCTTGTTGCCCCTTATTGACCAGTACAAAAAGGGTCAGCACCTTACCTGGGACAGAACACTTTACAAAACAGGTAAAAAGGTAACAATCTCCTGCGAGGAAGAGGCGGCTGTAAACGTTGACGGTGAGGTTCGTTTCGCAAAAGAAACAACCTTTGAAATCGTTGAAAAGGGAATCAAATTCGTAGTTCCCGCCTGCTCCGACTTTATGGAGAGAGTGAAGAATAATAATGTATGACAAAAACCACACTCCTCGGAGTGTGGTTTTCTAATTTAACATTTAAAATTTATAATTTAAAATTATTCACAGCACGGGTCTGCTTTCTTTGCTTTTTTGGGAGCGGGTTTGCCCTGTTCTGTTGAGTCACCAAGACCTGTTGCTTCGCTGAACATAACGTCCTTCTTTGTTGCTTCAACAACGTCGGTGGGAACGATAATCTTTGCAGCCTGACCGTTTGCCATTCTTACGAGAGCCTCGTAACGCTTAAGCTCGATAACTGCCTCGGTGGGGTTAGCCTCTGCAATAGCGCGGATACCGTCTGCTTCTGCCTGCTTTGCAAGAAGGAGCGCCTTTGCTTCACCTTCTGCACGGGCAATACGAGCATCTCTTTCACCCTCTGCGGCAAGAACAAGCGCCTGTTTGTCACCCTCTGCACGAGTGATAGCGGCTGCCTTGTGACCCTCTGCCTGGAGTAAGGTTTCACGACGGTCACGCTCTGCCTTCATCTGCTTTTCCATTGCCTGCTGAATTTCCTTGGGAGGAATAATGTTCTTCAGCTCAACACGTGTAACCTTGATACCCCACTGGTCAGTAGCATCATCAAGGATAGATGTCATTTTACCATTGATTGTGTCACGTGATGTAAGTGTGGAGTCAAGCTCCAATTCACCAACGATGTTACGAAGAGTTGTTGCTGTAAGATTTTCGAGAGCGTTTATTGGGTTAACAACACCATAAGAGTAAAGGTTAGCATCAAAAATCTTGAAGAAAACAACTGTGTCAATCTGCATTGTAACGTTATCCTTTGTGATAACGGGCTGGGGAGGGGAGTCAATAACCTGCTCCTTGAGAGTGATTTTCTTTGCAATTCTCTCAATTATCGGTATTTTAACGTGAATACCTGCACCCCAAGTGCGTTTGTATTTGCCCAAAAACTCAATAACGTACTCGTGAGCCTGAGGTACAATTCGCACGTTTGCCACAACGAGAGCGAGCAGTAAAGCGATTACAATAATAATTACATATTCCATAAATAAACCTCCTTCGTTTATTTTATGATAATATTCTACAATATATTACGATATTTTGTCAATAAAAATGCACCGTAAGGCAAACCTTACGGTGCAAATCATTTAATTAGTCTCTTCTGCCTCTGTTGAAGTTTCTTCTGGGACGGCGCTCTCTTTCGGGTTCGTCGTCATTTTCGGGAACAAGACCCTCAACTTCGATAAGAGCATCACGACGGGAGAGGTTGATTCTGCCCTGGTCGTCAATCTCAGTAACCTTAACCATAATCTGGTCACCAACATTTACGCAATCCTCAACCTTTTCGGTTCTCTTAACATCGAGCTTGCTGATGTGAACAAGACCTTCTCTGCCGGGAGCGATTTCAACGAATGCGCCGAATGACATAAGTCTTGTAACAACACCGTTGTAAATAGCGCCGATTTCGGGGTCATTTGCGATTGTGTTGATGATGTCGAGTGCACGGTTTGCATCGTCGATGTCGATTGCAGTAACAAAGATTGTACCGTCTTCCTCAACGCCAACCTTACAGTTGCCCTCTGCCCAGATTTTCTGAATAACCTTACCCTGCCTACCGATAACGTCGCCAATCTTGTCAACGTCAATCTTTGTTGAAAGGAGCTTGGGAGCGTAAGCTGAAAGCTCTTTTCTGGGCTCGGAGATTACGGGATTCATAATCTCGTCAAGGATATACATACGAGCTTTGTATGTTTTCTCAAATGCTTCCTTGATGATTTCGGGTGTAAGACCGTGAACCTTAAGGTCCATCTGGATAGCAGTGATACCGTTCTTTGTACCTGCTACCTTGAAGTCCATATCGCCGAAGAAGTCTTCAAGACCCTGAATATCAACCATTGTCATGAAGCGGTCACCCTCAGAGATAAGACCGCAGGAGATACCTGCAACGGGAGCCTTGATGGGAACACCTGCTGCCATAAGAGCAAGTGTAGAGCCACAAACTGAACCCTGTGATGTTGAACCGTTTGAAGAAAGAACCTCAGAAACAACACGGATTGTGTAGGGGAACTCCTCCATTGAGGGGATAACGGGAAGAAGTGCTCTTTCAGCAAGTGCACCGTGACCGATTTCACGTCTGCCGGGGCCACGAGAGGGCTTTGTTTCACCAACAGAATATGAGGGGAAGTTGTAGTGGTGGTTGTATCTCTTTTCAACATCCTCGTCGATACCATCAAGCATCTGTGCATCACGTGCAGTACCAAGTGTTGTGATTGAAAGAACCTGTGTCTGACCACGAGTGAACATACCTGAACCGTGTACTCTTGAGAGAAGGTCGATTTCTGCATTAAGAGGACGGATATCATCAATACCACGGCCGTCTACACGCTTGCCTTCGTCAAGGAGCCAACGACGAACGATGAACTTCTGAAGCTTGTAGAGGCAATCCTCGATCTTGTCTGCCTCGTCTGCAAACTTCTCATCAAACTCTGCATGAACTGCATCGTAGATGGGCTTAAGTCTTTCGTCACGAATTCTCTTGTCATCTGTATCAAGAGCAGCCTTAACGTCATCAATAGCGAAGGCCTTGATTGCTTCGTAAAGCTCTTCGGAAGGATCATTTGACTCGAATGAAACCTTTTCCTTACCGATTTCGGCAACGATAGATTTGATGAACTCAACGATTTTCTTGTTCTCCTCGTGAGCGAACATGATACCGTCGAACATAACTTCGTTAGAAATTTCGTTAGCACCTGCTTCGATCATAGCAACAAGGCTGTCAGTTGAAGCAACTGTAACTGTCATTTCTGTTTTGCCTCTCTGCTCGAGAGTGGGGTTGATTACGTACTCACCGTCAACAAGACCGAGTGAAACGCTTGATACGGGACCCTCCCAGGGGATGTCAGAAATAGCGATTGCTGTGGAAACGCCCCAAAGTGCAGCGATTTCGGGTGAGCAGTCGGGGTCAACTGACATAACTGTAGCAACAACAGAAACATCGTTTCTCATATCCTTGGGGAAGAGGGGACGAATGGGTCTGTCGATAACACGTGATGTAAGAACAGCCTTTTCAGATGCCTTACCCTCACGACGGCCGAATGAGCCGGGAATTCTACCTACTGCGTAAAGCTTCTCCTCAAAGTCAACTGAAAGGGGGAAGAAGTCAACGCCTTCACGGGGCTTGGGAGCCATTGTAGCTGTACAAAGAACTTCTGTTTCGCCGTAACGAACGATACAAGCGCCGTTTGCAAGCTGTGCCATTTTGCCGGTTTCGATAACTAACTTTCTGCCGGCAACTTCTGTTTCAAATGTTTTGAAATCTTTGAAAAACATACTTTTACCTCTCTTTTATTATTTCCGCTTCCTGTGGATTAGCAACAAAGAAAAACACAGAAATATTATGTGCTTTTCTTTATCGCTAAACCCCTTGTCCGCGGATTTTTAACTAAAAAATCCGTTTTAAAAAACGGCTAACGGGACAAACGGTTGACCGTTTGTCCCGAATTGAGCAATTATTTACGAAGACCAAGTCTTGCGATGATTGAACGGTAACGCTCAATGTCTGTCTTCTGAAGGTATGCAAGAAGGTTTCTTCTGTGACCTACCATTTTGAGAAGACCGCGACGTGAGTGATGGTCCTTCATATTGTTCTTAAGATGTGCGTTAAGGTCGTTGATTCTCTTTGTGAGAACAGCGATCTGAACCTCGGGAGAACCTGTGTCACCCTCGTGTGTAGCATATTCTGCAATAATTGCCTGCTTTTCTGCCTGTGTCATTTTATTCACCTCATTATATTATTCCCAAACAACCCAGAAAACGGTAGGTGAGTGCTCTTTAAAATGAGCTTACTCCGCACTCCGAGTCATAAGGCTTGAGTATTATATCACAAGAAAGTGGATTTGTAAACCCCTAAAATTTTAATTATAAATTGTAAATTGTAAATTTAAAATTGAGGGGAAGCTACGCTTCCGAACATTATAATCGGCACGAAGTGCCCCTTAATTTATAATTTTGAATTTAAAATTTAAAATTCTTTAGTTATTTTCCCGCTTTCTTGGAATACTTTAATTTATATACAATTCTCATAATGTTAGCATCAAGAGCGCCGATGGGCTTAACGCCGGCATAAAGCTCTGCACCAACTGCGGTTTTGCAACCCTTTTCCATAACAAGCTCAACTGCTTCTGCATCGTACTCGTTACCTGCAACACAAACTGCACCATTGTCCTTAATAAGAACTGCATTGTTTTTGCCAAGAGCCTTTGCAACCTTTTTACTTGTTTTGAGTGTGTCGGCAGGGTTGAAGATTGCAGTCTTGATCTTGGGACCGCAAAGCTGTGCAAGGTCATCGAGGAAGGGCTTCATTGTCTTGCCCTTTCTTGACATTGCAACAACGTTTTCTTCCTTAGTGTGACGGATGTAGTTAACGTCGTCTCTCTTTTTATAGATTGCCCAGTGCATATCTGCGCTGTCGGGGATTTCACCGCCGCCTACCTGAGCACCGCTCTTAAGGTCGATGATTGCTGCACGCTTGCCCTTTTCACCAACGAAGATGAAATTGCCCTTTCGTGAACTGTCGCAGGGTGCAAATTCCTTTGCAGGCATATATTTTTCACCTGATTTGATAACATCTGTAACATAATCAACAACGCCTGAGAAGGTCTCAACTGCTTTGCCTGAAATATCACAGCAACGCTCGATGATGAACTGCTCACAAACATCCTCAAGTGCGTTTGCAACTGCAAAAGCATCCTCGTAGCTTGTGCCCATACATACTGCGCCGTGGTGCTTCATAATAACAGCCTTTGACTCGGAACGCTTAACAGCACCGATAACGCCCTCGCGGAGCTTGGGCTGACCGGGAAGACCGTAGCTTGCGCAGGGAACATCCTTACCGATAAGCTCTGCATAGTCAGCGGGCACACGGTTGATGTCGATACCGAGAGTGCTTACAACGGATGCATTCTTCTGGTGAGTGTGGATAACAAAGTTCATATCGGGACGAAGCTGGTAGCAGGATGCGTGAATACCCTTTTCTGATGAGGGCTTAACGTCACCATCATAGCTGAGGTCAGCAATGTTTACGAGAACAATGTCGTCGGGAGTGAGTGTATCATAAGCCTTGCCACTGGGAGTGATAACAAAGCTCTTGTCATCAATACGACAGCTGATGTTACCCCATGTACGAACAATAAGACCTGCCTTAAGAAGCTCGTGACCTGCTTTGATAACAATCTCTTTTGCCTGTAAAATATCCATAATAAAATCCTCTTTTATTTAATGGTTTAAAAATGCCACGGTTGACCGTGGCATCTTTGTTTTTGAACTTAGCCTTCCTTAACTGCAACGTTAGCGAATACTCTGTCAAATCTTGTGAGAGCTTCGTCGATGAGTTCGGGAGTGTAGCAAGCATTGGTGTAAAGACGGCTACCTGCAAGAGTAACAAGACCCTCTGCCATGTAAGCTGCGCCCATGTACTGCATTTCTTTCTTTCTCTCGCTTGTAGCAGAGATAACACCGGGAATTGACCAGGGCTTGCACCAGTCAATGGAGAAGTGCATTGTACCAACTGTTTCAAGGTGGCAAACAGAGCCTTCGTTCCAAGCAACGAACGGAAGGTTGTGCTTAGCAATGAGTCCCTTAAGACCCTCTGTAAGTCTGTCACCCATAAGGCCTGCCTTCTGACATGCATTCTGCTTGTCGATTTCTTCAAGTGTGAAGTAACCTGCACAGCATGAAAGGGGGTTAGCAGTCATTGTACCACCTGTGAATGCCTTTTTGATTTTCATACCGGAGTCATCAAGACCTGCACCGAGGTACTTCATATATTCTTTCTTACCACCGATACCGCCTGCGCCGGGATAACCACCTGCGATAACCTTACCGAAGATTGTAAGGTCAGGAGAAACACCGTAGTAACCCTGAGCACCTGCCATACCGATACGGAAGCCTGTAACAACCTCATCAAATACAAGGAGTGCGCCATATTTACGGCAAAGTCTTTCAACACCCTTGTTGAAATCGTAGGGAACAGGAGTTGTACCGCTTTCAGGGCCGATGGGCTCAATGAATACAGCAGCTGTACCGCCACGGAAAAGGTTTGCACGGAGCTTTCTCTCGAGGTCGTCAAGGTCGCCGGGGAAGAATTCCTGTGTGTGCTTGAAAAGGTAAAGCGGAACACCGCTTGCCTGTGTGAATTTTGAACCGGGAACACGGATACCGTAACCAAGCTGATCTGACCAGCCGTGGTATGCACCACCCATTTTGATGATGTTCTTTTTGCCGGTTGCAAGACGAGCAACACGAACAGCAGTCATACAAGCCTCAGTACCTGAACCCTGCATACGGAACATATCTACAGTTTCAACGCTGTCAGAGATTTTTTTAGCAAGCTTGTATTCAAACTCGTGGAAAAGACCTGTTGAAGGACCACAAGTGTTGAGGAGATCGATAACCTGATCTCTTACGATCTTGGGGTTAGAGCCGAGAACTGTGGGACCACCTGCCTGAAGGAAGTCGAAGTACTCGTTACCGTCAACGTCGTAAAGCTTCATGCCCTCTGCCTTGGTAAATACCAGGGGGAAGGGATAGTTGAAGGCAAGGTTGTGCTGAACGCCACCAGGAATAACCTGCTTTGCTTCTGCAATCATTTCCTTGCTCTTTGCACATTTCTTGTCGTAATACTCTTCTTCGTATTTCTTAAGAACATCGGGCTTAATTGTGTGAATGGGCTGTTTGATGAGTTCGTCAAGCTGTCTGTTTATGGCAGCAGCGTCATGATACTCACTAATAGCGAATCTTGTATCCATTTGCATTTCCTCCTTGGGTGGTGAATTTGTATTCACCCACATTATATCATACATTATATATTTGTCAAGGAAAAACCTTGTCGTCGTGGAAATAGTGTGAAAGTTTAACAAAAAGTCAATACTCGTTTTATGCACTATTAATGCGAGTTTTAGACATTTTTGAACATTTTGTTGTGTTGTACATATATACGGAGAAAATCAACAAAATAAAAGATAAATAAAAAAGTTTGTTTGTTGACATTGCACCATTCTTTTGATAGAATATAATAGACTTACAATCGAAGTTATTATGATGAAATTAAAAGGAGGATGTTTGTTTTGCAAAATTTAATGGATTCAAAAACACTTGCGTACATAAACATGTATGCTATTCTCGGCACTTTGGAGAATCTTTGCGAGATTGTTCCTGAAGCATCCGAGCTCCTTCAGGGTCAGAAACCTATATCAATCGGCCTTGAAGTAAAAGGCGGACCCGCCGCTACACTTTACTTCAAAAACGGCAAATGCCGTATGGAGCAGGGCGTTAGCGCTTGTGACGTTAAATTGCCTTTCTCCAGCTGCGAGAAGTTCAACGGTCTTATTGACGGTACAGTTACACCTATTCCCTCAAAGGGATTTTTACACATCGGCTTCCTTCTTAAGAAGTTTACAGCACTTACCGACATACTCACAAAGTATATGAGAGCCTCTGAGGAGGATCTTAAGGACCCTGTTTTCTTTGAGAGAAGCACTACACTTATGCTTTACACAATCGGTGTTGCTATTGCACAGATTGGTAACAACGACCAAATTGGTAAATTCAGCGCAAAGGCAATCGAGGATGGCAGTGTTCTCATTGGTATCAAGAACGGCCCTGCTGTTGAGCTTGTGTGTAAGGATCATCGCCTTGTTACACTCAAAAAGGCTCCTGAGAAATATCGCTCAGCTATGATTTTTGAGTCAATCGAAACAGCACGCGCACTCTTTGATGGCAAGGTTAACGCTCTCACCTGTATCGGCACAGGCAAAATCGAAATGCATGGTCTTGTTAGTATGCTTGATAACGTAAACAGAATACTCGACAGAGTTGCATTATACATAGGATAAGGAGGTAGCACAATGAGTAAGAAATTCCCTTTATATAAAAACACAAATTCAGACCAGTGGTATGACAGAGCTACCAAGGTTATCCCCTCAGGTGTTTACGGTCACCTTGGCCCTGCTGAGGGTCAGTTCATCCCCGTAAACAGATGGCCCCGTTTCTCTGAAAAGGCACAGGGCACATATTTCTGGGACGTTGACGGCAATCAGTACATCGACTATATGTGTGCTTACGGTCCCAATATCCTCGGCTATTGTGATGAGGATGTTGACGCTGCTGCTATCGAGCAGATTAAATTAGGTAACTGTACAACATCACCCTCCAAGATTATGGTTGAGTGCGCAGAGCTTCTTGTTGATACAGTTGCAAGTGCAGACTGGGCATTCTTTGCAAAGAATGGTAACGACGCTACACAGGGTGCTATCCTTACTGCACGTGCACACACTCACAGAAAAAAGCTTATTTTCTTCAACAACTTCTACCACGGTGTTTCTCCTATGGTGCAGAAGATTGACTACCCCGGTGTTACACCTGAGGACGTAGCAAACAACCTTTATGCACGTTGGAACGACATCGAAGGTCTTAAGCAGATTATTGCAGAGAACGAGGGCGAAATTGCTGCACTTATTGCACAGCCCTACAACCACGGTAACTTCCTTGACAACTACTTCCCCGACGCAGGCTTCTGGAAAGAGGTTCGTGAGCTTTGCACAAAGCACGGCATCGTTCTTATCGTTGACGACGTTCGTTGCGGCTTCCGTCTTGACCTTGCAGGTAGTGACCACTTCTTCGGCTTTGAGGCAGACATCATCTGCTTCTGTAAGGCACTTGCAAACGGCTACAATATGTCAGCCTTCTGCGGTAAAGAGTTCCTTAAGAATGCCGCATCAAGCCTTTCATACACAGGCTCTTACTGGATGAGCGCAGTTCCCTTTGCTGCTTGTATTGCTTGTATCAACAAGCTTAAGGCTATTGACGCTCCCAAGCTCTTCCACGACCTTGGCACAGAGCTTACAGATGGTCTTAAGGCTGCCGGTGCAGAGCACGGCTTTGATTTGGTAGTTTCAGGTGCTCCCGCATTGTTCTACTTAAGAATTGCTAACGATGATTCACTCCTTCTTCATCAGGATTGGGTTGCAGAGTGTGTAAACCGCGGTGCATTCTTCTCATCACACCACAACCACTTCATCAATGCTGCCCTCACACACGAGGACATCAACAGGACAATCGAGATTGCCGAGGATTCATTCAAGGCAGTTAAAAAGCTTCATCCCGAGCTTTTCTGATAATCAATTTATTTCTGAACAAATTAACTGATGTTTGTCAGTAAAAATAACCGTTAGGAGGAATAAAAATGGCACTTTCAAAACAGGAGTGGCTTGCTCTTGAAAAGAAAGCAAACGAACTCCGTAACCTTTGCCTCGATACAACTTATTGGGCAGGCAGCGGTCACATCGGTGGCGGTATGAGTGTTATGGATATTATGACAGTGTGCTATCACAAGTATATGCACATCAAGGTTGAGGAACCCAACTGGGAAGACCGCGACCGCTTTATCTTAAGTAAGGGTCATGCAGGTATTGCTTATGCACCTGTTCTTTGCGACCTTGGCTTCAATGATAAGGAAATGCTTAAAACATTTAACCTTTCAGGTTCAAAGATGGGTATGCACCTTGACTCAAACAAGGTTGTTGGTGTAGATGCATCAACAGGCTCACTTGGCCACGGCCTTTCAATCGGTGTAGGTACAGCCCTTGCCGCAAGACTTCTCAAAAAAGACTACAAGACATTCGTTGTTCTTGGTGACGGTGAGCTTGACGAAGGCTCAAACTGGGAAGCAGCAATGAGTGCCGCACACTATAAGCTCACAAACCTTATTACATTCGTTGACCGTAACCACAATATGATTGACGGTAATACAGAGGACGTTATGGCTCTCGAACCCCTTGCAGATAAGTGGGAGGCTTTCGGCTTTATCGTTAAGAAGGTTGACGGTAACAACATCAAGGAGCTTTGCGAGGCTATTGACTTTGCTTATGCTAACGAAACTGACAAGCCTGTTCTTATCCTTTGCGATACAGTTAAGGGTTGCGGTATTGACTTTATCGAAGGCGACTTCAGATGGCACTATGGTGCATTTGACGATGAAAAATATGAAAACGGCAAGAAGGCTCTTGAGAAATCTTATGCTGCAAGAGTTGCACGCGTTGAAAAGGAGGCTGAATAATTATGGCAGGCGGATTAAGCTACACAGCTGAGCAATCAACATCTCTCTCCACAGCCGAAATTTACGGTCAGGCTCTTGTTGAATTGGCAGAAGCTCATCCCGAGGTTGTTGCTCTTACAGCAGACCTTGCAAAATCAACAAAAATCGGTGATTTCCAGAAGAAATTCCCCGACAGATTCTTTAACGTAGGTATCGCAGAGCAGAATATGTTCGGCATTGCCGCAGGTATGGCAAAGGCAGGTCTTGTACCCTTCCTTTCAACATTCTCACAGTTTGCATCATTCCGTTCAGCAGACCAGCTCCACACAGACCTCTGCTACCAGAATGTAAATGCAAAGGTTATTGCAACACATTCAGGTACATCATTCGGTCAGGCTGGTTCAACACACCACGCTATCTGTGACCTTGCTCTCACACGTTCAATTCCTAACCTTACAGTTATCTGCCCCGCAGATGGTTATGAAACATACAATGCTGTTATGGCAGCATACAACACTCCCGGACCCTTCTACATCCGTATCAACCGTGGCTTTGACCGTGTTCTTTATAAGGATGCAAACTACGGCTTTGAGGTTGGTAAGGCCGTAGAGGTACACGAGGGTAGCGACATCACAATTATCGCTTGCGGTTCTTGTGTATTCCAGGCTTTCCAGGCAGCAGAGTTCCTTGAGAAGGCTGACGGACTTAAGGTTCGCGTACTTGATATGCACACAATCAAGCCCCTTGACAAAGAGGCAGTTCTTAAGGCAGTTATGGACACACGCCGTATCATCACAGTTGAGGACCACACAGTTATCGGTGGCCTTGGTTCTGCAGTTGCAGAGGTTGTTGTTGAATCCGGTAAGGGCTGTGCTTTCAAGAAGCTTGGTGTTCAGGACACATTCGCACCTATCGGTCTCCACGAGGATATTATGTCATACTTAGGTATCGACTCCAACGGTATCATCGAGGCAGTTCGTGAGGTTATGAAGGCTGACTTTGAAGAGGATAACGACTGGGA
>JAZRFZ010000191.1:0-7522 GCA_045643925.1 Acutalibacteraceae bacterium | reverse complement strand
GTGAACAATGTTAAGGTCTTCTTCCATATCAAGTCCGTGTGAACCGCAATCACCATCAATTTCGTGGCAACCGTGGTCCATAGCAAAGCCAACAAGTGTATTGTGATGGCTCCAATATTTTTTTATAAGCATGGTGAACTCTCCAAAAGCGTAAGAGTTACTGCGAAG
Organism: Acutalibacteraceae bacterium; assembly: GCA_045643925.1. Lineage (GTDB taxonomy): Bacteria > Bacillota > Clostridia > Oscillospirales > Acutalibacteraceae > DTU089. Next base: position 7,354 of record JAZRFZ010000191.1, on the reverse strand, counting down.
CTCTGCAAGAGAGTTTACACTTTCGGGACCCCACTTGTGCATAAGTGCATCATAGTTGCCGTTATAGACAGCCACAAAATCGTATTTATCCTCAATGATTATCTGTGATGCTGTTGCATTTACTTCCTCAATGGTGTCGAAAATGAAGTAATCCATCTGACGGTCATTAAAAATATGTGCCATACTTGAACCGCTTTCTGCAATAATAGCACATTTTTTACCTGCGCGTATAAGTGCATCAAAGAGTGTATCAATTGCTAAAACAGGCTTTTCATATCGTCTTATGCCGTGTACCTCAGGCTGTACACCTGAGTACATTGTTGCAAAGCAAACGGGGGTAACTGAGGGCATAACGGAGCAAAGGGGCACCTTAACATCTGTGTAGTCAATTGCCTCGTCCATAAGGTGGGCGTATTTTTCATATACCCATTGTGCAATAGCATCGGGGTTGTACATAAAGATTCGGTCTGCCTTTTCACCACCGAAGGCGGAATCAACGTAGCCTGACAGGTCAGGGTTTTTCTCTTGTGCCTTTTCGGGGGCATCAATACCCATAGCGTAAGCCAATGCAGAGCAGATTGTGTCTAAGGAATGGGGGTTGTAGTTCATTCTATTTTCTCCCTTTCTTCGGCTTGTGCCTTTGAATAGACACAACCGCAGTAATTTTGTCGGTAAAGATTAAAATCCTTTGAAAGCTGACATGAACGCTTGTAGCCGTCGCCCTTTTTGAAGTCAGACAGAAGATATTTCACGACCTGTTCCTCACCCAAATCACTACCGATTTCGTTAAGTGCCTGAGCATTTTTATAGGGACTGACGGAAAGTGTGGTTGTGAAGTAATCAAAACCGCCATTTTTAGCGTATTCAGCAGTTTTTCGGAGGCGTAGTTTGTAGCAATCCTTGCAACGTGCACCGCCCTCGGGAAGGTGCTCGTTGCCCTTCGCTATCTCAAAAAACTCATTTTCGTCATAGTCAGGCGCAATAATTTTGATTTGTGATAAATTCATTTCACCCAAAAGACGGTAAAGCTCCTCTAAACGATAATCAAACTCACTTTGTGGTGAAATGTTAGGGTTATAAAAGAAAATTGTGATGTCAAAGTGCTCTGCTAACACCTCAAGCACCGCGCTGGAGCAAGGTGCACAGCAGGCGTGTAAAAGAAGTGTGGGCTTCTGTGGCAGAGTTTTTGTGTATTCAATTTCCTTTTGCATTAAAAGCTGATAATTTTGTTTCATAGTTTTATTTCTGATGTGTGTGGTCTGTGGTCAGATGCAATAATCGGGGGTATATCTGCCGTAATGACCTCTATATCGGGGCTTACAAATATGTAATCAATCTTAACATCGGGCTTGTCCGAGGGGTAAGAGAGTAAATTTTCCTTGAAAAGGTGTGCGGTGTCAGTCATACGCTCCCTTATGGGGGTTAAAACGGGGTTGTCGGGTGTAACGTTAAAGTCACCCATAAGTATGCACCTTTCCTGTGGGAGATTTTCCATAACAGTTTTAACCGCGTTTTCCTGCTCGTCAGGGTTTAAGCCGAAATGTGTTACAAGCACAGTAAGGCCATTTTCAAGAGTAGCCTTTAAAATACAACGGGTTTCATAATTTTCGGACCCTGTTTTCTCCGTAGGGTCAGGTATGGGAATAGTCTTAACCTCTGTTATTTTAAATTTTGTCAGGAGTCCGTTGCCGTAAGGATTTTTGCCACCAACATCAATAGCCTTTGCAAAGTAAAAGTTAGGAATTGAAGTGAGCTTTGAAAGCATAGGCACCTGGTCGGTGTAGTCTTCCCTTTCACCTTCACCGCGCATCTCGTTAAGACCGATTATATCTGCGCCATAATCAAGAATGGTCTTTGCCATAAGGGGAAAATCAATTTTCTGTTCTAAAAAATTCAGACAATGCTGAGTGTTAAATGTCATTATTTTCATAAACTGACCTCTGTGTTTTCAGTTAAAGTTGTGTTATTTGTGTTTGAATAGGTGTCTTTTTGGCTGCAACCTGCCCTTCCGCCACCGGCACAGGCACAGGCGCACGCACAAGCACATGCGCAACCGCCTCCGCCAACGCGGTGATATCCGCGACCGGATACGGAGGACGTACCATGTGCACGTATGTATTCCCGACTTTGTCTGCCGTTTTTGTGGATGTGGTATCCGTTTGAGGTAAGGAAGCCCTTGCCCCTGCTGTAGGAAACAATGCTGTCAAAGAAGAAAATTTCAAATATAAGTAACATAGAGGAAGCTATACCTGCAAGAATAATTATAGCTGTTTTGTCTTCTTTTAAAGCATTGCGTGCATTATTGCCAACAAAGGGTACGTGTTCAACTGTTTCACATCCCTTGAAGGCACCGGGGGAGTAGGTAACAGACATCTCCCTGTATTCACCACAGTCAAGGCTGCCTGACCAGGTGTAAAAGCCATTGATTAAAGCGCCATCAGAAGAGCTTTTCTGTTGGTCAGAGGCTTTCCAACGGAAGGTGTAATTTTCTACCGGAATTTTATTAAACCAACAAGGCACTAAATTATAAAAATACCCCTCGATACCTTGGCAAAGCATACTGCCTTGGTTAATGGTAAATGAAAATTTTACAACTTCACCATTATTGTATGAGTCTGTTAAGTCAATCCGTACACCGCTGTAGTCTGTGTCATAAATATCAGAAATTCCTGCAATTGTAGGGGATGCAGAGGATTCAACAATGGTAAAGTCAGCGTTAGGTACGCCAATTTCTACCCAGGTAAGGGACTCTTTGGCAACAGCCTGCCACTCAATATCGTAATTGATGTTTAGTGTGCCGTCATCTGCAGGCTCTACAGTAACATTGTAGTTTTTAATTATATCATCGGGTTCTGTAGAGTATGTAAGTGCAAATAGCATCAAAGCAACCTGAACCAAAATGCAAATGGTCAGCGTTATGGCGTTTTGCTTGGGAAAAACAGGCGGTTTTTCAGTACGACGAAATTTATTTTTGTTGTCGTTGTTTTTTTTCTTTTGCTTTGCCATCTTATTGCTCCCCCTTTCTGCTTCTGAAAGGACAATTAAGGGCACATTCTTCTGTCATAGAGCGTAGCTGAACACAGTATTTGTGATTCCATATATCCTTGAAATCTGTTGTAAGAATATTGCCTAAATCTGTTCCGTCAAGCCAGCTCTGACAGGGGATAGCCGTTCCGTCAGGCGCAATTGCCATATTGCTGAGTGCAGCTCCGCACATGGGAACATTCATATTAAGGCTTTCTAATTTTTCTTTATCAATAAGACCGGGTGAGGTAAAATCAATTTCCATTGAATTACTGTTACAGTATTCCTTTGCAGATTTCACCGCTTCAAAAAGCTCATTTTCACTCAGGTCATAGCTTTCGTGATTCCCTTCTGCCATACCTGTGCAGATAAGACCGCTGCAGGTTACAAAGCGGACACCAAGAGCGCGCACAAAGTCAACTGTTTTGACATAATCAACGTTCTTTTGGCAGATAGGTGTATTGACGCTTATGTCAAGACCTGCTTTAACGGCGTTTTTGATGCCCTCAACAGTAGCTTCAAAATGATTTCCGCCAACGAGGTCGTTATGTATATCTTTGTCGTGTGAATATAAAGTGACCTGAACACTGTCAAGACCTGCTTTTTTAAGATTTTGGCAAAGCTCACCTGTAAGGTTGATGCCGTTTGTGTTAAGTCGGGTAACAAAGCATTTAGCATGTTCAACAAGCTGTGGCAAATCCTCTCTTAAAGTGGGCTCGCCACCCGTGAAAGTAACCATAGGCACACCTGCCTTGTAGAGCTTGTCAATAACCTCTTTCCATTGAGTGGTTGAAAGCTCCTTTACGTTACTTTTGTGCTGACCTGCCGCATAACAGAATTTGCATTTCTGGTTGCATTGCCATGCTCCCTTTTCGTCGGTCATAGCACTAATCATAAGGTCAAAGCGGTGCGGCGCTTTCATATTATTTGCATATTTTCTCAATGAAAGCTTTTCAATTTCCGCATCGGGAGTGTAGCCCCTTGCAATATCAAAAAGCACGTCAAGAATATAGTCAAGGTCGTTTGCCAGTTCGACTTTGCTTATAAAGGGATAAACACGGTTAGTTTTTTTGATGGTTTTAGAGAAAATTATTTTCTCGTCGTCCTCTGTTATGGGCTTGCCGTGGTATTCGTTTACCTGCTCCATAAAGAATGACAATAGTGTTGCCCACGAATAGCCTATGGGCAGAATGTAATAGCCGTTGAGAATAACAATGTTTGTTTTATCACCGAAAAATCTGAATTTCGGTGGGAGAAGGTGAATACGTACAACTCCGGGTCCATTGGGGTTAAAGGTACAATGGGTTATGCCGTTTTTGTGCTGTTTGTAGTGAGTCAATACGTTATGTAAGCTCATATAATCACACCTTTTTATTTACAAATTCCATAAGTTTGAGCCAGTCTGTACGGCTGAAGAAGTGTGTGCCTGCCCTTAAGTGGTAGGCAAGGTCGCCATCAATAAAGGCTTCGCCAACCTCTGCAAATCTGTCGGGGCAAATTAAACCATTTTTGAAAGCAGGTGATGCACCAACACAGGCTAACTGTTGACTTTGGGGGCATGCCCACCAGTCGTCAGCGGCACTACCAATCATTACGTAGCGTGGTGCGATGGATGCAATAAGGTAATGCTGGTCAAAGGGCATCTGTGATTCGTTGTCACAGTATTTTTTGTAGTTTTCGCAGAACCAGAATGGGAATCTATCCCAGATTTGTTTTACTGTTTCACCGGTTGTGCCACGTGCAAGAGCATCACCGGCACAGCCTGCATTGTTTGAATATGAGAATTTAAATCGTTCATCAGTTGCAGCGGTAAAAAGTGCAGTTTTGCCAAGTCGTGAGTGACCGCAAACTATACTACGGTTAAAATCAAGTGTGTCACCAAGTGTTTCGCAGTAATCCATAACCCTTTGTGCAGCCCACGCCCACATAGCAATTTTGCCCGGGTCATCGTCACCACGTGTGCCATTGGGGAAAAGTGTACCTGCAAGTCCGTTTGTGAAATCACCGTCGTCAGATGTAACATCCTCGTAATGTACTGTGAAAACCGCAAAGCCGTTGTCAATAAGCTCCTCGGTGGGCTGATATCTGTCGGGAATGTCGGGTCTGAAATTTATGTGAATAAAGAAAGGACAGTTTTTGCCCTCACGTGGTACAACGGCATAAAAGGGGAATGAAAATTCTCTGCCGTTAAGGGTACCACTTGCAACAATTTTATTAAAGGTTGATTTATTTGCCAAAAATCTTGGCAGAATTTCTTCAGGCTCTGAAAAGCTGAGACTTTCGGGGACAGGGATTGCCTTACCGTAGATTTCGCTCTGCAATATTCCGAGCATTTCTTCTGTTGATTTGAGTGGGGGAATATTTCTTTTTAAAAGTTCTTGTTTTAACATAAAATCATTCTCCAAAGCTAATGGTTATAGCTTCATTCTTTTTGAAATCTGCGTTATAAACGCCATTGTTTAAATCAAAGTGTTTATCTGAAACCATATTTTTGGTGTGTTCATTCTCTTTGATTGACAATGTGCCGTCATTTTCTGCAGTAACGGTTGCCTTTGTCAGCTTGCCATCACTCCAACAGAGGTCAAATGTGAAGTTGCCTCGTGCCTTTAAGCCTTTTATTGAGCCTGTTTTCCACTCAGGTGGTAAGCAGGGGAGGAGTTCAATAATGCGGTTATTTGGTGTGCCAAGGTGACTCTGAAGGAGCATCTCTGTAATGCCTGCCACACCGCCAAAGTTGCCGTCAATCTGGAATGGCGGATGAATGTCAAAGAGATTGTATGCGGTACACTCTGTGAGCAGATATTTAAGGTGATGAAGGGCACTTTCGCCATCCTTAAGACGGGCATAGAAGCAAATTGTCCATGCTCTTGACCAGCCTGTTGAGCCGCCACCATTGTCAATGCGCCTTGCAATAGTTTTCTTTGCCGCTTCATATATAACAGGGTCAGTTTCGTTAATACTGTCATCGGGGTAAAGACCGAAAAGCTGTGAAATATGGCGGTGACCGGGCTCGGTTTCCTCGTAGTCCTTAATCCACTCACGGATTGTGCCGTAACGCTCACTTACTTCCATAGGGGGAAGCTTTTCGAGAACGTTTTTAAGTTCTTCTACAAAATCCCCGTCAATGTTCAAGGATTCACAGGCACTTATTGTACGTGTGAAGAGTGCATTTATAATCTGAAAATCAATGGTTGCGCCGTGGGTCAGCATACTTTCCTGCTTGTTGCTGTCAGCGTCAATGTAATAAAACTCGTTTTCGGGTGAGTTTGAGGGTGATGTAACAAGGCTTCCCTTGCCGTCATCAATGAGATAGTCCTGCACAAAACGGCAAGAGCCTTTGAGTATGGGATAAATCTCTTTAAGATAATTTTCGTCGTTTGTGTATTCGTAATGCTCCCACAGGTTAAGGCAAAGCCAAGGACCTGCCATGGGGAAGAAGCCACAATGAACACTGTCGTGGACACCTGTCCTGCCAAATGGGTCTGTGGTATGGTTAATAACCCAACCACGAGTGCCGAATACATTTTCTGCAGTATTCTTGCCGAAGTCGCTTACCATCTTCATAAAGTGCACAAAGGGTGCAAAGGTTTTACTAAGGTTGGCAGACTCCGACGGCCAGTAGTTCATCTGCAGGTTGATATTTGTGTGGAAGTCACTACCCCAGGGGGGATTGAAATCGTGACACCATATACCCTGCAGGTTAGCGGGTAAGGTTGCATTTTTGCCCGAGCTTTCAATAAGCAGGTATCTGCCGAAGTTGTAATACAGAGTGTAAAGGTCGGGGTCAAATTTGCCGTCACCAAGGTCGTCAAGTCGCTCGTCGGTTGAAATGTGACTAAGGTCAGGGCCTTCAAGCTCAAATGAAACTGCATCAAACCACTCTTTGTGAGTCTTGATGTGGTTTTCCTTTATTTCTTCGAATGACCTTGAAAGCATTGCATCAATACAAGCGTTCAATTTCCCCTTGTAATCAATATCTTCGTCAATATCAAATTTATTTACGTTGTAGTTTGTGGCAAATGCACCGTAAATTATAATGTAGGTTGCACTGTCGATGGTTACACTGTCGTGGTTGCAGGTTTTGTTACCATCGGTGATTATGTGGAGCTTTGCACCAAAGGACATACCCTCACAGCCCTCACCGTAAATTTTGCTGTCGGGGGCAATTACTCTGCCGTTCATAATGATAGTTTCGTCATTAAGGCAAGCGGTGTAAGCGTCCTGCTTACGTTTCATTGTAACATTACAAGCAAATTTGCCTGAGTCACAAGTCACTTTGTAGCAGAAGCCGTCCTCGTTTGGTGTTACAAAGCTTTCACTTACGTATTTA
>JAZRFZ010000190.1:0-5512 GCA_045643925.1 Acutalibacteraceae bacterium | reverse complement strand
GAATGGTTCAAATCCTCACGCTTTGCATAGAGCTGAACCTTACCACCAAGTGCATCAGAAAGTCTTTCAAGGTGTGTAACGGGTGTGGGTCTGCCCTGAAACTCCTTACGGATTCTGCGAAGCTCTGCAATGAACTTGCGTGACTGGCAGATTGAATAGTAAGCCTCTGTAATTTCCTCCATAGCCTTCTGAAGCTCGGGTGAAACATAAGAGCCGCCATATTTACCGAAAAAGCCGTTCTTATCGGGATAATTGTTAAAATAAGTATTAAAATCAACGTTATTCAATTTCATAATATATTCCTCCGTATAATAAGCAATTTAAGATTTAATTATTCAAAAGCAAAATCGCCATCGTTCTTTTAAAATAAACATAAATAATACCATCTCCAAATAAAAAATCCTTGACAGAACTATACTCTGTCAAGGACGAATAATTAAATCCGCGGTACCACCTTGAATTCACGAAAAATCGTGCACTTTGCGAGATACTATCATACCCCCGACAACTAACGTATGCCCCCACGTTGCAGAATACTCTGAGCAACCTCATTTGACTGCACCCTCAGCGGTCCATTTGACAATCTGTTTCATACCTGACTTTCAGCAACACAGGCTCTCTGTGATGGCATAACCGCCTTTATCTCCGCGTCAACGGTTTAAATATTAACTTGTGACAATTATAACCCTACACAATTTGTTTGTCAATAGTAAATTATTGCAGTTCCTTGTAAATAAGGTCTGTTATACTTTCGGTGATTTCATCCGCAAGTGCTTTGATACTATCAACACCGTTTGCCATAGCATATGAACGGAATTCTGCTATCATATGAGTATCGTTAATGTTATCACCAACTGCGATAACATCCTCATATTTACCACCTACAACGTCAAGAAGTGCATATATTCCTTGCGCCTTATTAACCGAAACAGGTACAATATCAATACACGTACCATTCTGTAAGGGATTAAGAACATCTTTATATTTCTCGTTAATTTTATCAACCACAATCGCGGCTTCATCGGTACTACCAAGCCAGGTGCTTATCTGATTAAAATATGTAATATGGGGCAGAGTTTCTAATGTACACTCCCCTTCCTCACATTCATTTTCATCTGAACGAAGCGGTACAGGTACATCTTTATCAATATTTGCAAAAGTGCAGCCCCAGGTGAATAAATCAGTAATCAGAGGTACTGCATATGAGCCATCACACTTGGTTTCAGCGAGAATATTAAGCTCTTTATCAAATATTATTGCACCATTGTTAGCAATAAGAAAATCATATTCAAATTCCTTGCCCTCGATTACTTCGAGCAATGACTTGATTCCTCTACCACTGACAACGCCAAAGAGGTTACCCGCTCTGCGCCATTCCATGATAGCAGAACGTTTATTGTCATCAATTCCATTATGATTTAATGTACCATCGTAATCTGTTGCTATAATTTTCATATAAATTCCTACTATATAGTTTTATCTGTTGATTTTTTAAAAAACTTCTTCATATATGCCAGAAGCACCAGTCCTGCAATGGGGAACAATGCTGCAAAAAACATTCCTGCTTTAAAACCAACTTCCTCAGGTGTAAATAAAAATCTCTCCGCTATATTATAAGCCCACTCTGTAACTGATACATTATCAACAACTACACCCATCATCTGTGGTGCAACCGATGCCCCCATATCTCCACCAGAGGCCATAAGAGCGTATGCCGCCACACCTACCGCAGGGATTTTTTCCTCCATAAGAATAAGTGTGCCCGGCCAAAGCATTGAAGTACATATACCCAACAATATACAAGCACCCAAAGACACTACAGCTATATTCGAAACAGAAATTGTCAGGTAGCACACAACCGCTCCTGCCATACTAAGAGTCAGAACTCTGAATATATTCTTGCCGAATTTTGCATAGGCTGACCGTGTTAGCGCCAACAATGCAGCAAATAAGCACATACCAAATATATCGCCCCATACCTTGGGGATATGAAGTGCATTTTCAGCATAGACAGATATCCAGTTTGTCATTGTGTTTTCCGCAGCCGCACCCAAAAAGATGCATATAACACACAGCGCCATAGTCTGTGTTCTGCGTTTAGACTTAACTTTTGAGGCTGTCCCCTGTTCCATATCCATATCAGGCAGCTTACAATTAAAGAGTATAACTGATGAAATAACGGGTAATGTTGCCCAGAACAAGGTGAGATACATCCAATATTGATTACCAACAAGCTGAAGAAACAACGTGCTAATCAATATTACACCAACCAAACCATATCCATATAATGAGTGTAAGGTACTCATATCTTTATCAGGCGTATCTGACGGAAGTGCTGCAACTACAGGGCTGACAAGCACCTCACCAAGACCCGCGGCTATCGAAAACAAGAAAGTACCTGCCACAAGACCTGCATATGCATAGTTCGGGAAAAATGTGGGAACAAGTGCATATATCACCAAACCTAATGAAGTAAGCAAGGGCATAAAGCGTATGGTTTTATGTATATTAAAATGCTTTGTAAAAAATGTAAATATCAAATCAACTGTAAGCTGGGTACAAAAATTAACGAGAACTAGTGTACCGAGGAGTGTATAAGATATGCCATACATCTCCCTGAATGTAGCAAAAAGCAACGGTGGTAAGCTGAATACCGACGCCATTGCAAGATTTGTAGCATAACAAGCTCGTTTCGTTCGTTTGCAATCTCTTAAATCCATAAATACCTCAATATAAGCAATAAATTTCTCTGTGAATTATATCATAACTTGCGCTTATATGCAACAAGTGGCTCGAAACAACTGTTTCAAGCCACTTTGAATTTTTTGTATTATTCCCACTCGATTGTGCCGATGGGCTTTGGAGTGAGGTCGTAGAGGACACGGTTGATGCCTTCTACCTCGTGGGTGATGCGGTCTGTTATGTGATGAAGAAGTGCATAAGGAATTTCTTCGATTGTCGCAGACATAGCATCTGTTGTATTAACAGCACGCATAATTGCGGGCCAACCTTCGTATCTCTTGCCGTCGCGAACACCAACGCTCTTAACGTCAGGAACTGCGATAAAGTACTGCCAAACCTTACCTGCAAGGCCGTTTTTGTCAAACTCTTCTCTGAGGATTGCATCTGCCTCACGGAGTGCCTCAAGTCTGTCACGTGTGATAGCGCCAAGGCAACGAACACCAAGACCGGGTCCGGGGAAAGGCTGACGATAAACCATTTCATCAGGAAGACCGAGTGCAGAACCAACTACACGAACCTCATCCTTGTAAAGGAGTGCTACGGGTTCAACAAGTTCCATAGCCATATCCTCGGGAAGACCACCAACGTTGTGATGAGCCTTTACGCCGTCACTCTCAAGAATGTCGGGATAAATTGTACCCTGTGCAAGGAATGAAATACCCTGAAGCTTCTTTGCTTCTTCATTGAAAACCTCTATGAACTCGCCACCGATAATTTTACGCTTCTTCTCGGGGTCAGAAACACCCTCAAGCTTACCAAGGAAGCGGTCAGTAGCATCAATATAAATAAGATTTGCATCGAGCTGTTTGCCGAATACTTCAACAACCTGTTCGCTCTCACCCTTACGCATAAGACCGTGATTAACATGAACACAAACTAACTGTCTGCCGATTGCTTTAATAAGGAGTGCGGCAACTACTGATGAGTCAACACCACCTGAAAGCGCAAGTAACACCTGTTTGTCGCCAACCTGAGCGCGTACTGCGGCAACCTGCTCATCAATGAACTTGTCTGCAAGTGCTTTGGTTGTAATTCTTTCCATACTGTCGGGACGTTTTACAAGTTCCATATTTTTTGCCTCCAATTATATATTCACAAACCAAAATTAGTCTGTGTAGTTATCAAAATAACCCTGAACAAGGATAATGGGAGTACCCTTATCACCTGAACCACTTGTAAGGTCACAAAGTGAACCAATAAGGTCTGTAAGCTGACGGGGTGTTGTACCCTGTGAAGCCATATTACCAACAAGGTTATCGGACTTTGCTTTGATGCTATTAGAAATTGCCTCTTTAAGCTCGGCACCTGAAAGACCCTTGAAATCATTATCAGCAAGGTATTTAAGCTTAAGCTCATTGGGTGTACCAATAAGACCCTGTGTATGTGCAGGAGAAACAACTGGGTCAGCAAGTTCCCAGATCTTACCCTGAGGATCCTTGAATGCACCGTCACCGTAAACCATTACTTCGATGTGTTTACCTGTTCTCTTAAGGAATTCAGCCTGAATTTCCTCAACAAGACCCTGGCACTCTCTGGGGAAAAGCTTAATTGTATCTTCTGTTGATTTGTTTGAACCGAGAAGACCGTATTTTTCGTTGCATCCGCCACCGTTCACAGAAGAACTGAGGATATCATCAAGACCACAAACAACCTTTGCGCCTGCAGCTTTAAGGATACGCTTTGTTCTTGCTCTTGTGTGGATGTCACAAGTGAGGACACAATCTGTGTAATCAAGAATAGTCTTTGCCTGATTTGCAAACACAATCTCAACCTCTGCGCCTGCTTCTTTAATAATATCAGAATAATATGCAACGTAGTCAACGCCTGTGAATTCGTGCTTATTCTCACCGAAAAGCTCTCTGTACTTTTCAAGCGAAAGAACATCTGAATAAGGGTTGATACCAGCATCATCAAGCTGGTCGTAAGTTAAAAGAGAGTTACCAACCTCGTCACTGGGATAGCTGAGCATAAGCACAACCTTCTTTGCACCCATTGCAATACCTTTAAGGCAGATTGCAAAACGGTTACGTGACAAAATGGGGAAAATAACACCGATTGTACCGCCACCAAGTTTAGCTTTAACATCAGCAGCAATATCTTCAACCTTTGCATAGTTACCCTGGGCACGTGCTACAATAGATTCTGTGAGTGATACAACATCACGGTCTCTGAGTTCGAAGCCCTCACTCTCAGCGGCTTCAATAACACTTGTAACCGTAATATCAACAAGGTTATCACCCTCACGGATAATAGGGCAACGAATACCTCTTGAAACAGTACCGACTTTTCTTTCCATAGTAATCTCTCCAATATATAGATTGCCTAACGGCTTTTTTAAATATATTATGGCATATTTTGCCTTGTTTTCGTATTCAAAGTGGTATGGACGGCTCTCATACGAAAGCCGCCCAAAATTGAAATCTTATTTCATCATGCTGGCAACTTCGTCAGCAAAATTGTCTTCTCTTTTCTCAAGACCTTCGCCCTTTTCAAGACGAATGAAGTTTGTAACTGCAATATCAGAACCTGTCTTCTTTGCAACGTCTGCAACATAACCTGCAACAGAACCATCAAAGAGGTCTGAACGAACAAATGCCTGCTCAAGGAGACATGTTTCTTTAATCTGCTTCTTGATTCGACCCTCTACTGCACCTGCAAAGATTTTGTTTTCAACATACTCATCTTTACCTGCAATAGCGATCTGTGCAAGAATAGCAACAGCTTCTTTTGAAAGGAAGTTGAAGAGATAAGGGCTCTTCTTGTTCTCTTC
>JAZRFZ010000189.1:0-10324 GCA_045643925.1 Acutalibacteraceae bacterium | reverse complement strand
TACCGACGATGGTTGCGGTATAGAACGCGAAGATGTGCGAAAGGCCTTTCTCAGCCATGCAACCAGTAAAATTACTTCTGTCAATGACCTTGACGGAATAGCAACACTCGGTTTCCGTGGTGAGGCACTTGCATCTGTTTGTGCCGTTTCGAAGGTTGAGGTTATGACCTGTGTTCAGGGTGCTGAATCGGGTACACGATACATTATTGAGGGTGGAAACGAAGTGCTTCTCGATGATGTAGGTTCTCCCGTAGGTACAACAATAGTTGTAAAAGATTTGTTCTATAATATTCCTGCACGATTGAAATTTCTTAAGAAGGATGTTCAGGAGGGCAACTATATCGCATCACTTCTTGAGCGTATTGCTGTTTCAAATCCTCACATCGCTTTCAAGTTTATCCGCGACGGCAAACTTTCATTTCAGACTCCCGGTGATGGTGATTTGAAGTCTGCTATTTATGCTGTTTTCGGTAAGGAATTTACATCAGGACTTCTGCCTGTTAAAGGTGAACAAAACGGTATCACAGTTGATGGCTTTATAACAAAACCAACTGCCGGCAGAGGAAGCCGCTCAATGCAGACCTTCTTTGTGAACGGCAGATATGTAAAGAGTGTTCTGTTCCTCAGTGCATTGGAACAAGCATATAAGAACTCTATAATGGTTGGCAAATATCCGGGTTGTGTTCTTTTTGTTAATATGCCCTATGAGGCAGTTGATGTCAACGTTCATCCTGCAAAAACTGAAGTGCGTTTTTATGATGAACGCAGAGTTTTCGATGCTGTTTATAATAGTGCCCTTGGTGCTATAAATGCTGATGTTTCAAGACCTCAGGCAGTTTTCAATACTGCGAAAGCGTTTGCAGCACCACAGGATAAAGGTGAACAACTGAAACTTAATGACACTGTTGCTCCTGTGAAAAAGGAAACAACACGTTCCTTTGTCATCAAAGAATTCGGCAAACCCATTACAGGTAATGAACATATCGTCGCATCACCTGAAAAAGGTGAAAAGCAGTTGGATTTTTTGAAGGATGGTTACCTTAAGCCTCAGATAAATATTGTTAAAACTGATGTTCCTGTAACCACCGAGGTCGTAAAACCTGTTTCTGTTGAACCCCTGATTGTTGAAAATAAAACAGTTGAACCTGTTGTTGAACCAAAACAGACTCCTGACATTGATTCTTCAACCATAACAGAGGTTAAGGTTGAGTGTGAAGAAAAAGTAGAATGCACTCCAATCCCTGAAAAACCAAATGTTGAGTTCAGATTTATAGGTGAAGCATTTAATACATATCTTATTGCTGAGCTTGAAAATAAAATAGTTCTTATTGATAAACACGCCGCCCACGAAAGAATTCTTTTTGATGAACTGAAAAACCGTGGTGTAGGTGAGTCACAGATGATGCTCGTTCCCGTTGTTATTTCTCTTTCAACAGATGAATATTCCGCGGTTATTGATAACCTTGATTTACTTCGTCAATCTGGTTACGAGGTTGATGATTTCGGAGACAGAAGCATTAAGCTTTCTGCTTGTCCACCTCAACTTGCAAACGAAAACCTTGATGAAATAATCACTGAGCTTGCAGGTTATCTTGCTAATAATATTAAGACTCTAATGCCTGAAAAGCTTGATTGGATTTATCACTCAATGGCTTGTCGTTCTGCTATAAAAGCAGGCAATTTCACCTCAACCTATGAGGCTGAACGATTTGTAGGCAGAGTGCTTAATGATGAAAGCCTTCGTTATTGTCCTCACGGTAGACCGGTTTTTGTTGAGATGACGAAGCACGAACTTGAAAAACAATTTAAACGAATTGTATAAAATATTCATTTGAGGAGGATTGGCTTGAAAAAAAAGGCTATTGTAATTGTGGGACCAACTGCATCGGGTAAAACTTCCCTCGGTGTGTATGTTGCCAAGAAATTCAATGGTGAAGTAATTTCTGCCGATTCGATGCAAATTTATAAGGGGATGGCAATATCTACTGCTAAGCCTACTCCCGAAGAAATGGATGGTGTTAAGCACCACCTTATTGACTTTGTTGATATTACTGATAAATACAGTGTTTCTTCTTACTGTGATGATGCGCGAAAGTGCTTTGATGATATTACGTCACGCGGTAAACTGCCTGTTTTTGTTGGTGGTACAGGTCTTTATGTTGATTCTTTTCTTACGAATACCCAATTCCTTGAAAATGCATCATCGCAACAGGTTAGAGAACAGCTTGATAAGGAGCTTCGTGAAAAAGGCATAGAGAAGATGTACCTTGAACTGAAAAGTGTTGACCCTGTGGCTGCACAACGTATTCATCCTAACAATACTGTAAGGGTTTTACGTGCCCTTGAGGTATATAGAACAACAGGTAATACAATTACTGAACAATCTGAATTATCGCATCTTGTTGAATCCGATATTGAACCGCTTTATATTGGCATAACATACGACGACCGAGAGAAGCTCTATGACCGTATAAACCGTCGTGTTGATATTATGGTTCAGGCGGGACTTGTTGAAGAAGCAAAAGATGTTTTTTCAAAGGATATTTCTCAAACTGCATTTAATTCAATCGGTTGTAAAGAAATTAAACCATTTATTGATGGAGTTGCAACTCTTGATGAATGCCTTGAGAAACTTAAGATGAGTACCCGTCGTTATGCCAAAAGACAGTTGACTTGGTTCAGACGAAACGAAAAAATAAACTGGGTTTATCCCGATATATTACAGGACAACCTTTATAGCGAGGTTGATTCTCTTATAAATTCTTATCTGGTAGGTGATGAGGTTGGCAAATAAACGTAAAAACAATTCAGCAAAGCTAGTTTCCATTATACTTGTAGTTTCATTACTTGCCTCTTACATCATTTATCAGGCTATTGTAGCTTCAAAGTCTGAAATGGAAACACAGTTTGCTTTATATGAAACTGTATATAAAACTATTGATACCTCTGCTTTTGCAGTCCGTGATGAAGCTTTTGTTACCAATAATGCAACAGGAACTCGCGTTTCATTTGCTGCAAACGGTGCTCGTGTAGCACGTGGAGATACAGTTTCCATTGTATTTGATTCCGCTGATGATGCGGCATCTTATCTTAAAATTTCAGAGCTTGAAGAAAATATTGAGCATTATACGGAACTTTCGGGTCAAGCAAATTTCCAGACAATGAACATCAATTCTCTTTCAACAAAGATTGATAATGAGTTAGTTGATTTCCTTGAGGCTCGTGACAGCCGTGATTTCAAGAAAGCTATAGATTCTGCCAGAGTTTTCAGGGATTCTGTAACCGGAAAACAGATTGCAACAGGTTCAAGCCTTGATTTTTCAAAGCAACTAGCAACATTACAAAATGAGCTTGAAACACTAAAAAGTGCTAAGTATAATTACACTGAAATCAAGAGTGACAGTGCGGGTTATTATATCCACGGGTCCGATGGATATGAAGATATTATTAAACACAGTGATATTGATAAAATCACTGTGAAAGATGTCGAAAATGCACTTGAGTCCAAACCAAAGGAAGTAAATTCCGATGTTGTAGGTAGGGTGGTTAATTCATTTAAGTGGTATCTTGTTTGTTCTGTGGATACCGAACAAACAGTTAACCTCTCATACGGCAAGGATATATATATAAATATTCCCTATCAGGGTGTTGAGCGTTTACCTGTCACCCTATATAAAATTGGTGACAGAACAGGGGACAAAACAATGCTTATCCTTTCCTGTGACCTGATGAATGACTCCATTTCCGATATTCGTATTGAAAATATTGAAATCATTACGGAAGAATATAGGGGATATAAGATACAAAATTCATCAATAAGAACCGTTGATGGTGAAAAAGGCGTTTATGTTGTTCGTGGTAACTTACTCGGATTCAGAAAAATCCGCGTTCTTTATTCCACAGACAGTTACAGTATTGTTGATAATCCGAATGGCGATTCGGATTACATAAAGCTTTATGATAAAGTTGTTACGAAGGGAGTTGAGCTTTATGATAACAAACTCTTGTGACGATGCCTTGTACATAAATATCAGTGAAAATATCAAGGTAATCAAAGATTCTGTTGCCGAGGCTGCAATTAAATCGAACAGAAGCCCTGAGGATGTCAGGCTTATGGCTGTTACGAAGACAGTCTCCTTCGATAAAATCAACTTTGCACTTGATAATTGCGGAATTGACCTTATTGGTGAAAACAAGGTTCAAGAGTTTATGTCAAAAAAAGACGAGCTTCACCTTGATGGTGTTGAAAAACATCTTATTGGACACTTGCAAACTAATAAAGTTAAAAAGATTTTACCATTTGTGGATATGATTCAGTCCGTTGATAGTGTTCACCTTGCTGAATCTATTGACAAAGCGGCGAAAAATCTGGGTATAACTGCCAAGGTTTTACTTGAAGTGAATATTGGTGGAGAGGATAGTAAGACAGGCTTTGATAAAGGTGCTTTTCTCAATTCTCTTCAGGAAATTTCACAGTTATCGTCACTCAAGGTTAAAGGTCTTATGACTATACCACCCATATGTGACAATGATTTGTTGCTTGAAAAATATTTTGCAGATATGCATGATTATTACAACGAGATAAAGTCTATGAATTTCGATAACTTTGATTTTGAGATTTTATCGATGGGTATGTCAGGAGACTTTTATCAGGCAATCTTACATGGTTCTAATTTAGTCAGAGTTGGCTCCGCTATTTTTGGAGCAAGAATATATAAATAATTTTAAAAAGGGAGTTTATTACTATGGCATTGACAGATTTATTCAAAAAATTTATTAACGCATCAGATGACGATTCATTTGATGATATCGATGATGTTGCAGAGGATAATATCGATACTACAACATTCTCATCAAGCTACGATTCAGATTACGATGTTCCTGCAAGACCTGCAAGACAGCGCAGAGCATCATATTCAAGTGACCCTAGCAGAGTTGTTGATATCCGTACAACAGCAATGCTTCAGGTTGTTCTTGTTAAGCCCAATAATTTTGAGGATGCTCGTGCTATTGCAGACCACCTCAATGAAAAGAGAACTGTTGTTCTTAATCTTGAGGCAGCAAGTAAGGATGTTGCACGTAGACTTATTGACCTTCTCAATGGTGTTGCTTATGCTAACGGCGGTCAACTTAAAAAGGTTTCTACTAATACATACATTATCACTCCTTATAATGTGAATGTTTCAGGTGATTTACTTGATGAACTTGAAAGCACAGGTGTATTTTTCTGATAATAACCTAATTACCATTTGAACGGGGAGATTATTATGTTAAAACCAAGTGAAGTTAAGAATTATGAGTTTAAGTCTGCAGGAAGAAATGCATATAAAGCAGACGATGTTGATATGTTTTTTGCAGAAGTAGTAATCAGTTATGAAAAAATGTATCGTGAGAACAGTGAGCTTATTAAAAGAATAAGTTTACTTGCTGACAGACTTGAACAGTATAAAAATGATGAGGTTGATATTAAACAGGCTGTTCTCAGTGCTCAGAAAGCTGCCGATATTATTATCCGTGATGCTCAGGAATCAGTAGAGGATTCTAAAGCAGAGGCAGAGGCTATTCTTGCCGCTGCAAAGGGCGAGGCTGCAGTTATTAAGCAGGATGCTGAAAAACAGGCTATTGTTGATTCAGACCTTCTTATGAATCTCGCTAAGGATAAAGCTGAGGATATTATCAACAAAGCAAAGGAAAAAGCGCATGGTATTATCATAGCTGCAAATAATTCAGCAAATGATAAAATGGGTGCTGCTAACAGAACAATCACTAGTGAGACACTTCACTATGATATGCTTAAAAAAGAGGTTTCTGAGTTTAGAGCATCAATTCTTGCTCAGTATAAAACTCATATTGAACTTATTTCCAAATTGCCCGAAATGGCAGTTGAGGAGGCTTCAAAACTTAATAAAACAGAGGAACCTGTAACTGAGGTGGAAATTGACGAAGAGTCATTAGAAAATCCTGTTTTTGTTGAAGAAGAACCCGAGGATACCGTTCTTGAGTTTGTTGTTGAGCAAAATGATAGCGATGAAGAAACATCCGATTTTGGTATTGATTTACAGGATTATGATGACGAAGCCGAAGTAGGTGAGGCTGTTGTAAAGACCACATTGCCTTATGATTTCTTCGGAAATGAGCCTGAAATTGAATTTGTTGATGATGGTAATCATGTTGATGAAGTACCTGTTGCTACAATTGAAGATGATGGTTCAATTGGTTTTTCTCGCAGAAATCCTTTACCTTTAGATGATTTTAATATTGATAAGGATGAGGCCGAAGACGAGGCCCAAACCGTATATGAATCTGTTTCTGAGTCAAATGATTATAATGAAGATATTGAAGCAGATGAAGAAGAAAACGATTATTCTGATGATTTTGCAGTAAATGCCGAAACTGATGATACAACATCTGATTATGAGGATTTATCATCTGATGATACTTTCTATGAAGAAGATACTACTTCCGACGATGAAGATTATGTTCCTGATGTTAAATCTTCATACGCATCCTTCTTCGATTCTATTGAAAATATTGATATTGAGGATTTGGATGAGGAAAAGCCCAAACATAGAGGTTTTTTCCACAGGAACAAATAAATAAGCAAGGGGTTAAAATATGACGGCAATTTTATCTGTGATACTGTGTGCGGCGTTGATTGGTGCTGATCAGTTCATTAAATATCTTGTTGTTGAATACCTGAAACCTATTGAGTATATCAATGTTATCGAAGGCTTTTTAAGGTTCAGATATGTGGAAAATACAGGTGCTGTGTTTGGCTCTTTTGCCACACATACAGTTTTCTTAACTGTTTTTTCTATAATATTACTTGTATTTACCGTATATTTTCTTGTTACCAACAAAAGCAAATCAAAATTAGTTAACTTCTGCCTTTTGCTTATGATTTCAGGTGGTATCGGCAATATTATAGACCGAATCCGACTTCAGTATGTTGTCGATTATATTGAGCCACTTTTCGTAGAGTTTGCAGTTTTTAACTTTGCTGATTGTCTTATTACAGTTGGTGCGTTTATTCTCATAATTTATCTCATTGTTGATTTGATAAAGGATGTAAAAAAAGAAAAAAGCTCTGATGATTCGGCGGAATCTATCGAAGAATCACAGGAGGATAAAAAACACTTCCGTTTTAATATGAATCGTAAGGTGAAAAAGGCGGAGGTTGAAGGGGATAAGGAAGCAGTAGTTTTTAATGCTGTTATTGAGGGTGAATTACCTGATGAGGCTCTTAATGAGATTAAAATGGGTATTGAATCCAAACCCGATATTCCCGATGTTGACGAAACTCCGGAAGTAACTGAAGAAAATGAAGCGGAATCTGATATCATTGTTTCACTTGCTGATAAAAATGCAGGAAACTATGATGTCGCTCCCGAAACAGTATCTGATGATAATAAGGGTGCAGCCGTGGATACAATAATTTCCCCTGAAGATAATCAAAAAATTGATGAAGTTACTGATTCTGGAAGTTCAGAAACCAAATCCAAAAAGATATCTATCGACTCAATCGATGACATAGATTTCTCAATGTTTGAATAAACTATGAAACATTTAGAATTTACAGTTTGTGATGAATATGTGGGCGAAAGAGTTGATAAAGCTCTACCTATTATTCACAGTGATTTTTCTCGCAACTCTGTACAACAGCTTATAAATGACGGTCTTGTGCTCGTTAATGGTGTCGCTTGTAATAAAAAAACTTCTTTGAAGTTGGGTGATATTATAAGTGTTCAAGTACCTGACCCTGTTGTTCTTTCTGTTGAAGCAGAGGATATACCCTTGGATATTGTTTATGAGGACGAGCATCTCCTTGTTGTAAATAAGCCTAAAGGTATGGTGGTTCATCCTGCTGCGGGTAATTATAACGGCACTCTTGTTAACGCGTTGATTCATCATTGTGGTGATTCTCTTTCAGGTATTAACGGAGTTATAAGGCCGGGTATAGTTCACCGTATTGATAAGGATACAAGTGGTTTGCTTGTTGTTGCGAAGAATGATGTTGCCCATAAGGGTCTTGCTGAGCAAATCAAGGAACATTCATTTACCCGTGTTTACAACACAGTTGTTGTTGGTAACGTGAAGGATGATTTTGGTACTATAGATGCACCTATCGGACGACATCCTAAGGACAGAAAGAAACAAGCTATTACTGATAAAAATTCGCGTAACGCTGTAACGCATTTTGAAGTTCTTGAACGCTTTAATGGCTTTACTTTCCTTAAGGTTACTCTTGAAACAGGCAGAACACACCAGATAAGAGTTCATATGGCATACAGGGGCACCCCTGTTGCGGGAGATGTTGTTTATGGTAACTCGAAAAAGACCTATGGTCTTGAGGGTCAGTGCCTTAACGCATCAACCATCGGTTTTGTTCATCCTGTTACAGGTGAATATATGGAGTTTACAACTGATTTACCCCAATATTTTAAAGATTTTCTCAGGAGAATATCATAATGGTTTCAACATATAATGAGTGGTTGTTAATTTCTGATATTGACGGCACATTGAACGATAAGCAAATGAGATTACCCTACAATAACAAAGAGGCTATCTCACGCTTCGTTGATAACGGTGGTAATTTTACATTGTGCTCGGGACGTAATTTGCAATCATTGAAGGTTCATTATGATAATCTTGGTATAAAAACTCCTGCCATATTTTCAAATGGTGCAGGTATTTATGATTTTCGCACCGATAAATTGGTTTTCCTTGATACTCATTCACCACAGGGTGAAAAGATGATTCTGGATGTGTTTAAGAAGCATAAAGGTTTTCAACTTACTGTTTTTGGCGTTAATACCATATATCTAACAAAACCAACTTGTTTCTATGGGTATCTTATTTCAAAGATTGATAAGCTTGATTATAAATTTTGTAAAACAATGTCAGATTTACCTGAGGGTAAATGGACTAAAGTTTCCTTTTTCGGTATGCCGAAGAAAATACAAAAGCTTCAAAAGTTGTTTAAAACCAAAGAATATGCCGAGTTTTTTGATTGCTTTTTAACATCTCGTTTTACTCTTGAGGTTGTCAAAGCCGGTGTGAATAAGGGCTCCGGTGTTCAAAAGCTTGTTGAGTATCTGGATATTGACCCTTCTAAAGTCGGTGCAATCGGTGATTATTATAACGATGTTAAAATGCTTGAATCTGTTGCTCATCCCGTATGCTGTGGCCAAGCACCAGATGATATCAAGGCAATCTGCGAACATGTTACCTGTCATTGTAATGATGGTGCTGTTTGTGATTTTATAAAATATATTGAAAAAAACTATATTGCTTAACGGAGGTAATATTATGGAGAAAATTTCCAAAATTGAGTTGGCAAAAATTGCCTGCAAGGTTCGTATGGGAATCATTGAAGGTACATTCAATGCCAAGTCAGGTCACCCGGGCGGTTCTCTTTCAATTACAGAGATTCTCACATATCTCTATTTTAATGAGATGAACATCGACCCACAGAATCCTTCAATGGATTCAAGAGACAGATTTGTTCTCTCAAAAGGTCACGCTGCTCCTGCGCTTTATTCAGTTATGGCACAGCGCGGTTATTTCCCTGTTGAAGAACTCAAAACTCTCAGAAAGGTTGATTCAAGACTTCAGGGTCATCCCAGTATGAAGTGCCTCCCTGGTATTGATATCAGTTCAGGTTCTCTTGGTCAGGGCATCTCTGCTGCATGTGGTATGGCATTAGGTGCTAAGCTTCAGAACGCTGATTTCCGTGTTTATACTATCCTTGGTGACGGTGAAATTGAAGAAGGTCAGGTTTGGGAAGCTGCAATGTATGCTTCTGCGAAGAAGCTTGATAACCTTGTTGCATTTGTTGATAATAATAATCTTCAGATTGATGGTACCGTTGAGGAAGTTAACTCACCTTATCCCATTCCCGAGAAGTTTGCAGCTTTCGGCTGGAATGTTATTGAGATTGACGGTCATTCTTATGATGAAATCGAAAAGGCTCTTGATGATGCTCGTGCTTGTGCCGGTAAACCTACGGCTATTATCGCTACCACTGTTAAGGGTAAAGGCGTTTCATTTATGGAAAATCAAGTTAGTTGGCACGGTTCTGCTCCTAATGCAGAGCAGTA
The DNA here is from genome assembly GCA_045643925.1 of Acutalibacteraceae bacterium. GTDB lineage: Bacteria > Bacillota > Clostridia > Oscillospirales > Acutalibacteraceae > DTU089. Next base: position 224 of record JAZRFZ010000189.1, on the reverse strand, counting down.
TGAAGTTGCGATGAAAGAGCTTGAGAGTGCTCTTAACGGATTGGAGGACTAATAATGGCTGATGTAATTAAAGTTGCTACTCGTGACGCGTATGGTAACGCTCTTGTTGAGCTTGGTCAAAAGAATGATAAGGTTGTTGTACTTGACGCTGACCTTGCTGCCGCTACAAAAACAGGCGCATTCAAAAAGGCATTCCCTGAGAGATTCTTTGATACAGGTATTGC
>JAZRFZ010000188.1:0-14795 GCA_045643925.1 Acutalibacteraceae bacterium | reverse complement strand
ATGGAAATGCTTAGTTTGCGGTCAGATTGTTGAAGGCGAAAATCCCCCTGTGGCTTGCCCCCTTTGCAAAGCACCTGCTGAGAAATTTGTAGAAGTTAAAGATGAAGAAATGACTTGGGCAGCAGAGCACGTGCTCGGCGTTGCTAAAGGCGTTTGCGAAGAAATTATCGAAGGTCTCCGTGCTAACTTCCAGGGTGAGTGCACAGAGGTTGGTATGTACCTTGCAATGGCAAGAGTTGCTCACAGAGAAGGCTATCCTGAAATCGGTCTTTACTGGGAAAAGGCAGCTTACGAAGAGGCAGAGCACGCAGCAAAGTTTGCAGAGCTTCTCGGTGAACTCGTAACTGACTCAACAAAGAAAAACCTTGAAATGCGCGTAGAGGCAGAGAATGGCGCAACTCTCGGTAAATTCGAGCTTGCTAAGATGGCTAAAGAGCAGAACCTCGACGCTATCCATGATACTGTTCACGAAATGGCTCGTGACGAAGCAAGACACGGCAAAGCATTCGAAGGTCTTCTTAAGAGATATTTCGGTTAATTAAATCCTATAAAATATAGCATTTTCAGAGAGTGGAGAAATCCACTCTCTGTTTTTTGTAATAAATCTATGTGGGTTTATAGATAATTATCCTGTAGTTGAAAAGCTATTATATCTATGATAAGATAAAGAAAATATTGTATTTATGGGAGGGGAGTGTTTTATGGCAGTTTCGGTAAGTACGGTTATGAATATTCATCGCATTGCAAGCAGAAACAGGCCATTAACGGTTAAGGTTTTGCTTGTATTCACTGCCTTGTGCCTTTTAGGTAATTTTTTACCGCCTTATCTGAACAGCAAGATAATTACTGATAAAGAGGCTTATGCTTATAAAGAATATACATACAAAGGGTATGACAAGGTATGGGAAGGCAGTAAGAAAAATGGCAGTGAATATATTTATATATACACAGAGGAATTAGAAAAGCCCGTAACTGTTTATACATTTTGTAATGATTACGTAAATCTTTCTGTATTAGCTAACCACAAGAGTGGTGAGAAAATACAGATGTATTTAGAGGAGAATATCGCCCCGTCATTTAACCATTATGCACATGAAATAGTAATTGAGGGTGATGTAGCACTCTCTTTTGATGAAGATGTGAAAGCACAAAAAGAGAATAACAAATGGTGGGCTATTCTTTTTGATGTGTTTGCTGCTCTATCAGGTGCGTGTGCCTTGGTGTTCTATTTGGAGCACAAGGGCGTAAAAGTGCCGTAAGGTGTAAAGAATAGTTTGTTCGATTAAGTGGTTTTTATGAAAGGTGGGTGTACTGTGATTCCGGATTGTTGCCCTTCATGTAAAGCGGATGAAGAATGGAAGGAAGTTATAAATCCTTTTACGACAGGTATTCCTATAGGTAAGTTTCTTAGGATTTCACTAATTCAAGCACACGGCTTTGGCTTTTATAAGGTTAAGTACCGTTGTGGGAAATGTGGATATGAAGATAAATATGATTATCGTGACAAGGCTTAGAATATAGCAGTAAACACATAAATGAAATCACCCGCATACCGTACGGTATGCGGGTGTAATTTTTTGATTATAAGTTTTAATATTTGTCAACGTCCTCAACATCAAGGGTGAAGACGATTGCACCACCGACGGGGATTTCGTTTGCAAAGTCATCCTCTCGGAGACCTGTGCCGAAGCCTGTTGTTGTTGATGTAACAGATGTTCTTTTCTTGGAGTGATTCTTGATGATTTCCTTTGCCTTGGCTACTGTGTTATCCTCGGCACCGATGAGGAAGGTTGTGTTTCCAACCATAAGGAAACCGCCGGTTGTGGATAATTTTGTAACAGTATAGCCCTCGCGTGTAAGTGCTGAAGAAACAACAGCGCTATCATCATTATTAACTATTGCAATTAAAAGTTTCATTTTAAATAATCCTTTCTTTATAATTTGGGTAATATCATACTAAGACTCTTTTTATCAAGGTCATTTACATTGGGGATTTCGTAACGGTTGTCGTTAGCGTCTTTTATAAGCACTCTGCCGTCATATAATGGCTTGATGGCAGTGATGTGGTTTCTTATTTCAAAGGTGCAAATGCCCTTGTCTGTTTCTGCTGTCCACATCCATATTTTGAACTTTTCGCTCATTTTAATGAATCGTGTGATTCGTGGAATCATATAGTATTCTGTTAAGCAATTTTCAACTACCTTTTTTGATTCGGGTAAAAGGTCATCGATGTTGCGGATTACAGCAATTTCATTTCCATCTTTGTCTAACAAAGCAATATACTTTGTCAGACCTGTTATAGGGAACATTCTGTGTAATTCTAATTCTGTGAATTTTTCGCCTGAATAAAATTCTGCATCAACAAAAATTTTGTCGTTTTCTGTGAATTTTACCTCAGGGCCTTCAATATATCGGGGCATTTAATCACCTCACTCAAAATTTTCTTCTGCTTTACGTTTTTGTAACTGTTCACCCATTGACTGGATTTCAACAAGCTTATAATACTTGCCTTTCATTCTGAGAAGTTCTTCGGGTGTACCGCACTCGATGATTTCACCCTTGTCAACAACAACGATTTTGTTGGCTTTTCGGAGTGTTGAAAGTCGATGGGCAATCATAAGGGTTGTACGACCACTTATGAGTCGTTCAATAGCACCCTGGATAAGGTGTTCTGTTTCAGAGTCAACTGCGGCAGTTGCTTCGTCGAAGATAAGAATACTCGGGTTTTTAAGAACGGCTCGTGCAATGGACACACGCTGACGTTCACCACCTGAAAGACCAACACCGCGTTCACCAAGCATTGTATCATAAGCATCGGGGAGTTTTGAAATAAAGCCGTGTGCATTAGCAACCTCTGCAGCGTGGATAACCTGCTCCACGTGAACACGTCCGCTACCAAATGCAATATTATTGAAAATGGTGTCACGGAACATAAGGGGCTCTTGCTGAACGTAACCGATAGAGTCACGATAGTATTTCATATCAATATCTTTAACGTTAACACCGTCAACAAGTATTTCACCATCATAATCGTCATAGTATCGCATCAAAAGATTTATGAGTGTGGATTTACCTGAACCGGTAGTGCCAACAATACCAACGATGTCACCGGGTTCGATTGTAAGATTGATGTTTGAAAGAACCTTTTTGGAACGGTCAAATGCAAAGTTGACATTTTTAAATTCAATTTTGCCTTCCATTCTATCTAAGGTATTGCCTTTACCGAAGTTGTTTTCGGGCTCGGCATCAACAATATCAAGAATCTTCTCTGCAGATGCGAGAGTGTTCTGATATGAGTCACTCATATTTGCGAAGAAGTTTATGGGAGTGTAGAACATACTTGCGTATGAAACGAAGGAAACAAGCAGACCGAGAGAGATTTCACTGTTGCCTGTTATAACCATCTGTCCGCCAAGGAACCATACGACGATTGAACCGCAGGTTACAAGGAAGGTGATAACAGAGGGGAATACAGCAGCGGGAACGGCAACCTTTTTGTCCTCTTTGTACCATTCGTCGCAATAACGTTCGAATTTTTTGATGGTCTGACTCTCGTTAGTGAATGCTTTAATAACACGCACACCGGGAATAGAGTTTGCAAGTACTGTTGAAATAGATGCATTTCTTCTCCACAAGCGCATATATTTAGGACCGATAATTTTACCGAAAAGTCTGCCGGCAGCAACTACAATAGGTACGGGGATAAGTGAGAAAAGAGCCAGCTTCCAGCTCATGCTGAACATTATTATTACGAGTCCCACAAGGGTGAAAGCCTGTACAACGGCTTCCTGTGTGATTTTCATAATGAATGTCTGAATAACACCTGCGTCAGAGTTAACTCTGTTAATAACGGAGCCTGTTGAGATCTTGTCATAAAAGCTCAAAGGGAGGTACTGGGCTTTTTCGTAAATATCCTTTTTCAGGTTTAGTGTTATTCTGTCACCTGCGAGTCTGAGCTTATATGAGCGCAGACCATTCATTACATATTGAAGTATGTATATGCCGAGAAGGGCAACCAATACAGTAATAAGCTTTGCGGAATTTTTGGATGGGATAACGTCATCCACCATTATTTTGGTAATGTATGGCGGTGCAAGTGAAAGCGCCGTTGCTGCCACGGATAGAAGCATACAGATAAACAGCGACTTCTTCTCAGGTATAACGTACCTTGCAAATTTTGAAACGATTTTCCCCTTACCTGCGCAGTTGATACACTCTGCCTCGGGATTTGGTAATTTTCTGCCACACTTGGGACAGAAGCACCGTTGTTTGTGGTAAACGGATTTTACTGTTTCGGCTTCATATTCATAATCGGCTCCGTCGTTTACAGCATTTATAAATACGGCTGCGGCATCGGCAACCTCTGCCGACGCGTAAGAGAAACGCAGGATGGATTTCTTTTTGCCGCTTTTTAATGTTACTCTGAAGACGGCATTACCGTACAAGCGTTTGACTTCCGCGGTTTCGATATCTGAATAATTCAGTTCGTAAAATGATTTTTCATAACATTCGTCAAAGGCCACAAGCTTGTCCTTGGTGAATATCATCAGGGATTCTGCATAGCGCCCTTTGAGGTTAAGGTCACCCACTACTGCAAATAAAACTTCACTTTCGTTTACACAATTGCATAAACAGGTGTTGAATTTTTCGGGAATGGGCTTGTTTGTTATGGTTTTCATTTTTGTAATCACCCCACATCAAAAATGATTTATATGTTGTGTATTTGCAAAATTGGTTTTTACGAAACGCTTTAGCGTTTCGTGAAACTACAATCATTATAACAAACATTGTAAATTTGTAAATATATTTTTAATAATACGCAAGTTGATTTTCGGGCTTTGTAATGATATAATTTTCATAGTGGATATATTTGTGAGCGTATGATATTTCGACGTTTTATGCTTATAATTTTTATGACGGATTTTGTGATAAAGGAAACTTGATAATGAAGGATAACAAAATTAAAATAACAGGCGCCATTTTTGATTTCGACGGTACCTTGTTTGATTCCATGCACGTGTGGAAAGGTGTAAAATATAAATTCTTTGATGAAATTGGTTTGAAACTGACATCTGAGGATAAAAAGATTTTTGATAACCTGTACCTGCGTGAGGCAATAATCACGGCAAAAGAACGGTTCAATATGAGTGAAACATATGAAGAATTGTTTGATAAGTTCTTTGAATGCATAAAAAAGAGGTATCTTGAAGATACCCAACCCAAAAATGATATAATTGAATTTCTTGAAACGCTTAAATCAAAGGGTGTGAAAATGGGAATAGCCACTGCAACAGGAGAATCTGCACTCGAGGCGGTTATGGAGAAATTCGATATGCTTCATTATTTCTCACCCATATATTCAACATATACGGTGGGCGCCTCCAAAAAAGAACCGAAGGTTTATGATGTTGTGCTTGAAGAGTTGGGTACGGATAAATCAACTACCTGGGTCTTTGAGGATGCTCTTTATGCGGCAAAAACTGCCAAAGCAAACGGATATAACGTTGTGGGTATTTATGATAAAAGTGAGCCTGAACAGGATGAACTGAAAAAGTTGGTGGATATTTATATCAACAATTACAGCGAACTTGAGCTTGTGTAAGATTAACTGTTGTATCAGATTGGGAATAAATCTCTGAAATGGTGGCAATATAAGGATATAAACCAAAAAGGAGAGTTTGTTATGAGATATGAATGTCCTTGCGGATATATCTATGATACTGCAAAGGGTGACCCTGACAACGGCATTGCTCCCAACACCCCTTGGGAGAAGGTTCCTGATGATTGGGAGTGTCCCGTTTGCGGCTTGACAAAAGAGTCATTTTATGAGGTGTAAAGTTTAAGCCCGACGCTTCTTCGTCGGGCTTTGACTTTCGTGGGCTATGGTGTTATAATTTGTAGTACAAAGTAATCTGAATGTTAAGTTCTGAGGTGTTTTTATGGATAAAACTGCATTATTCAATTTATCATACGGTGTTTATGCCGTTACCACATGGGCAAAGGGTAAGCCTACAGGCTGTATTGCAAACTCTGCTATGCAGATAACCGCAACACCTGCAACTGTTGCCGTATCAATCAATCACGACAATTACACAAATGAGTGCATTAAGGATACGGGTGTATTTGCTCTTAATATTTTAAGTGAAGAAGTTGACCCCCTGGTTATTGGCACATTCGGTTTCAGAAGTGGTAAGGATTTTGATAAGTTTGAGGGGATAGAGCCGCTTGTTAAAGGGTATCTTCCTGTATTACCTCAGGCAATGAGCTACATTACCTGTAAGGTGATAAATACTATGGAAACTGAAACTCACACAATTTTCCTCGGTGAGGTTACAGATGCCGGTAACCTAAAAAAAGAAACACCTATGACCTACAAATATTATCACGAGGTTGTAAAGGGTACTGCACCTAAAAATGCCCCCACTTATGTTGAAGAATAAAGTGAAGACCTGCTATTCAAGTTGAATAGCAGGTCTTTTTATAATTATTTCCAGATAAGCCAAAGTAAAATGTAGCCTGTGATCACGGCTGAAAGTGTAAAAGGAACACCATATTTCATAAAGGTTGTGCTTTTAACCTCGTGACCCTCCTTGCGGAGAATACCGATAGCGGTAATGTTTGCACTTGCACCGATTGGGGTAAGGTTACCGCCGAGAGTTGCACCGCAGAGGAGACCGTAGTAAAGGAGCTTGGGGTCTGCCATACCTAAGTCAAGAGCAATAACGGGCATTATTGAAAGCATTGTTGCGGTGTAGGGGATGTTGTCAATAAATGCAGAGAGGATTACTGACATCCATACTACGATTGTGTAAACAACAAATATGTTACCTGAGCCGAGACTTGCAATGGCATTACCGATAACATCAATAACACCTGCCGCCTTAATACCGCCGATAACTATAAACAGGCAGGTAAGGAGCACAATCGTGTAATAGTCAATTTCTTTGAAGGCATTTTTGACAATGTCTTTGTTCTTTTTTATTGCTAACTCTCTAACAATACCGATTATGAAAAATGCGATACAGATAAGACCGTTTGTGATATCGGGCTTGTAGAACTGACCGGGCTCAGCGGCGCTTTCGTAGGGGATGAAGGATGCGCCAATGAGTGCTACAACTGTACCAATAAGGAGATATGTAGGTACATAGTCCTCAACCTTTGTCAGGGCTTCAAAGGTAATGGGTTTGTTATCCTTGCGGAACATAAACAATATGATAAGTGCAGAAACCAGAGCACCTGCTTCAACAACCCAGAACATACCGGGCTTGCCGCTATCAACGAAAAAGTCAGAAAAATCAAGGTTTGCCGCCTTACCGAGGAGAATTGAGGTGGTGTCACCAACGAGGGTTGCTGCACCTTGAAGGTTCGATGAAACTGCAATACAGATAATTGCAGGAACAGGGGAAACCTCCAGCTTTTTGCAGAAGGCAAGAGCAACGGGAGCAATCATAAGAACTGTGGCAACATTGTCAACAAATGCAGACACAATACCTGCGAAAAGAGAAATGACAACCACTACCCATTTCATATTAGGCATTTTTGATATGAGCAGGTCGGAGAGTAGCTGAGGCATTTTTGACTCAATGAAAAGATAAACAGTGCCCATTGTACCTGCTATCATCATAATAACATTCCAGTCAATTTCCGACAACGCATTGGTTATGCCGTATGAATAACTGCCGGTTGCAGTTGTGAAAAAGTCTGCACCGAATAAATCAGGCTTTACTGCGGAAATAACACCTAAAGCTATGAATATGAGTGCGGATACTGCAACGATGTGTGGACGAATCTTCTGGAAAATCATCATCAGAAGATAGGTTATGGCAAATATTACAAGTGCCACAATGGTGATTTGACTCATTTTGAATACTCCGATTCCGGTGGTAAAAATTTGTCTGCATAAAAACCGCCCCTTATATGCAGTGCACATAAAGGACGGTGGAATAGTTCGTTTTATAAAAATATAAAATAAACCCGCAACCTAATAAATAACCTGCTATTGCAAGTTATGCCAGACTCCACCACTTATTTTGATTGCAAATCGATTATAGAATAACAGAATATAAATGTCAACAAATGTTATTTTTTAAACAATTTAATTGATTTTGTGGGCCCTTTTATTTATAATATGTATTATCATTGTATTAGAGCTTGAGGTTTATTATGAATAATTATGTACCACAGTGGATGCTTGATAGCACAACTGCACCAAATGAACAGAACAAAGAGGTTGACCTTATTGTAGCAGATTTTATCGGTGCTTTCAGAAAAAGAGGTTTCAGTCAGCAACAAATCGGCATACTTATGACAGGTGCTTTCCTTTTGCCTTTGAGCGAGGTCGAGAAACGCCTTGATAGTGTGCTTTCCTGTGCCGCCAATGAGGATGAAGGCAGAAATCTTTGCGCGTACCTTGCGCAGAAGGGCTATCTTTTCGCACAGGATAATGCAGACCCTTGTGAAATTATCGGAATTTTAAAGGATAGATATGGTGAAGAGGCCACATTTGAAACGATGCTCACCTTTGGTCAGCTGCTTTCCCTTTGGAAAAAAGAGTCTGTAAGGGGTGACGATGATTATAAAAAAGAAAAATCCGAGGCGGAAAAAATACTCGGTGAGGTAAGCAGCGTTTTCCCTGAAAAAGCGTGATTTTTGTTTGAATAGTATAATTTATCCGGTTAAAACAAATCAGTTTAGAAATAAATATACAAAAAAATAAATATTTATGCCCGTATTTTCTTGACTATTGTGCGAGGATTTATTATAATATACGAGATGATGTGTTATTTGTGGTAATAATACACTATCCGTATTGTATGATAATGGTTTTGTTATTTATATATTTTATATTTATTTTTATAGATTTTTCAAAAAAGAGTAATTATTTTTATTTGTATATAGATATTTTAGCACGCGTGGGAACGCCTGTTACAAAACTTTTATTATATGCAGGGTTTCCTGCCGTGTATGACGGATGGTTCATCCGTCATTTTTATTTTTTAATTATTAACTTTTGAAGAATTTACAGAAAGGAGAAACATTCAGTGGGTGTTTACATTATTATCGGTGTAATTGCACTTGTTGTTGGTGGTGTTGTGGGCTTTGTGCTTGGCGGCGCACACCGTAAAAAGGTTGCTGAGGCAGCTATCGGTTCTGCCACACAGGAAGCAGCACGAATTGTCAACAACGCAATGACCGAAGCAGAACAGAAGAAAAAAGAATCCATCCTTGAGGCAAAGGATGAAATTCATAAGCTCCGTTCCGAAACTGAGCACGACCTCCGCGAAAGACGTGCAGAGGTTCAGCGTCAGGAACGCAGAATTACCCAGAAGGAAGAAAACCTTGACAAAAAGGTTGAGGCACAGGAAAAGAAAGAGGAGGCACTTGCTCAGAAAATCAAGGCTATTGAGGAAAAAGAGCAAGAGGTTGAATCACTTAAGAGAAGTCAGCTTGAAATTCTTGAGAGAATTTCAGGTTACTCAAAAGAACAGGCTAAGGACGTTCTCCTTAAGAGCCTTGACGAACAGCTTACTCACGAAAAAGCAACTAAAATCTATGACTATGAGCAGCAGCTCAAGGATGATATGGATAAGCTTGCAGGTGAGGTTATCTCCGGCGCAATTCAGCGCTGTGCTGCCGACCACGCGGCAGAAGCAACAGTTTCTGTTGTTACAATTCCCAGTGACGAAATGAAGGGTCGTATCATCGGCCGTGAGGGTAGAAATATCCGTACAATCGAAACAATTACAGGCGTTGACCTTATTATCGACGACACACCCGAGGCAATCACTGTTTCTTGCTTTGAGCCTGTACGTCGTGAGATTGCAAGGCTCACTCTTGAGAAGCTTGTTTCTGACGGTAGAATCCACCCTGCCCGTATCGAGGAAATGTACGAAAAATCAAAACGTGAGGTTGAAAACACCATTCGCCAGACAGGTGAAAAGGCAGTTATTGATGCAGGTGTTAACGGTCTTCACGGTGAGATTGTTAAACTCCTTGGTAAGCTCAAATACCGTACAAGTTACGGTCAGAATGTTCTTAACCATTCACTTGAGGTATCTTATCTTGCAGGTCTTATGGCTGCAGAGCTTGGTGCCGATGTTAAGCTTGCAAAGCGTGCAGGTTTGTTGCACGATATAGGTAAAGCCCTCGACCACGAAAAAGAGGGTACACACATCGAGCTTGGTGTTGAGGTTGCTCGTAAGAATAAGGAAAGCGACCAGGTTATCCACGCTATCCAGGCACACCATGGCGATGTTGAGGCAAAAACCATTATTGCTTGTCTTGTTCAGGCGGCAGATGCTATTTCAGCCGCAAGACCCGGCGCAAGACGTGAGAACATCGAGTCTTACATACAGCGCCTTCAGAAGCTTGAGGAAATTACAACATCATTTGCAGGTGTTGACAATGCCTTTGCTATCCAGGCAGGTCGTGAGGTTCGTATTATGGTTAAGCCCGAGGCAGTTTCCGACGACCAGATGGTTCTTCTTGCTCGTGATATCGTTCAGAAGATTGAAGGCGAGCTTGAATATCCCGGTCAGATTAAGGTCAATGTTATCAGGGAGAGCCGTGCAATTGATTTTGCAAAATAATTAAGAATCAAGCGGAACCCCGAACCAAGGCGGTTTCGCTTGTTTTGTTTGAGTGAATACTCCAAATTATATATAGAAACGATGGTACACAATATGCGTTTGCTTTTTTTAGGTGACGTTGTTGGTGAGGGCGGATGCGACTTTTTGCTTCGCAGATTGCCTGATTTTAAAAGAAAAAATAATATTGACGTCTGCATTGCCAATGGTGAAAACTCCGCACAGGGGAACGGTGTAACACCCAAGTCTGTGAATATGATTCTCGACAGCGGTGTTGATATGCTTACAATGGGCAACCATGTGTTTAAGCGCCCCGAGATAATGGACTTCCTTGAGGATGACGTTCCTGTTGTCAGACCCTACAATTACCCTGCAGGTGCACCCGGCAAGGGGGTTAATATAATCGATAAGGGTAGGTACAGAGTTGCGGTTATCAATATGCTGGGTACTGTTTTCTCAGAGCCTTTGGCAAATCCGTTTATTGAGATTGATAAAGCACTTTCTGAGGTTGATGGTTGTAAAATTGTGATTGTTGACTTCCACGCGGAAGCAACTGCGGAAAAACGTGCTTTCGGATTTTATCTTGACGGCAAGGTTACTGCAGTTATGGGAACACATACCCATGTGCAAACTGCAGATGAACAAATCTTACCGCAGGGTACGGCTTACATTACAGATGCAGGTATGGTAGGTCCTACACAGTCTGTTCTGGGAATTACCCCTGAGCTTGTTATAAAAAAATTCAAAACAAATTTGCCTGTCCGTTTTCAGAACCCCCAGGGGGAATATACAATGAACGGTTGTATAATTGAAATTGACGAAAAAACAGGCAAGGCAAATTCTATAGAAAGGGTGAGTGTTAAGGGATGAAAAAAATTATTTCTGTTATACTCATTATTTCTATGCTTTTGGTGCTTTGTGCCTGTGGCAAAAATGAGGGCAATGAACCCACACAACCTGAAGAATATGTTTTGCCTACGCAGATTATTGATGCGGACATTTCTTTGCCATATACAAGCTCGGATGAATTTTATCCCTATGCCGCAAAGAGTAGCTATAACAGAGATTTGATTCCTGTTATATATGAAAGTCTGTTTACCCCTACTCTTGACGGAAATGCACTTCCTCAACTTGCAGTCAGTGGTAAAATCGAGGGCAAAACTGTTACGGTCAAGCTTCTTTCAGGTGTCAAATTCACTGACGGAGTACTGCTTACGGCGGACTATGTGAAAGTTTCCTACGACAGGGCGAAAAACAATGCTTTTTATAAAGCATCACTCAGCAATATTTCCTCGGTTACTGTAAAGGATAAATACACTATTGTATTTAATCTTGCAAATCCCGATTATATGGCATTAAACATTCTTGATTTTCCTATAATAAGGTTATCAGGAAAAACATATATCGGTAGCGGTAAATACTCTGTTGAATATCTTGACGATATTCCATACCTTCAAGTAAATGTCCATCATCGCGATTTTAAAGCAGAATGGAACAAACAAATCGCCCTTCATGATATGGCGGGTGTTTCCAGTCCTGTATATCCCTTTAAGGCAAACGAAATCAGTGTTTATAAAAATGATCTTAGTTCGGGAACGTACACAAACCTGTCATCTAAAACTATTTCACAGAATATAAATAACTTTGTGTATATTGGTGTGAATTCCAAATGGCAAGGCTCTGCTACAAGCAATAAATGGGTACGACAGGCAATAAACATTGGTATTGACCGTTCTGTTATTGCGGCATCCTCATTCTTGGGACAGGGTGTTCCCACGGTTACACCATTCAGAGAGCAAAATTATCGCCTTGATCTGACAAACATTGCAGGTGTCAAGGGTAATCCTGAGAATGCTGTTGCCATACTGGAGCGCAACGGCTACGATAAGGTCAATGATAAAGGCTTCAGAACAAACGGCAGCAATACACTGAGTGTCAGTATTCTTGTTTGTTCTCAAAACCAGTACAAACTGCATGTTGCTGAAGCTCTCAAAAAGTCATTGACAGAGCTTGGCTTCAATGCATATATTATTGAGAAAAAAACTGTGAAGGAATTTAAAACTGCGCTTGAAGAAGGCCATTTTGGTCTTTACATCGGTGAAACAGTTATGACGAATAACTGCAATATGTCAGGCTTTTTTACTAATGGTGGCAGTATAAACTATGGTATAGATGACGAATTTTTTGAGGTGTATTCAGACTATCGTAGCGGGAAGCTTTCCTCAACGGAGTTTGCAGAAAGTTTGTCAACAAATGTGCCGATTATATCACTCTTTTACAGAAAAGCGGTTGTTTCTGTGAATCCTAATATTACAGGCATTGATGAAACAGGTGATGTTTACTCCAGTGTGTGTAATTGGAAAGTGGCGGAAAGGTCGTAATTTGTTTATAATTTAAGGCTTGTATTTAATAGTGCCTTGGTTTATAATATATTGGTATTTATTTCAAAGGAGTTGTCATAATGGACCCTATTAAAGTGGATTTTTCCGGTAAGGGCAGACCCAAAGAGGTTGTTATTCCACCCGAGAAAAAGATTCTTAAAATTATCATCTGTATTATTGCAACAATTATCGGTGCGGCGGTTGCATATTACTTTATGCTTCCCGCAATCAACTTTAAGTCATCTGACCTTTACGTTTACGTTGCAGTTATCATTGCAATATATATTGGTATGACTGTTATCACCACAAAGGCTTTTGTAAAGCCTGAGTATGTTCCCTACGTTAAGAGAAGAGCAACAATTCCTGTAATTATCGGTCTTGTTTTTGCAGTTGTTTTCGGTATCGGTTACCTTACATCTGCCCCTCTTTTCAGAGCAAAGGATTACAGCAAAATTATTACTGTTGAAACACAGAACTTTGGTGAGAGTGATAAGAGCATCACAACCATCAAGAGCCTTGAGGACTTCAGCTCCGTTCCCATGATTGACAAGAATGCGGCATTTGTTCTTGCAAACAAGACTCTCGGTGAACTTAGCGAATACGTTTCACAGTTCGTTATTGACGAGACTTATTCAACACAGATTAACTTTGAGGGCAATCCCTACAGAATTTATCCTCTTAAATACGGTGATGTGTTCAAATGGATTAAGAACACAAATGAGGGCTTCCCTGCTTATGTAAAGGTTAATATGTACACTCAGGAAGCAGAGGTCGTAAAGCTTGGTGATGCAGGTCTTCCTAACATCAAGGTTTCCACAGGTGAATACCTCAATGAGCGTCTTGACCGTGTGCTTCGTTTCAAATATCCCACATATATGTTCGGCACACCTTCACTTGAAATCAATGAAGAGGGTCATCCTTATTGGGTATGTGAGCGTATCGACCACACAGTTGGTCTTTTGGGCGGTAAGAACGTTATCGGTGTTGTTCTTGTTGACGCTTGTGACAAAAACAACATTGAGTACTACAGCCTTGACGAAATCAAAAATGACGAAAGTATCCAGTGGATTGACCAGATTTACTCCGAGGACCTTCTTGTTCAGCAGTACAACTACTACGGTAAGTACAACGGCGGTTTTATCAACGGCTATATCGGTCAGGAGAATGTTGTTGTAACAACACAGGGCGCAAGCTGTATCGCAAGTGGCGATGACGTTTGGCTTTATACAGGTGTTACCTCAGTAACAAATGACGATTCTATCATCGGTTTTGCTATCATCAACCAGCGTACACAGGAAGCAGTTTTCCAGAAGATTGCAGGTACAACTGAAAGCGGTGCACAAAAATCTGCACAGGGTATCGTATCCGATAAGGGCTGGCAGGCAACCTTCCCCATCCTTCTTAACATTGATGGTGAAGCAACATACTTTATGGCGCTTAAGGACAATGATATTGTTAAGAGCTATGCGATGGTAAGCGTTGAGCGTGTTAACGATGCTGTTCGTAGTGAGGATGACGCTAACCCCGACCTTGAGGCTTGTCTTAAAGCGTATGTTGCAAGAGTAAAAGCAAGTACTAAGAAGGCACTTGAAATCTCTTACGATGCAGTATTGCCTGATGCTTTGAGTGGTGGCGACACAAGTGACAGCGGCAATGAACAGAAGCCCACAGAACTTTCAAAGGTTACAGGCACAATCACAGATATCAGAAGTGCAGTTGTAAATGGCAACAGTATTTACTATATTGCAGTTGATAACAAGCCTGTTTACTATTCAATCGCAGCATCTGATGATGCAGGTGTTGTTATCCTCAATGTTGGTGATAAGGT
>JAZRFZ010000187.1:0-3404 GCA_045643925.1 Acutalibacteraceae bacterium | reverse complement strand
AGGGTATTGTCCTCGTTATAAGGCAATATCGTGAGGTATAAATATGAACGAAATGAACAGACATTTAAAGGCACTTGAGTTTGATAAGGTGCTGGAGCTTCTGGCGGTACGCGCTTGTAATGATGATGCCCGTGAGGAAATGCTCTCATTGCGTCCCGAAACAAAGCTCAAAAATGCTCAAAGGTTATTACAGATGACCGAGGATGCATACATAATGCTTGCAAAGCACGGTGGTCCCTCTTTTGGTGGTCTCAAAAATGTGGCTAACTCATTATCCCGTGCCGCCGCAGGCGGTGTGCTCAGTATGGGAGAGCTTCTTGATATTGCATCTACTGTAAGAGCGGTTCGTGCTCTTTGTGAGTGGAGGGCAAACAGCGGTCAGGAGCAGAGGAGTATTGATATTTATTTCAGCTCACTTATGCCAAATAAATATCTTGAAGAAAAAATCACATCTGCTATTCTGTCAGAGGAGGAGATGAGTGATAACGCTTCTCCTGAACTGGCATCAATCCGTCGCAAAATAAAGGCAAAGGAAAACAGTGTCCGTGACCAGCTTGAAAAGCTTATACGCTCAGGAAGTCTTAAGACAGTTTTGCAGGATGCTATCATAACTCAGCGTAACGGCAGATATGTTGTGCCTGTTAAGAACGAGCATCGCGGTGCGGTTTCAGGACTGGTGCACGATACATCCTCCACAGGTGCTACTGTATTTATTGAGCCTGCAGGTGTGGTTGAAGCCAATAATGACATCCGTGTGCTTAAGGGTAAAGAGGCGCAGGAAATAGAACGCATTTTATACGAACTCTCTGTTGAGGTAGGTGGTTTTGCCGAGGAAATTAAAGGCAGCTATGAAAGTGCGGTTGAAATTAACGTAATTTTTGCAAAAGCACATCTTGGCTATCAGATGAAGGCAAGTGTACCGCTTCTTAATGATGTTGGTGAAACACTCCTTAACAAGGCGCGTCACCCGTTAATTGACCCCAAAAAGGTGGTTGCTACGGACATTCGTCTGGGTAAGGATTTTGATACACTTGTTATCACAGGTCCAAATACAGGCGGTAAAACAGTTGCTATTAAAACAATCGGGCTTCTTTCTGCAATGGCATCCACCGGTATGCTCATACCTGCCTATGATGAAAGTAAGGTCAGCGTTTACCACAATATTCTTGTTGATATAGGTGACGAGCAAAGCATTGAACAGTCCCTGTCAACATTCTCATCACATATGGTGAATATTGTGAATATTCTTTCTGTCGCAGATGAAAATTCACTTGTTCTTATTGACGAATTGGGTGCGGGTACTGACCCTGTTGAGGGTGCCGCACTTGCTATGGCTATACTCGAACAGTTGCACAGACAGGGTGCAAAAATTGCCGCAACCACACACTATGCAGAGCTTAAAGCATACGCTTTGCAGACACCTCGTGTTGAGAACGGCTCCTGTGAATTTGATGTGAACAGCCTAAAGCCTACTTACAGGCTTCTTATTGGTATTCCCGGTCGTTCAAATGCTTTTGCGATTTCTGAGAAGTTGGGCATCAGCAAGGATATAATTGACAGGGCAGGGGAGCTTGTTTCCTCTGAAAATGTCCGCTTTGAGGATGTTGTGGATATGCTTGAAAAGAGCCGTCTTGAAATGGAGGACGAGCGTTCGAAGGCAGTCAAAATTACCGAATCTGCAAAGCAAGATAAGGAAAAGGCGGAAAAACTCCTCAGTGATGCACAGTTCCGCCGTGACAGAGAACTTGAAAATGCCCGTGGTGAGGCAATGCGTATTGTAGAACACGCCAAGCGTGAGGCGAACGCCCTTCTCAACGAGGTTGAAAAGCTGAAAAAAGAGGCGAAGCAGACAAAGGATGCTGTTGAACTTGCACGTCGTGCAAAGAGTGCGGTGAACTCTCACCTCAATTCCATTAACAATGCGGTGAATCCTGTGTTTGATTCCATTGATGATAACGAAGATTATGTTCTTCCACGTCCGTTGCAGGTGGGTGACACAGTCTTCTGCAAGACTATCGGCAAAAATGCTTCAGTTACCGCCCTTAAGGATAAAAAGGGTAATGTGGAAATTGCCACAGGTATGCTGAAAATGAGAGTCAAGGAAGAAACTCTCAGACTTGTGGACAAGCCTAAAACGGAAAAGAAAAAGAGCGTTTCCACAAGTAAAATTACAGGTGATACACGTGCTACAATGCAGGTGAATAACCGTTGTGACCTTCGTGGTCTTATGGTGGATGAGGCAATAATTGTCCTTGACCGATTCCTTGATGATTTATTGAGGTCAGGTCTTACAGAGTGCACTATCATCCACGGTAAGGGTACGGGTGCATTGAGGGCAGGTATTCAGAAATATCTGAAAAGTGACCCAAGAATCCGTACATTCAGATTGGGTACCTTCGGTGAAGGTGAAAACGGTGTTACTATTGCCGAAATCAAGTGATTGGCAGTTGGGTTTATTTATATATTGCATTTGCTTGTGCCTTTGTGATATAATTGTATGAATCTTAAATGTTAAGGAATGAACTTATGAAAAAGAAAATTATGGCGTTGTGTATGGCAGTTGTTATGATTGCCGTTGCATTCACTGTTGTAGGTGTAAAAGGTGATGATAATATTGCCAATGTTACCTATGTACAGAGGAACACCTATGGTGAGAGTGAAACTGAGAAAACCACATTGTTTACTAATCCGGTTGATAACTTTATCGGTGATAAAGTGGATGGCGCTTCTAATGCCTATGATATATTGAGTGACCTTGCAGGCATGGCAGGTGACATCGGTGGTAATGTAACACTTGGTTCAGGTGGTATGGGTGGTATCGGTGATGCACTCGGTGGTATTGGAGATGCATTTGGTGGTGTCGGTGATGCTTTAGGTGGCGTTTTCGGCGAGGACAATACTCCCACACAGAATAATCAGGGTGTTACATACAGCGTTGTTGAAACCAATATCGGACATATTCAGGTTGTACCCGCTGCAACACAGTACTATTCAACAGTATCTGTTCCCGGTGCTACCGCAGGTACACAGGCAGTCAGCACAACTGGTTCAATCAATACTGCGGAAACAGTTGACTTTGCCGCACTCAAAAATCCTTATCAGAAGCCCACAGGTGTGCTTAAGGGCGGTGACACAGGCGAAGGTGTCAAGTGGATGCAGTGGATGTTTATCTACACCCGCTACGGTCTTAAGGATGACGGCATAACAGGTGTGTTTGATGAGGACACAATGGCAGTTGTTAAAAAATTGCAGAAGGAAAATAATATGACCGTTGACGGAATTGTAAATGATGCGGTTATAGACAAAATTGAACTTCTTTATTTCCAGTCAACTTATACTCAGCCTACTCTTGCGGCATCAACAACCGATTCGGGTGTGAAACTTACTTCACCCGTTGTTGTGCC
>JAZRFZ010000186.1:0-5515 GCA_045643925.1 Acutalibacteraceae bacterium | reverse complement strand
ACCTTATTCATCAAATATTTTAAGAAGCTTTTTAAGGTCATCATCATCGAAAAACTCGATTTCCAAAGAACCCTTTTTGCTTGATTTTGTAACTGTAACTTTTCTTTTGAGCACATCTGACAAAGCAAGCTCAACCTCATCATAATAGGGGTTTCTTTTTTTGCTTTTTTTGCCTGTGGACGGCTCTTGTGACGCCTTGCGGACGAGTCTCTCTATCTCTCTTACGGAAAGACCTTCGCTAACCACGAGTTTTGCAAGCTCTGTCTGATAAGCCTTGTCCTCAACAGAAAGAATAGCCTTGGCGTGACCCTGTGACAACTCACCGCTGCTAACAAGCGCCTGAACATCATCTGCAAGAGTGAGAAGTCTGAGAGCATTTGCAACTGCCGAACGAGAGCAACCTACAATCTTGGAGATTTCGTCCTGTGTATATCCGAACTTGTCACCCAACTCCTTGAAGCCGTTTGCAGTCTCCATAGGGTTAAGGTTTTCTCGCTGCAGGTTTTCAACGAGCGCAAGCTCTGCAACCTGAGAGTCAGTCAAATCTTTGATGACAACAGGTACCTCTGTAAGCCCTGCAAGTCTTGATGCACGCCAACGACGTTCACCTGCTACCAGCTGATAACCACCGTCTGCCATAGGGCGCACAAGAAGGGGTTGCAGAACACCGTGCTGTGCAATACTATCTGCCAGGTCATTAAGTGCCGATTCGTCAAATACTTTACGAGGCTGGTCTCTGTTTGGCTCAATCTCAATAAGCTTCACTTTAACCGCACCCGAATTTGCGGAAAGGTCTTCAAGGGAGTTGTCTGCAAAGATTGCATCGAACCCTCTGCCGAGACCTGATTTTTTAACTGCCATTATTTCACCTTATTTCTGCATTTTCAAAAATTCCTCTGCAAGGGCATTGTAACTCTCGCTACCCCTTGAGGCTTTATCGTAATAGAGCACCGGTTCACCGAATGAGGGCGCTTCTGAAAGTCGAACGTTACGAGGAATAACCGTTGCATAAACCTTCTTTGGGAAGAAGTTTTTAACCTCGGACACAACCTGCTGAGTAAGATTGAGTCTGCCGTCATACATCGTGAGGAGAACTCCCTCAAGCTCTATGTAAGGGTTATAAAGTCGTTTGATTGTTCTTACCGTTGCCATAAGCTGTGACAGACCTTCAAGTGCGTAATACTCACACTGTATGGGAACGATGAAGCTGTCAGATGCTGTGAGCGCATTGAGTGTGATAAGCCCCAATGATGGCGGACAATCGAAGAAGATGAAATCGTAATCCTCCTGAATTGTGGCGAGAGCATTCTTAAGAAGTGCCTCACGCTTGTCCATAACCGCAAGCTCAAGCTCTGCACCTGCAAGGTTTATATTAGAGGGAATTATGTCAACACCCTGAAATTTTGTTTTGATAACCGCCTCACGGGCAGTGCTTGTGCCGATAAGTATTTCATAAGATGTAGCCACAAGATTTTTGCGGGAAATACCGTAACCGCTTGTGGTGTTACCCTGAGGGTCAATGTCAACAAGAAGTATCTTTTTGCCCATCGCACCGAGAGCGGCAGCAAGGTTAACGGCACTGGTGGTTTTACCCACGCCACCCTTCTGGTTAACAACTGAAATTATTTTTGCCATTTGCTTTTCCCTTCCGTAGGATGAAGTATTTATAAAAATTAAATCCCATTTTTCCTATTATAATTATATATTGTAGAGTATATCATATATATAAAAAAAATGGAATAGTCAGAGAACAAAAATAATCGTCTTTTTACTACAAAATTTCTTCTTTGTTCTCTTGACTTAAAGTTTCTCTTCGTGATAAAATTCACTTAACCATTAACGATTCCGGAGGTACATCTATGTTTTGTTCATATTGTGGAAAAGAAATCCAAAACAACAGCACTACTTGTCAGTTCTGCGGAGCAGTTTTGCCCCAGGCTCAGCAGGTTCCCCCTCAGGCACCTCAACAGGCACCCTACCAAGCTCCTCAGCAGGCACCTTATCAGGCACCACAGCAGACTCCTTATCAGGCACCTTATCAGGGACAGTATAACGCTCCCTACACTCCCCCCACACCACCCAAGAAAAAGAGCAAGGCTCCCATGATTATCGGTATAATCGTCGGAATCATTGTTGTTCTCGGTATTATCGGTGCCATTGCAGGCAGTGGCGACACTTCAAGTGATAGCGGTTATGCCCCTGTTGAAACATTTGGTGACTATGATTATAATTTCGAATCAATTCCTGCTGATGCAGTTCAGGCCGCAGATGTTCATATTCTTACACAGACAACTGCCGAAGGACTTACCAACACAATAACATACTACTGTGATGGTGATGATATAACTTCATGGACACAGGTAAGCACAGCAAACGTATCCGGTGTTGATTCAGACACCATTCAACAGGCTGTTGCAGGCGTTGAAGCTAAATTTGCACCCTATGACTTCATTGACTACTCTTACTCAGTTGACGGCGATATTATGACAGAGACCTTTGTAATCAACGATGTGCCAAACAATATTGATGACCTTATCGAGTTACAGCTTGTCGATGCAGGTTTGCTTGGTGCAAAAAGAATTTCCTGGGCTCAAACAAAAACCAATTTACTTGCTCAAGGCTACACAGAGGTTGAATAATTAAACTAAAACAAAAATTACTCTTGTTCTTCTGAACAGGAGTAATTTTTTTCGTTTATTTTATTCTTAAACCCTTTGGATAATGGTTTTTGGCTCTGCCGTTTACAACCTTTGCACCACCGAGGGTACAACCATCAACGGTAACAACCGCCCAACCATTGGGACTATCTGTATCGATTTCCTCACCGCGAAGATATTTTTTCACTTCGTCACCTTCGGGAGAAAGCTCTATTTTTCTTTTGAAGCTATCACCCATTGCCATAAAGAACTGGTGGTGTGGTTGAATATAGCCTTTGCGCACCTCACCGATAGTGATTCCACAGGCAAAAACAGTAGCACCGTCAACAGAAAAATCAGGGTCGAAATATACGGGATTTCCCTTGTGTATCAACACTTTTGAGGGCTCGTAGTCTGTGAGCACATCACCGAGAAAATCGGTGATTACCTTGTCGATTTTAGTAGGCTTTTTCTTTGAAAAATCGGGTGAAAAATACCCCTCGTTGGTGTTGTGAAGCACCGCCATAAACTGACCCTCACCCATAGATTTATGTGGGTAAAATCTACGGCAAAAACTGATATTTTCACACTTACAGCCGTCGAATTTTATGCCGTCACAGGTGCTTTTTTCCACCTTTTCATTGACTCTTACAAGCTCAAATTCCGGGTAGCTTTCAAGGAACCAATCAACAATTTTCTCATTTTCATCAAGTGAAAATGTACAGGTTGCATATACGATATAACCGCCGTTTTTAAGCACCTTTACCGCGTTTGACAGTATTTCCTTCTGCCTTTCGGCGCAGTTTTTTACGTTGTCCTCACTCCACTCGGTAACGGCAATTTCCTCCTTACGGAACATACCCTCTCCGGAGCAGGGTGCATCCACCATAACAAGGTCAAATCTATTCTCAAAAAGACGGGCTATTTTGCCAGAATCCATACAGGTTGTAACTACGTTTTTAAGACCCAATCGTTCCATATTACCTGTGAGAATTTTGCACCTTGAGGGCACAATTTCATTGGAAACAAGGATACCGTTTTCACCCAACTTATTTTTAAGCTGTGAGCTTTTTCCGCCCGGTGCAGCACACATATCAAGCACACACCAATCGGAGTCAATATCAAGACACTCTGCAGGTGCCATAGCACCCGGCTCCTGCACATAAATCATACCTGCGTGGTGGTATGGATGGTTTCCGATTTTATCATCTGTAAAGTAAAAGCCGTTGCTTACATAGGGTATTTTTTCTGTTTTAAAAGGATTGATTTCCTCAAAATCTTCAACAGAAATCTTATCCGTATTCACACGGAAAGCGCGTACAGGCGCCTCCTCTAAAGCCTTTAAATAATCATTATATTCATCACCCAGAATGGTTTTCATTCTGTCGGCAAATTGCTGTGGTAAATCTATCATTTGTCAAGCTCCATTTCTGCATAAAGCATACACATTGAAAGGGCTGTAACCGAAGCAGTTTCAGTACGTAAAATACGCTTACCGAGGGAAATTGTCAGACCGCCACTTTCCTCTGCAAGGGCAATTTCCTTTTCGTCAAAGCCACCCTCGGGACCAATAAGAATACCCACGGACATGCCGTTTTTCATCTTTTTGAGGGCATTTTTTGTTGAGGTCATTCCGTCTTTACTTTCATAGGGAACAAGTAATAAATCAAGTTCATTTGCGAAATTAAGAGCGTCCTTATATGACATAACATCATAGACCTTGGGAATAGACGTTCTCTTGCTCTGCTTGGCGGCACTTTCGGAAATCGACTGCCAACGGGCAGTTTTAGACTTTTTCTTCTTTTCATCAAGCTTTACAACACAGCGACTCATTTCAACAGGGACTATAGCCTCTGCACCCAATTCAACCGCTTTTTGAATGACAAATTCCATTTTGTCACTCTTGGGAAGACCCTGAAAAAGGTAGAGCTTTACAGGCAACGCGGTATCCTGATAATTCTCCTCAACAATCTCCACAACGACACCTTCACCCGAAAACTCTTTAAGGGAGCACAGGTGACTGTTACCCTCCGAGCTGACGAGTATGGTGTCCCCCACCTTCATTCGGAGAACGTTTTTTATGTGATTGTAATCATCGTCTGTTATAAGGTAAAAATTACCCTGTCGCTTGTTTTCATCAACGAAGAAATTGTACATCCGAAAACATCCTTTTTATTATAATATATTACATTATAACAAAAGCAACCTCTCATTACAACGGGAGAGAATAATTATTTTAAAAGACCTTGACAATAACGCCCCTCTTATGTATAATATCACTTGCTACAAAAAGCATTTGCTGATATGGCTCAGGAGGTAGAGCGCATCCTTGGTAAGGATGAGGTCACCGGTTCGACTCCGGTTATCAGCTCCAAAAACCGTACACATTTGTGCACGGTTTTTATTTTTCTTTCTTCATTATTCATCATCCATTTTTCATTAAAACGCCGTTTGGAGCGCTGTTATTATTTTTATTGATATTTGACATAATTTATGATATCTTAAAGTTACCACATAAAATTCAATATTGCTATATACATAGAAGTGGCATTTTTATCTTATGGCAAAAGTGCGGACTTCTCTTTTGGCATTTCTGATAAGTGTTAAGAGGTTTTTGTGTGGCAGCAAATCGAAGTTCCGCATTTTTTTGGTGTGTGTAGCTTCAATTACGCACACTTTTTTATTTTTCAGAAAGAAGGAATGTTAATGAAAGAAGAAATTTTAATTAAAAGTGAGCAGTACGATGCAAAAAAAATTTTCAAAACACTAGTAATTATCGGCTTAATAAGTACTATAATTATTTTGTTTTGTTGTTATTCAGTTGCTACTACTGGATACAATACCAACACATGGATACAGGACAGGTATGGAAATGTATT
>JAZRFZ010000185.1:0-7773 GCA_045643925.1 Acutalibacteraceae bacterium | reverse complement strand
CACTACGGTGAAGGATGCCACACTCACCACCATTCCCGGTGCCATTGCCTGGATAAAGTGCCTTAAGGAGGCAGGTATCAAGGTAGCTATTGTTACAAACACACCCCACATCAGAGCCTTTTGGTTTTCCAGGACCTTCGGCGTGCGCTTCCACGCCTTTGCAAAGAAGCCCTTATCCCTTGGTCTTATCAGAATGTCACGTAAATTACAGGTGCCTATTGAGAAAATCGGCATGGTGGGGGATCAGGTATTCACAGATGTTGCTGCTGCTAACCGTTGCGGTGCAGTGCCCTTGCTTGTTGACCCTGTTGAAAATAAATGGTTCTGGAAGAATCATTATAAAAAGAACCGAATCAAGGAAAAACCCATCAGAGATAAATTTTTAGAGGAGCACGGTTACTATGGCGATAAGTGATTTGCAGAAGTTCCTTAAAAATAAATACGAAGCAGTTATTATTTTTTCCGAGGTAAACAGACGCTATTTTACAGGCTTTCCCTCAAGCGACGGCTACCTTGTTGTAACTAAAGATGAGGCAACTCTTTTTGTTGACAGTCGCTATGTTGAAGCGGCACAGCAGAGTGTCAAGGATTGTAAGGTGCTTTTATTTAAAAAAGCAAATGAGGATATTAAAAAATATCTTAAAGAAAAAACTGTTATAAAAGCGTACACGGAGCGAAATCACATATCGGTTTCTACTGCAGATTTTCTTAAAACTGCATTTTTGCCCTGCAAAGTCACACCCTCAAAAAGACTTGAAAAGGCTATTGATGAAAGCAGAATTATTAAGACTAAGGAAGAGGTCGAAAGTATAAAAGCGGCGCAGAGAATTGCCGAGGATGCTTTCAACCATATACTTACATTCATAAAACCCGGTGTAACTGAAAAGCAGATTGCACTCGAACTTGATTTTTATATGTTGTCCCACGGGGCGGAGGCTATTTCTTTTGAAACTATTGCCGTAACAGGTGCGAAAAGCTCCATGCCTCACGGAGTACCTGATGATACTGTTGTAAAATCAGGTGATTTTATCACAATGGATTTCGGTGCAGTTGTAAATGGCTATCATAGTGATATGACACGTACCGTTGCCGTTGGTGAGGTCACACATGAGCAAAGGAAGGTTTACGAAACTGTCCTTACTGCACAGAGGTCGGCACTTGCTGTTCTCAAGGCAGGTCTTGATTGCTGCGAAGCAGACAAAGCCGCCCGACAGGTTATTGATGACGCAGGCTATGGTGAATATTTTGGTCACTCCACAGGTCACGGAGTAGGTATTGAAATTCACGAAGCCCCCACACTTGCACCCAAGAGTAAAGGTGCATTGCAGGTAGGCAATGTGGTGACAATAGAGCCGGGTATTTATCTTCCCGGTAAATTCGGTGTCCGTATAGAGGATATGGCGCTTATCACAGAAGAAGGCTTCGAAAATCTGACAACAACCCCCAAGGAGTTGATTGTTCTTTGAAATACGAAAATTTTGAAGAATTGAAATTAGCTTGTGAGTCCTGCAAAAAATGCAAATTATGTACCACACGTACAAATGTGGTTTTTGGCGTGGGTAATGAAAATGCCGATATTTTGTTTGTCGGTGAGGGCCCCGGTGAAAACGAGGATTTACAGGGTGAGCCCTTTGTGGGCAAGGCAGGACAGCTGCTTGATAAATATTTGCATGTAATCGGTCTTACAAGGCAAAAGAATGTTTATATTGCAAACATTGTGAAATGCAGACCACCGCAGAACCGCGACCCCCAAGAGGATGAGCAAGAGCTTTGCATAGAGTGGTTAAGGGCACAGACAAGGCTTATTAAACCAAAAATTATTGTTTGTCTTGGTCGCATAGCCGCGCAAAAGCTTATTTCACCTGATTTTAAGGTGACTCGTCAGCACGGTGAATTTATCAAAAAGGGCAATATGCTTTTTATGGGCACATTTCACCCTGCCGCATTGTTGCGTAATCCTTTGAACAAGCCTGATGCACTTTCAGATTTTCAGGCTTTGAGAGATAAAATAAAAGAATTGAACATAAATATATAAGGCAAGGAGATTATAATATGAAGAATTATATCGAATCAGGCAAGGCTATTCTCGGTATCGAGTTCGGCTCAACAAGAATCAAGGCAGTTCTCATCAATGATGAGGGCGAGGTTCTTGCAGTTGGTGGCTATGACTGGGAAAACAGTCTTGTAAATGGTATCTGGACATATAGTCTTGATGAAATATATGCAGGTCTTAAGGGCTCTTACGCTTCACTCAAAAAGGATGTTAAGGAGCGTTACGGTATTACACTCAAAAATCTTAAGGCTCTGGGCATCAGCGGTATGATGCACGGCTATCTTCCCTTTGACGGTGATGGCAATCTTCTTGCAAGCTTCCGCACCTGGAGAAATACTATCACAGGTGAGGCAGCAGATATTCTTACAGAGGAATTCAACTTCAACATTCCTCAGCGTTGGAGCATTGCACACCTTTATCAGTCAATTCTCAATGGTGAAGAGCACGTAAAGGATATTAAATATTTCACAACTCTTGCAGGCTTCATTCATACACTTCTCACAGGTGAAAAGGTGCTTGGTATCGGTGAGGCATCAGGTATGTTCCCCATGAACGGCAACGACTACGATGCTGATATGATTGCAAAGTTTGATAAGCTCGTTGAGGGCAAATTCCCCTGGACACTTAAGGAGATTCTTCCCACAGTCCTTTGTGCAGGTGAGTCTGCAGGTGTACTTACAGAAAGCGGCGCAAAGCTCCTTGATGAGGAGGGTGACCTTCAGGCAGGTGTACCTATGTGTCCTCCCGAAGGTGATGCAGGTACAGGTATGGTAGCAACAAATGCTGTTCGTAAGAGAACAGGTAACGTTTCAGCAGGTACATCAGTCTTTGCTATGATTGTACTTGAAAATGCACTCAAAAAGCTTCACCGTGAAATTGATATGGTTACAACACCCGATGGTGCACCTGTTGCAATGGTGCATTGTAATAACTGCACATCCGACATCAACGCTTGGGCAGGTCTTTTCAAAGAGGTTGCAGACCTTTGCGGTGCTAATATTTCAATGGGCGAACTGTTCACCTCACTTTTCAAGAAATCTGCTGAGGCAGACAAGGATTGCGGAAATCTTATTTCCTACAACTATTTCTCAGGTGAGCATATCACAGGCTTTGAAACAGGCAAACCCTTGTTTATTAAAAATCCCGATAGCAACTTCTCACTTGCAAACTTTATGAGAGTTCAGCTTTTCACATCCTTCGGTTCACTTAAGGTTGGTCTTGAAATCCTCGGTGAAGAAAATGTTGCTATTGACAAAATCCTCGGTCACGGTGGTTTCTTCAAGACTCCTGTTATCGGTCAGAGCGTTCTTGCTGCAGTAATGAACACACCCGTTTCCGTTATGGAAACTGCAGGTGAAGGCGGTGCATGGGGTATTGCAGTTCTTGCAGCCTATGCGGTTAACAAGGCAGAGGGTGAAATCTTCCCCGACTATCTTGATAACAAGATTTTTGCTTCACAGGGTATGACAACACTCCAGCCCGACCAGGCTATTGTTGAGTCATTCAACATGTTTATGGAAAATTTCAAAAAAGGTCTCGCAGTTGAGCGTGCCGCAGTTGAA
Source organism: Acutalibacteraceae bacterium (assembly GCA_045643925.1). Lineage (GTDB taxonomy): Bacteria > Bacillota > Clostridia > Oscillospirales > Acutalibacteraceae > DTU089. The sequence continues at coordinate 4,158 of JAZRFZ010000185.1, read as the reverse complement.
TTTTAAAAAGGCGATGTAATAATGAGTAATATTAAATTGATGTATGTAACAAACAACCCACAGGTTGCCGCAATCGCGCAGAATGCGGGAGTTGACAGACTCTTTGTTGATATGGAATATATAGGCAAGGATATTCGTCAGGGTGGTATGGATACGGTGCAGAGCCGTCATACCTTCGACGATGTGCGTAGTATCCGCGCAATAGCAGATAAATCACAGCTTCTTGTCCGTTGCAATCCCATACACGAAGCCACAGCGGATTACACCTCATCAAAGGAAGAAATTGATGAAATCGTTAATTGCGGTGCAGATATTATAATGCTGCCCTTCTTCAAAACTGCCCAAGAGGTTAAAACCTTTGTTGAATTAGTTGGCGGCAGAGCAAAAACCCTGCCCCTTATCGAAACCAAAGAAGCGGCAGAGTGTATTGACGAGATTCTTGAGATTGATGGCATTGACGAGCTTTATATCGGTCTTAATGACTTGCACTTAAGCTATGGTCTTACATTTATGTTTCAGCTTCTCGCAGATGGTACTGTAGAAAAGCTTACCTCGAAAATAAAAGCCAAAGGTATTCCCTATGGCTTTGGTGGAATTGCCCGAATCGGTGACGGCATTTTACCTGCCGAGAGTATCCTTACAGAGCATTACAGATTAGGCTCAACTGCTGTAATTTTATCAAGAAGCTTTTGCAACACAAGCAAAATAACTGACCTTGATGAAATAGAAAAAATCTTCAACGAAAACGTTAAAAACCTCAGAGATTATGAAGATGTAATCAGAAAGCTTTCTCCTGAAGATTTTGAAAACAATGTTGAAGTTGTAATTGAAAAAACAGCAGAAATTGTTGAGATAATTAAGAACAAAAATAAATAAAAAATTCCTCTTACTTCATTAAGCTCGAAGTAAGAGGATTTTGTTTTATTGCTGACCGAATACTGCAAGTAAGAAGCCTGCCGCAACAGCTGAACCAATAACACCTGCAACATTGGGACCCATAGCGTGCATAAGAAGGAAGTTAGTGGGATTGTACTTTCTACCTTCGTTCTGTGCAACACGGGCTGCCATAGGAACAGCAGAAACACCTGCCGCACCGATAAGGGGATTGATTTTGCCTTTTGTAACAACGTAAAGGAGCTTGCCGAAAAGCACACCGCCAACAGTTGAGAAGCAGAAAGCTACCATACCGAGTGCGATAATTTTGAGTGTTTTTGCCTGAAGGAAATCCTGACCATTGGCAGTAGCACCAACACAAACACCAAGCATAATTGTAACGATGTTCATAAGCGCATTCTGTGCTGTATCCGAAAGTCTGTCGGTAACACCGCACTCGCGGAACAGGTTACCAAGCATCAGCATACCAAGGAGCGGTACAACTGAGGGCAACAGTAATGCACAGAAGATAAGAACAGAAACAGGGAAGATGATTTTAATGGTTTTGGAAACACCCTTAAGCTGCTTCATCTCAACCTTGCGTTCTTTTTCAGTTGTAAGCAACTTCATAATGGGTGGCTGAATAACAGGGATAAGAGCCATATATGAGTATGCCGCAAGGGCGATTGGTGCTAACAGTTGGGGTGCAAGCTTTGATGTGAGGAAGATAGCTGTGGGGCCGTCTGCACCACCGATGATAGCAATGGATGCTGCTTCTGCAGGTTCAAATCCAAGCACGATAGCTACGATGAAAGCAAAGTAAACACCAAGCTGTGCCGCCGCACCTAAAAGAAGGCTGATGGGGTTTGAGAGAAGGGGACCAAAGTCAGTCATTGCGCCAACACCCAGGAAGATAAGGCAGGGGAACAGGCTGGATTTAACACCGACATACAGTATTCGAAGTACACCCGAGTCAAACCAATGGGCGCCTTCAACTGCTGCTTGACCGTAGCTTCCCAACTCGCCGCCGGTAGTGTCAAGCATTATGTTTGCACCGGGCAGGTTTGCAAGAAGTATGCCGAATGCAATGGGAACAAGCAAAAGGGGTTCAAACTTAAATCTGATAGCAAGCACAAGGAAGAAAATTGCCACGCCTATCATAATAGCATTTTCTACCTGAATTGATGCAAAGCCCGATTGTTCCCAAAGATTGGTTAAAATAGTAGTAATATCTATGATAATCAGTCCTTGTATAATAAAATTTCAAAAATTATAGCAAAATATAAGGGGAAAGTCTATCTGTTAAGATACGCTTTCCCCATTTTCAGTTTATGCTCAGATAACAGCGAGAACGTCGTCTGTGTTAACTGTTGTGCCCTTGGGAGCGTTGATTGATTTAACTGTACCGTCGCAGGGAGCAACGATGTCGTTTTCCATCTTCATAGCTTCAAGAACAACGATAACGTCGCCAGCCTTAACTGCATCGCCAACATTCTTCTTAACTGCAAGAATTGTACCGGGCATGGGAGCCTTAACCTGTGTGCCGTCTGCTGAAACGGGAGCAGGAGCAGCAGGTGCAGCGGGAGCCTCAGCAACGGGAGCTGCTGCGGGTGCTGCAGGAGCAGCTGCAACAGGAGCGGGAGCAGCAACAACTGCGCCAACGGGAACCTGTGAAATGCCTGTAACTACTGCATCGCTTTCTGTAACGTCAACTTCGTAAATTTTACCATTTAATGTAACATTGTATTTCATAACTTAATCCTCCACTAATTTACTTCACTAATTTAATTGAGTTAAAGATGAGATTTTCAAGGGGAATGCCTGTTTTATCAGCAGTGATTGCCATAATTGCTGCGGCATCCTGTTCTTCAATATTTTCAAGTACCGGGTTCTGGTTAAGACGCTTGATTGATTTGAAATCAAGGTGCGAAAGGTCAATGCCTGTTTTGTGTGATGTGATAGCCATAACCACAGCGGCATCCTGCTCGGAAACACCGTCAAGCACAACGTAACCGGGGATGTGAGGGATAACAGGCTCTTCAACAGCCTTTTCCTCTTTAACCTCAACGGGTGCAGCTTCTGCAGTCTGCTGTGCTGCAGGTGCTGAAACTTCTGCGGGAGCATCGTTTGTTTTCTCTTTTTTGCCACCGAATGCTGATGAGATCAGCTTAACGAAAATTGCAAGTACGGCAAGTACAACAATAACAAGAACAAAGCCCAAACCTGAGGTGCTTAAAGCCTCTGAGAGTTTCATTAAAGGAAGAAGTGTCATATAAATTCCTCCTTAGTCAATAGCCTTGAATTCGTAGCTGTATGTCTTTGATGCCATTTCATCACGGTAGTCAAAGAAGCTCTCTGCCTGTGTGGGGAATGCGATGTAGGAAAGAACGTCTTCATCGCTCTTTGCCTTTTTGCCGATTTCAGCCTTTGCTGCCTCGAATGCGGGCTCAAGGGTATCTGCAAATCTGCCTGTGATTTCTTCTTCGTCACCGAGAATCTGTTTCTTAACATCCTCGTTAACCTTACCGGGAGCACTGCCGTACTCACCCTTAAGGTAAGCCTTAACTTCCTTGGAAACGTTCTTATAGCGCTCGCCTGCAAGTACGTTGTTTGTTGCCTGTACACCAACCATCTGGCTCATAGGTGTAACAAGGGGAGGATAACCTAAATCCTCACGTACTCGGGGAGTTTCAAGGAGAACCTCGTCGAATTTGTCCATCTTGCCCTGTGCAGTAAGCTGAGCAACAAGGTTTGAAAGCATACCGCCGGGAACCTGATAGTCGAGAGCTTTTGCATCTGTGCAAAGAACTGTGGGGTTAAGAAGACCGCTTTCAAGAGCTTCGTTTCTGATGGGCTTGAAGAAGTCTGCAATATTTCTGAGTGCATCAGAGTTAAGACCTGTTTCATAGCCAAGCTCTGCAAGAGTGTAGTTGAGTGTTTCTGTTGCGGGCTGTGCTGTACCGCCTGACATTGTTGAAATAGCAGTGTCGATAACGTCAACACCTGCTTCAACAGCCTTAAGGCAAGTCATAAAGCCAAGACCTGTTGTGGAGTGTGTGTGAAGCACGATGGGAAGGTCAACAGCCTCTTTGAGTGAAGAATCGAGCTTGTATGCCTCTGCGGGGCTGAGGATACCTGCCATACCCTTGATTGCGATTGTCTGGCAACCGAGACTCTGCATATTCTTCGCAAGCTCAACGTAAGAGTCAAGAGTGTGAATGGGGCTGATTGTGTAGCAGATAGCACCTGATGCAATAGCACCGTTCTTAACTGTTTCATCAACAG
>JAZRFZ010000184.1:0-1936 GCA_045643925.1 Acutalibacteraceae bacterium | reverse complement strand
GGTGTAGCCTGTTTCTTCCTTGATTTCACGGACACAACATTCCTCAGGTGTTTCACCATTTTCCAATCCGCCACCGGGACTCATAAAAACGTCCTTGTTGCTTTCGTATGACAGAAGAATCTGATCATCACGGATTACAATACCACGGCAGGAAACCCTTGTTTTCGGTGTCGGGATTTTTGTGTTGAATTCATTCTGAATAATACGGGGGATTTCTGACATAAGTTACACTTCCTTTAAGATGTATATTAACATATACCATAAAATTTCTCAATATTTTTAGGTCAGTATGATACTTTTTATTTATAGTAATTTATGATATAATATCAAAAATTAAATTTACAGAGGTACACACAATGGCAAAAAAGTTTTTTGATCATATAATACACGGCGGCGACTATAATCCCGACCAGTGGATTGACACCCCCGAAATCTGGGATGAGGATATGCGCCTTATGAAGTTAGCCCATGTAAATAGTGCCACAATCGGCATTTTTGCATGGTCACTTATTGAGCCACAGGAGGGCGTTTACGATTTCAGTGTGCTTGATAAAATAATGGATAAGCTCCACGAAAATGGTATGTCCGTGATTCTTTCCACACCTTCAGGTGCAAGACCCCCGTGGCTTGCACAGAAGTACCCTGAGGTGCTTCGTGTGGAGGAGAGTGGCATTCGTAACGAGTTTGGCGTACGACACAACCATTGTCTTACATCACCCCTTTACAGGGAAAAGGTGCGCAATATCAACACAAAGCTTGCCCAGCGTTACAAGGACCACCCTGCACTTAAGATGTGGCACATATCAAACGAATATTGCGGTGAGTGTCATTGTGAGCTTTGTCAGGAGGCTTTCCGTGATTGGCTCAAGGTGAAGTATCATAATGATATTGAAGAGCTTAACTTCAAGTGGTGGAACGGCTTCTGGAGTCACCGTATGACAGACTGGTCACAAATCAATTCACCAAAATTCCGTGGTGAAAATCACGTTTCTGCAATGAAGCTTTGTTGGAATAAGTTTGTTTCCGACAGTCACATTTCATTCTTTGAAAATGAGATTGCTCCCTTGAGAGAAATTACACCCAATATTCCTATTACAACAAACTTTATGAAGCTGTATGACGGCATTGACTACCAGGACTTTGCAAAGCATCTTGACCTTGTTTCATGGGATAACTATCCCGCGTGGGATAAGGGCAGAAATATGGAGGAGGCAACCGATACTGCATTTGTACACGATGCCTTCCGTTCAATGAAGGATGGTCAGCCCTTCTTTATGATGGAGAGTACCCCATCACTCGTTAACTGGCACGATGTAAATAAGCTTCCAAAACCCGGTATGCAGGAGCTTTCGTCCATTCAGTCAGTTGCTCACGGTGCAGATAGTGTACAATATTTCCAATGGCGTAAAAGCCGTGGCGGTCACGAGAAATATCATGGTGCAGTTGTGGACCATTGTGGTCACGAGCACACAAGAGTGTTCCGTGATGTGTCACGCCTTGGTGCAAATCTTGAAAAGCTCGGAGATGTTGTTGGTCAGTATTCTGACAGTAAGGTTGCTATTGTCTATGACTGGCAGAATGGTTGGGCAGTAAAGCACTTCTGCGGTTTCAACAACATTAACAGAAACTATTCTGCAGAGTGTATCAAATGGTATGAGCCTTTCTACAAAAAGGGTATTTCTGTTGACGTTATACCTATGGATGCTGACTTCAGTAAATATGACCTTGTAATTGCACCCTTCCTTTATATGCTCAAAGAGGGCACAATCGACCGTATTGAAAGCTATGTAAAGAATGGCGGTAACTTCGTTGGTACATACCTTACAGGTATGGTTGACGAGGACGATATGTGTTACCTTGGCGGATTCCCCGCAGGAAAGCTCAAGGATGTCTTCGGCATCTGGCAGGAGGAAACCGATTCTTTACCTGAGGGTAT
>JAZRFZ010000183.1:0-16957 GCA_045643925.1 Acutalibacteraceae bacterium | reverse complement strand
CCTGTCGATTTACCAATCCAGTTAACCTGCTGTAGCTTTATATTGGGAAGGTAATCAACCTTATCAAGACCCTGAAGAAGCTTGGCGGCATATTCTGTAATACGAAGATACCAAACGTCCTTGGTTTTCTGAACAATGTCTGAGTGACAGATGTCACATTTACCGCCCTGAGTGTCCTCGTTAGAAAGAACAACCTTACAGGAGGGGCAATAGTTAACAAGAGTCTTATCGCGGAAAACAAGTCCGTTTTCAAACATTTTAAGGAAAATCCACTGAGTCCATTTATAGTAGCTTTCTTCAGTAGTATCTACAACTCTTGTCCAGTCGAAAGAGAAGCCGGCCTTTTTGAGCTGTGATGAGAATTTTTCGATATTCATATCAGTAACCTTACGGGGATGAATACCTGTTTTAATAGCATGGTTTTCTGTAGGAAGACCATAAGCGTCAAAGCCAATGGGGAAAAGAACGTTATATCCCTGCATTCTTCTTTTACGGGAAATAACCTCAAGACCTGAATATGCTTTGATATGGCCAACGTGCATACCTGCACCGCTTGGATAGGGGAACTCAACAAGACCATAAAATTTAGGCTTGTCAGAGTTAACCTGAGCGTGGAAAACACCCTCGTCTTCCCATATTTTCTGCCATTTTTGTTCAACGGCTGAAAAATCGTATTTCATTTATATCATCCTTTCAAGAAATTCAATTTAAAATGTCTTCAATGTTAATCATTGTCGCATCTTCCCAGAGTCTTTCAAGATTGTAGTAATTTCTTGCTTCCTCTGTAAAGATGTGTGCCACCACACCATCAAATTCCATAACAACCCAACCTGTGGCTCTGCCTTCTATGTGGTCGGGCTTAAGTCCTGCTTCTTCAAGCTGAAATTCGACTTCATCCGCAAGGGCTCTGATGTGAGTGCTGGAATTACCTGTTACAAGAACAAAATAGTCCGCAACAACTGTAAGTTCATCAATTTTTATAACTTTAATATCGTTACCCTTTTTATCGTCAAGGGCTTTTACGATTTTTTTAACTGTATCCGGAATCATCATTTATTCTCCTGTTTCATTTTAAACATAGCGTCATTAAAAGCTAAAACCGTGTCGGGATGAACGATCATATTTCTGGTTATAAGGTCTTTAATGGTAAAACCAAGACCCTCCACAATAGCTTCATCAAGACTGCGTTTTGCTTTTTCGCGCATAATATCAACACCATTGTAATCACGCTCGGCACTGATAAAGTCCGCTATAAACACAACTTTTTCAAGAAGTGACATACCTTTTCTGCCTGTTGTGTGGTATCTTATGGCATTAAGCATATCCTTGTCTGTAATACCAAACTCTTTTTCAGCAAAAATACTGCCGCTTATGGCGTGGTAAAGCTTGGCAACGTCCAACTCATATTCCGAAAGCTCCACCTTGTTTTCCAGTATGTACGAAAGCTGGAGCCCTGCGGGCTCGTCCTTACAGCAATCGTGAACAAGACCCACGGTATATGCCTTCTCTGGGTCGCAACCATAAATGAGCGCAAGCTCTTTGGCAGAATCCGCAACGTTAAGAGAGTGAATATATCGTTTTTCACTCAATCGCTTCTGCAAAATTTCTTTATACTGCTCATTAGTCATAAATACAACCCCTCTGCTTTTATATATTCGGCAACATCGTCGTCAATATACTCAAAACAATTATTTCTGACATTCTGTCGAATGGTTGTTGAACTGATTTCAACAGGTACACTTTCGCAAAAAACTACCCTACCATCACTCAAACCAAGCACATCCTGTGCAAAGCTTTTCATATTATCAAGCTCTTCAAGGTTACGGGTTCTGCAAGCCGCCACAAGCGTACATTTTTGCAAGATTTCCTCGTATTTGTACCACTTATTGAATGACAGAAACATATCGTCACCCATAAACAGATACAATTCACTTTCGGGATAAAGGGACTTTACTGCATTAACAGTATCAATGGTGTAGCTTTTACCCCCACGATTAATTTCAATATCGCTCACCTCAAAAAGAGGGTCGCTGAAGGCAAGCCTGCACATTTCATATCTTTGAGAAGATGTGGCACCCGAAGCGCTTTTGAAAGGTGACATTGCAGTGGGAATTATCAGCACTTTCTCTGCACCGCAGCTTTTTGCCAGATTCTCTGCAAGTAATTTATGCCCTTTATGCGGCGGGTCAAAGGAACCGCCATAAATTGCTGTTTTTTTCATTTTAGTACATTACAACCGATTGTAATTCAAGATTACCTCTGTAAGAGGTGATTTTTATTTTAACGCGTTCAACTTCAACGGGGTTAATTTTGTGTATTCTCTTGTAGCCGATAACTCCGCCTGAGCCTACCTTTTTAAATTTACCCGTTCCCTCGTCAATATACACTTCATATCCTTCAACGTGCTGACCATTGACGATATTTTCCATCATAACGAACTTATCGAACATATCCTTCTGAGAAAGTGTAATAATAAGCTCGGGCTCCATATCGTCAGCAGCGGGGCGCCAGGTTTTTGTTTCGTCATCATCAAAAAGATTTGATGCGGCATATTCAGGTGAAAGAGTGCTGCTTGCGGTAATTTCACCTATCTGAGAAACCTTATATGTATAAGACCTTTTCAGATCAACACCAAAAGCTTTCAGAATCTGGGAATCCATTTCAGAGAATTTGCCGTTTTTCATAGGCGGAACGCCAACCATAAGTCCACAGTTGTTACCTACGGATTCAAGATATATTTTCTGAAGTCTGTCCTTGGTTTTTGCGGTATATTCATCATCCTTGTGATAGTACCATCTATCACGCATAGAGATACATACTTCGCAAGGATACCAGATAAATTCACTTTCTTTTTTGATTGCCTTACGCGAACCCAAATCAAGTTCGAACTGTTTATTACGCTTACGCGCCTTACGAGAAGTATCCTTTGCGCGTTCGAATGCACTGTAAATACTATGTCTTTCGGGAACAACACTCCACTCATCCTCACGGAGCACGCCCCACTCATTACCGTACCAACGGACATCGGGACCAACAAGGGCAATAACTGCGTCGGGCTGACACATTCTTACGATATTGTAATAGCCCTCCCAGTCATATTCCTGTACATTGCCATCCTCATCGGGCTCTGCAGCACCATCAAAACGAACATAGAATATATCGCCGTATTTCGTAAGAACCTCCTTGAGAAGTGATTTGAAATACTCATTATATTCCTCACCTGAGCCGTAGCTTTCCTCGTGACGGTCAAGGGGTGAAATGGCAATACCGAATTTGAGTCCCTGTTCACGACACTCGTCACTGAGCATCTGCACAATATCACGGTTCGGCACATCCCAGGAAGTCGATGACTCAACAGTATAGTCTGTGTGCTTTGAATACCACAAGCAGAAGCCGTCGTGATGCTTTACATTAAGCACCATACCCTTGAAGCCGGCATCCTTGAAAAATTGCACCCACTCGGCTGCATCAAATTCTTCAGGAACAAAATTCACAGGATCAACATCACCATCAGTCCATTCCCTGTTAACTGTTGTGGCAAGACCGAAGTTTATAAAGCCATAAAGCTCTGTTTTCTGCCATTCTATCTGTCTTGCAGAGGGTTTTACCTCTGCCGCTATCTCGTAAGGTTTCATAAACTGTCCTTTCTTATTTGCCGTTGTCACAATTTGTGGCAACAATATCAACACCAAGGTCTAAAATATTTTCAATAACAACATCACCAATTTTAACAGGTGCTTTTATGGTAACGGAGTTTATAACCTCCATACACTGGAACATCTTACCCTTGGGGATTGCGCCCGATGATTTAACGGGCACAACAGGGTGCAAACCACCCTCAACCTTAACACTTGTAGTAAGGCTTCGCACAGGGTTTGTTACCTCTGCGCGTGCATATTCGTCACCACGCTTACAGGTGTTACCCTTAACGCCAACAACCTGTGAATCCTCAACCTCAACCTCAATAGGACAGCCTAAAGGACAGGCAACGCATATAAGATTCTTAATCATAAACAACTTACTCCTCAACGCGAACGATTATTTCGCTGTATTTGTTCATTTTCTTAAGCATTTCGGGTGTGATAACAACATTCTCCATCTCACCAGGGGCAAGCTTAACCTTCTTGCGGGATGAAAGGATTTCACCGTCGCACTCAACGACCACCTTTGCACCCTTATAAACCTGACCCACTCGGAAGTAGAGCTTAAGCTTATCTTCGCCTTCGATATTAACACGCTGAGGCACAACATAACGAACTCCATTGATGCCCTTTGTGTTAATAAAAGTACCGCTTTTTTTCTTACCGAAAATGTAATCTGCGGCACCCTTACCTGCAATTTGACTTTCCTCGGTAACATAGTCAACAAGGTCGTGCACCTGAAGAACATTACCGCAAGCAAACACACCGGGACGGAGTGTTTCTCGGTATTCGTCAACAACAGGACCATTAGTAATCATATCAAGGGCAACACCTGCATCCTTGGACAATTCATTTTCGGGAATAAGACCAACTGAAAGGAGAAGTGTATCACACTCAATATACTCCTCTGTGCCGGGAATGGGTTTTAATTTGTCGTCAACATTTGCGATTGTAATACCCTCAAGTCTTTCCTTACCGTGAGTTTTCACAACCGTGCAACTGAGTCTTAGCGGAATACCGAAGTCATCAAGACACTGAACAATATTTCTCTGCAAACCGCCTGAATACGGCATAAGCTCGCAAACCATCTTAACCTCTGCACCCTCAAGTGTCATACGACGAGCCATAATAAGACCGATGTCACCCGAACCAAGGATAACAACCTTCTTACCAGGCATATAGCCATCAATATTAACATACTTCTGTGCAGTACCTGCGGTCATAATACCTGCAGGTCTTGAACCTGCAATGGAAAGTGCACCGCGAGGTCTTTCGCGGCAACCCATAGCAAGAACTACTGCGATTGCCTGAAACTGCAAAAGTCCGTCTTTATTATTCACCGCAGTAACAACATTACTGTCGGAAACATTAAGCACCATTGTGTCGGTGTAAACGTCAATATCAGTCGCTTCAACCTGCTCAATAAATCTACCTGCATATTCGGGGCCTGAAAGCTCCTCACCAAAATAGTGAAGACCAAAGCCTGTGTGAATACACTGTTCAAGAATACCGCCAAGAGTTTCTGCGCGTTCAAGGATAACTACCTTTTCAACGCCCTCCTCTTTGGCTTTAAGAGCTGCGGCCATACCTGCAGGACCACCGCCTACAACTACTAAATCATAATTCAACATCTGCCGCACCTCACTTTGTTCTGTCATACATAATTCTGGAGTCGCCGCCGAATTTTGTAATCTCATTCATAGGCACACCAAGTTCTCTTGCAAGGATTTCCACAACCTTGCTACCGCAGAAGCCGCCCTGACATCTGCCCATACCTGCTCTTGTTCTGCGCTTGACACCGTCAACATCGCGTGCTCCTGCAGGAGCGTGGATAGCATCGATAATCTCGCCCTCGGTAATTGTTTCGCAACGGCAAACAATTCTGCCGTATGCTTTATTTTTCTTTATGAGCTCTGCACGTTCCTCTGTGCTCATGTGTCTGAAGCGCACAGGCTCGGGACGAACAGGGTCAAAATCCGATTTCTTTTCAAGTCCGCCTGCAAGGTCATTTACTATACCAACAACCATTTCTGCAATAGCGGGTGCAGATGAAAGTCCGGGTGACTCAATACCTGCAACGTTTATAAAGTTCTTGTTCACATCAGATGAACCGATAATGAAGTCATCTGTTGTGGGATGTGCTCTGTTACCGCTGAATGAGGTAATAGCATTACGGAGCGAAACCTTGGGCACACTCTTTGTAGCCATTGTATAAATCTTGTCAAGACCTTCTTCGGTAGTGGCAACATCGTCACCGTTATCAATATCCTCGGCAGAGGGACCTACAATAAGGTTGCCGTCAACCGTAGGAGAAACAAGTACACCCTTACCCATTGCGGTGGGGCACTGGAATATTGTGTGTGAAGCAAGTGTTCCCTGTGACTTATCAAGGAGATAATAGTCACCGTGGCGCACAACAATCTCAACGGAATTGTCGCCCATAAGACCCGCTACCTTGCCTGAGTGAACACCTGCGGCATTTATAACATAAGTTGCCTTGATTTCACCTTGTGAGGTTGTGAGAGTAAACTCATCGTCAGCATAGCTGATTGCAGTTACCTCGCAATTTCTTATGAACTCTGCACCGTTTGAAACCGCATTTTCAACACCTGCAATAGTGAGCTCATAGGGACACACGATTGAAGATGTGGGAGCAACAAGCGCGGCAACAGCAGTATCGCCGATATTAGGCTCCATTTCAACAAGCTCGTCTCTGTCGGCAACATAAAGACCGGGAACACCGTTCTTTACGCCCCTGTCCATAAGCTTCTCAAGGTGAGCCTTCTCCTCCTCAGAAAAAGCCACAACAAGAGCACCGTTATTCTGCAAAGGAACGTTAAGCTCCTTACAAAAAGTTTTCATCAATTCAACACCGCGAACGTTAAGCTTCGCCTTAAGTGTTCCAGGCGCAGCATCAAAACCTGCGTGAACAATAGCGCTGTTCGCTTTGGTTGCACCCATTGCACAATCGTTGCATCTTTCAAGCAGTGCAGTTTTAAGGTTGTATCGTGAAAGCTCCCTTGTAATAAGTGAACCTACAACACCTGCACCGATTACGGCAACATCGTACTTCATCAGTAACATCTCCTCGTAAAGCAAGCAATAATTCCGCAAAGGAAAAACTACCGCAATTTAAGAAGCTTATTATAACACAATAAATATAAAAAAATCAAGATATTATAATATATTATATACCTTGTTTTTTCAGGTAATTTGAGGTATAATATTTTGTTGTAAAAAAATTGCGAGGTAACCCTATGAAAAAGAGCGAATTACTTGCCCCCGCAGGGGATATGAATTGCCTGAAGGCCGCCGCCCGTTTTGGTGCGGATGCGGTATATATCGGTGGTCCTTTGCTCCAACTCCGAGCAGAAAAGGCCGCCTTTTCCGAAAGTGATATTTCACTTGCCGCAGACTACCTGCACAGCATGGGCAAAAAGTTATATGTCACAGTAAACAGCTTTACAAAAAACCATGAAATCGAGCCACTCAAGTCCTATGCAAGAACCCTTTATTCACTTGGCGTGGATGCGGTAATTGTTGCCGATTTAGGAGCTCTCAGAGCCATAAAACAGGCAGAACCCCGTCTTGAGGTGCACATCAGCACACAGGCAAACTGCTGCAACTACTCTGCAGCAATGGCTTACTACGAATTAGGCGCTTCTCGTATTGTTGTTGCCCGTGAAATGACCATTGATGAAATCGGTGAAATGCACTCTTTAATACCCGATGACCTTGAGATTGAAGCATTTGTACACGGTGCAATGTGTATGGCATATTCGGGCAGATGCCTTATTTCATCATATATGAATGGCAGAAGCGGAAACCGCGGTGAATGCACACAGCCCTGCCGTTGGGAATACTATCTCGTGGAGCGCAACAGACCCAATGAATATCTTAAGGTAGAAGAATACGACGACCACTCCGCTCTTTTATCTTCCCACGATATGAAAGCTATCGGATTCCTTGACAAATTGACTGCTGCCGGTGTGGATTCCTTCAAAATAGAGGGTAGAATGAAAACCGAATACTACGTTTCGCACGTGGTAAATGCATATCGCAGAGCTATTGATAAATCTGCTCCTCTTGAATTATTAGAGGATGAGCTCAACGCCATTAGCCACCGCCCATACAACAGCGGTTTTTACTTTGGTAACCTTGTCCACGATCACAAAAACGACGGTCTTTACCATTGGGATTGCACCTTCGCAGGTGTTGCCCTTGAGGACTGTGTTGATGGCAAATTGAAAATTCAGCAACGCAACTTCTTCAAGCTTGGTGATAACATTGAAGTTTTGTCACCTGACTCATTTGGTATGTCGTTTACCTGCACAGGCATTTATAACGAAAAAGGTGAGCCTTGCGAAACTGCCTGTCACCCTCAGGAAATCCTTACACTTGATTGCACAGCAGATGTAAAACAGGGTGATATTTTAAGAGTACGTAGAGAAAAAGAAAAAATTATTACGGATATTTGATTTATGACAAATTTCGAAATCCTTGCCCCTGTTGGCGCAAGAGAACAGCTTTATGCTGCTGTAAGGTGCGGCGCAAACGCGGTATATCTGGGCACAAGCAACTTTAATGCCCGACGTAATGCCGACAACTTCACAAATGACAATTTAAAAGAAGCGGTTGACTACTGTCACTTAAGGAACGTAAAGGTTTACGTAACACTCAACACCTTGATTTTTGACAGAGAGCTTCCCGCACTTTACGACACTGTCAGAGCCATTGCCGAAAGCAATGCAGACGGTGTAATCGTGCAGGACTTGGCAACAGCAAAAGCGGTCAGAGAAATTTGTCCTGCTATGCCCTTACACGCTTCAACTCAAATGGCAGTTCATAATGCTTCGGGTGCAAGGGTCCTTGAAGATATGGGATTTTCACGCATCGTACTTGCACGCGAGCTGTCTCTTGATGAGTTCCGACTTATAAGACAAAGCGTAAAAGCAGAGCTTGAGGTTTTTGTTCACGGTGCCCATTGTATGGGTGCATCAGGCAACTGCTATCTTTCCGCAATGCTTGGTGAAAGAAGCGGTAACAGAGGACTTTGTGCACAGGGTTGCCGTCTTAACTGGGTATCACAGCACGGCAGAGAATATGCACTATCACTTAAAGATATGTCATACCTCGACAATATAAAAGATTTGGCTGATATTGGTGTTAATTCATTCAAAATTGAGGGCAGAATGAAGCGCCCTGAATATGTTGCCGCCGCTGTCAGCAGTTTAAAGAGTGCACTTAACGGCAACAATTATGACAAAGACACTTTGCGTTCAGTTTTCTCCCGAAGCGGTTTCACAGACGGCTATCTGAAGGGCAAGCGAACCTTGGATATGTTCGGCTACCGCGTTAAGGATGACGTAACATCTGCACAGAATGTTCTCAAAGAGCTTGAGGCTTCCTACAAAAACGACATTCATCCCACCCCATTGAATGCGGAACTGACCTTGTTGCAAGACTCTCCGTCAATTCTCACACTTTCATCGGGTGACAAAAGCGTTACAGTAGAGGGAGACGTTGCAGAAATCCCCCGCAATGCCCCACTCCCCTATGAAATTGCATTGCGCAACATTTCAAAACTAGGTGATACACCGTTTCATCTCGACAACTTCACTTATTCAAACAGCTTTGATTTAACACTTTCTGCCTCTTCTATCAACAATTTACGTCGCAAAGGTGTTGAAAAATTGCAGGATGAGCTAACCGGTTCCCGATATGAAATCTTGAACAAAATACCACCGGAACACGAAAAGCACCGTCCCGAAAGCAGTTTATCTTACAGAGTACGACTCAATTCATTCTCACAATTTTCAGACTCATTGACTAAGGCAGAGTACATCATTCTGCCCATTGATGAGGTTATGAATAATTCTGACGAGTTAAAAGATATAACCGATAAAATTATTGTTGAATTACCTGCACTTATTTATCCTAAAAGTGAGAAAGCTATTACAGAAAAACTTGAAACGCTTAAGAAAAACGGCTTTTCAAAGGGTATCACAGGCAACATCGGTGGTATCGCCTTACTGAAAAAATGCAGTTTTTCAGTATTCGGAGGCAACAATCTGAACATCACAAACGTCATATCTGCAGAGGAATATTCAAAAATGGGTGTGGAGGACATCACACTTTCATTTGAACTTACAGAAAAAGCCATAAACAATATGGGCGGTAACGTAAGACGAGGCGCGATTATATACGGCTATCTTCCCATTATGTATATGAGAGCCTGTCCCCAAAAGGACTTCAACGATTGTGGTAAATGTACAGGTACAACAGCTCTCACAGACCGCAAGGGTATACAATTCCCCGTTTTGTGCCATAATAAAGAATACTCTGTTCTTCACAACAGTGTACCACTCTATATCGGTGACAAGAATCTTTCTGCCCTTGACTTCGGTACATTGTATTTCACCACCGAAACCCAAGAAGAATGTGAGAAGATTTTCAATATCTGCAAAAAATCACTTCCCTTGCCCGGTAAGAAAACAAACGGATTATTTGCAAGAGAATTATTATAAATTACTGCAAAGGAGTAATTTCATGTTACCCAGAACAGCCATAATAATAGGCGCAGGTCCCGCAGGACTTACTGCCGCCTATCAACTGTTGACAACAACAGACATAAAGCCACTTATCCTTGAGGAAAGTGACTTTATCGGCGGCATTTCCCGCACTGCAACCCATAACGGCAACCGAATGGATATCGGCGGACACAGATTTTTCTCCAAAAGTGAACAGGTTAATGACCTGTGGCGTCAGCTTATGCCACTTCAGGGTGCGCCATCCTTCGATGATATAAAAACAGGTACTCCAAAGGACTTATCTCCCGATGGTCCCGACCCCGAAACAGAGGAAAAGGTTTTACTTTTAAGAAACAGAGTGTCAAGAATTTTCTATCTCCGCAAATTCTTTGACTACCCCATTTCACTTAAACCCGAAACCTTCATAAATATGGGCTTTACCCGTACCATGAAGGCAGGATTCGGATATCTTCACTCCTGTGTTTTCAAAAAAGAGGAGGATTCTCTGGAGAATTTTTATATAAATCGTTTCGGCAAACCGCTTTATGAAATGTTCTTCGAGGACTACACAGAAAAATTATGGGGTGTAAACCCATCAAACATCTCCGCTGACTGGGGTGCACAGAGAGTCAAGGGCTTATCTTTGACAAAGGCTGTACTTAATGTTCTCACCAAACCATTCAAGAAAAAGGAAGAGGTTGAAACCTCGCTTATCGAACAATTCTACTACCCCAAGAAGGGCCCCGGTCAGTTATGGGAAGCACTCGCACAAGAGGTCGAGGCTTTAGGTGGTAAGATACTGAAAAACAACTGCGTGAAAACCATTTCAATCCGTGACAAGCAGATTCAATCCGTAGGTGTGGAAACACCCGATGGTTTCCGCGAATACAAAGCAGACTATTATATCTCCACGATGCCCATAAAGGACCTTGTGGAGGGGATGGGTGAACAAGCTCCGAAAATCGTTACCGATATTGCATGTGAGCTCCCCTATCGTGATTTTATTACGGTCGGTCTTTTGGTTGACAAGCTCCTTTTAGAAAACAAAACCAAACACAAAACCCTCAACAACATTGTCCCCGACTGTTGGATTTACATCCAGGAGCGCGACGTAAAAATCGGCAGATTGCAGATTTTCAACAACTGGTCACCTTATATGGTAAAGGACCCTGAAAACACCGTTTGGGTAGGTCTTGAATATTTCTGCTCTGAGGGTGACGAAATGTGGAATATGTCCGACAGCGACTTCATCGTTTTCGCTGCCGAGGAACTGAGCAAAATCGGTATCATCAACAAGACGGATATTAAGGATGCTGTCCGTATAAAGGTTAAAAAGGCTTATCCCGCATACTTCGGCTCATACAAGGAATTTGACAAAGTCCGCGAATACCTTGATTCCATTGGCAACCTTTTCTGCATTGGCAGAAACGGTATGCACCGATACAACAATATGGACCACTCAATGCTGACAGCTATCGAAGCGGTAAACTGTATCAAACGCGGTTCAACCGACAAATCTGCTATTTGGAACGTAAATACCGAACAGGAATATCACGAAGAAAAAGAATAGTTATTAAAATCTCCGATTTTCAGTAACAAATCGGAGATTTTTTATATTTAATTTTTCACAAATTTTTTATTCACTCAATGTAGAAAACCCCATCATTTGGTTGTTTTGTTACAAACAAAACACGTCGCTTTGTGCAATTTCAACAAAATTCTTTAACGCTTTTAGTTCATTTTATTGATGTCACAAATAAAAAACTCGAACCTTGCGTTGTGCATATTGCACAATTATACACCTATCCATTTGTGCATTATCACTTGACTTTTTCGTGAAAATCGTTATAATAAAAGCACAAGGTAAGCAACAGAGCAAACCTCGAATACAGAAAAGGAAAGGAGTCCATAAAATGTTTGACTACCGCGTAATTGAAAAACGTCTTCTTAAGGAGATTGAAGAAGAAAAGGGCTTTTCTTTCAAAAAGCTCATGAAGATTATCAGCCTCGACGGTCTTTACAGAGAGATGCAGTAATCTTCCCCATCTCAATAATAAGCTTTTTCCATCTGTGGCGCCCCTATATGCGCCGTCACAGACGATAAAGCAAGTTATATATAAGTTTCATAAAGCCAAAACAACAGCCGCATTTTCACAATGCGGTTGTTGTTTTTTACTATTTTTTTACGCTTTTTTTGTCCTATATTACATATTGAAAAAGGTAGTATATTTATTTATAATTTACACTAGATAGTTATATTATTATAAAGGAGGTTTGTCCTTTGATAAATGTTGCACTTGTGGGTAGCTGGCATGTTCATTTTGAAGGCTATGCAAAAAATATAGCCGCCAGTCCTTATTGTAATATAACCGCAATCTGGGACCCCGACCCCGAAAAAGGGGAAAAATATGCCCAAATGTTCAACTGTTGTTATGAGCCGGATTATGACAAGCTTTTAGCAAGAGCGGATGTGGATGCAGTTATGGTTTGCTCATCAACAGATATGCACCACTTTGTAATCAAAAAGGCAGCCGAGGCTAAAAAACACATTTTCACTGAAAAAGTTTTATGCTTTACCGAAGCAGAGTCACTTGATGTGGCAAATTCCGTTAAAGAGAATGACGTCAAATTCTGCATATCATTCCCCTGGCGCAGTAAGGGTGACTTCATCTGGATTAAAAATGCCGTGGATAGCGGTCTTATCGGTGATGTGAACTTCTGCCGTATGCGAAACGCTCACAACGGCACAGGCGACGGTTGGTTGCCTGACACATTTTATGACCCCACCACTTGTGGTGGCGGTGCAATGATGGACCTTGGCGCTCACGGAATGTACTTCCTCAACTGGATATTGGGTGACCCTGTAAAGGCAACGTCCACATTCACCAATGTTCAGGTGGAATCTGTTGAGGACAATGCAGTTACCGTACTCACCTACAAAAACGGTGCTATCGGTATAAACGAAACTGCATTTGTTGCCGCAAACAACCCATTCGAGGTTGAAATCGTAGGCTCAAAGGGAACAATTCTTGCAGGTGGTTTTAACGGCAAGGTTTGTTATAATATCGGTGACGGATGGGTGTTCCCCAAAACTCCTGATAACATTGATGCTCCCATAACCTTATGGATAAACGGCATTGAAAACGGCACTCCCATTCCCTATGGAATTGACGATGCTGTGGCACTTTCCAGAACAATGGAAATGGCATATAAAAATATCATTTAATTTAAAGGGTGAAAACAATGGCAAAGAAAATCAAAGCCCTCAAAGAGGGCTACGTTGTACCCGGCAAAGAGAAAACAGCCTTTGCGCTCAGTGGTCTTGGTCAGGGTATGATTTACGCAATGATGTCAAGCTACATCAGTGACTATTACACAAACGTTCTCAAGCTTCCTCTTCTTTTTGTGTTGCTCCTTATGTTGGGCGCACGTGTGTGGGATGCAATCAATGACCCTCTTATGGGTATTCTGGCTGACAAGCGTACAACCAAGCTTGGTAAGCTTAAGGGTTACATCGTGTATGCAACTCCCCTTATTGCAGTTCTTACCATAATGATGTACACAAATCCTCACCTCTCAAAAACCGGCACAATGATTTATGCCGCTGTTACATATATTCTGTGGGGTATGGCATACACAATGGCAGACGTACCTTATTGGAGCATTCCCAACGTTATGACAGGTAACTCCGAGGAACGCGGTCAGGTTGTATCATTTGCCAAGACACTTAACGGTATCGGTACTGCAGTACCCGAGGTATTGCTTATCCTTGCCCCCACACTCATCCCCCTTCTTTTCCCCGGCAAGAACTACTATGAAATGACTTACCTTTCAATGGCAGTAATCTGCGTTGTTTTCGGTGCTTCACTTTATGTAAGCGGTTATCCCAAGATTACCGAGCGTTACATTCCCAAGCCCAAGAAACGCGAACCCGGTGAGCCCTCAACACTTGCACGTATTTTCAAGTGTAAGCCCCTTATGCTTGTTGTAACAATGGGTGTTTTCTCAAGCGGTCGTTATATGATTCAGGCAGCTGCTATCCACGTGGCAAGATATGCTTTCTACATCGGACCGGAGCTTACTCCCGGCATGGACCCTGCACTCAAGGAGCAGTACATCAACGAAAGTGTTCGTAGCGTAAAGACTGTTTTCCAGGTTTGTGCTATTGTTGGTATGTTCGGCGCAATGCTCCTTATGCCCTACCTTATGAAGAAGTTTGACTACAAAAAGCTTCTCATCACAACTTGCCTTGCAGGTTTTGTAGCAAGTATCTTCACTACAGTTATCGGTTGGAAAACCGCTAATTTCTACATCTGCACACCCTTTATTCTCATTTCCTGTATCCCTCTCGGTGTTATCAACGTTATTTCAAACGCTATGATTTACGACTGTCTTGACTACATCGAGTTAAAAACAGGCTTCCGCGACAATGGTCTGGGCTCCGCTTGTCAGGGCTTTATCAACAAAATCGGCAACGCATTTGCAACCTGCGGTATCATCCTTATGTATATGTTCATCGATATCAACCCCGAGAATATGCTTGCAAATCAGGCAGTTGTTGCCGCAACAGAGCTTACAAGAGTACAGAACTTCGGTATGTTCTCACTTGTATCAATCGTTCCCGGTCTTAGCTTACTCCTTTGCTCAATCCCCATGTTCTTCTACAAGATTTCAGGTGAAAACAAGAAGAAGATTATGGCAGAACTTAAGGCAAAGCGCGAAGCAGAAGGCGTTACAGTAGAATAAGGAGAATTATTATGGATTGTATTTTTTGTAAAATAGCAAACGGAGAAATTCCTGCAACAAAGGTTTATGAGGACGACACAGTCGTTGCATTCAATGACCTTGAGCCTCAGGCACCCTCCCACATCCTCGTTATCCCCAAAGCACACATTTCCTCTGCTGCTGACATCACACCTGAGAACAGTGCAGTAATCGCGCACATCTTTGAGGTGATTGCAAAAATCGCTAAGGATAATGGCTTTAATGATGGCTTCCGCGTTGTAAACAACTGCGGTGACAGTGCAGGACAGACTGTCAAGCACATTCACTTCCACCTTATGTCAGGTAGAGATTTCACCTGGCCTGCAGGCTAATAAGAGGTAAATTATAATGAAACGACCGATGCTAATTTCAGGTATAGCTGTAACAGTTATCACGGCACTTTTAACCTTTTTGCCAAAAAGTGCTTCTGTTATTGTTATCCTGTCAGCATCGGTCCTTATTATTTCACTTTTACTTAAGAAATACGGCAAAAAAGATACTTTGCTGCTATCTTTTATTTGTGTCGTTTCCACACTAACTACCATCTTCTTTTCCGTTTTTACAGCTGCCAAAATAACTCCTTGTCTTGAATATCACAACACCCTGGCATCCATTCAAGGCAAAGTAATATCTACTCCCCAAATCGTAAACGGCAACTATGTTTTCGTTGTTAAAGCAGATAAAATCAACGAAAAAGAGCTTAAGCAAAATATATCTATAACCTATCCTGCAGATGATGAAATCAAATTTTCCCTTTATGATTATCTGTACCTGGGAGATTCAAAAATAACCGTTCCCACAGATGATAAAAATGATTTTTATTTCAGTGATATTGCAGATGGAACGCTTCTGAACGCCTACCCTGAAAAGGTAATAATACTCAAAGAGTGTGGCAAAACACCATTTTATTATTGCATCAAATTCAAGGAGTCTGTTGCAGAAAGAATAAACAACTCAACAAGCACAGAAAATGCTGGTCTGTTGCTGGGTATGTTGTTCGGTGACAAAACAGGTATAGAGTATGACACCGCAAAAGCATTCAGAAACAGCGGTATCGCACATCTCCTTGCAGTGTCAGGCTTGCACACCGCCTTGTGGTGCGGAATGCTCCTGTCACTGTTAAAAATAATCAAAGCAAATAACACCGCAGGGGTTATTGTATGCTCTTTGTTTCTCATTTGCTTCTGTATTGTTTCAGGCTTTACCCCATCGGTAATACGCGCATCGTTAATGACCGCCTGTGCTTTGTTTGCACCACTTGTAAGGCGACAGGCAGACTCGCTCAACAGTCTCGGACTTGCAATTACCGTACTGCTTATAGCAAATCCGTACACCGTGCAAAGCATAAGCTTCCAGTTGTCTGCCACCGCAACTCTGGGTGTACTTTTATCTATACCATTCACAAACAAGGTTTCCGCTCGTTTCAAGGATATGTCCGTAAAACATCTCAGGGCAATAGTTATTTACATCCTTTCATCAATTATCATAAGTGTGTTTTCAGGCTTGTTCACTTTGCCCGTATCTGCCTATTATTTCGGAGTTGCAACCCTCCTGTCACCCTTGGCAAACATCTTATGTGTAAAGCCTGCTTTTTACAGTATGATGACAGGCACTACGGCAACCTTGCTTTCATTCATTCCAAACAAACTCACAAAAGCTCTTGCCTTAACTCTTTTTGATGTTACAGAGTTCATACTTGACCTAGTATCAACCATTGCAAAGCTCATTTCGGACATTAAAATCTGCACAATACCAGTTCATAAAGTATGGCTGTTATACGGATTATCAGCAGGTGCGGTTATTATCCTAGTCGGTCTTTTGATTTACAAAACAACAAGCAAAAAGCTTGTTATTAAAGCAACCGCTGTTATAACAATATTGTCACTATTAACCTGTATTTTTATACCAATCGCCTTACCCCAACACAAAAACACCTTAACAGTCCTGTCAACAGGTAATAATCTTTGCCTTGTGGTAAGGTCGGGCACTCACTATGCCCTTTTGACTAATTCAAAAGAGCAG
>JAZRFZ010000182.1:0-2522 GCA_045643925.1 Acutalibacteraceae bacterium | reverse complement strand
TTCACATATTTGCCACCTGACTTTTTCTCATCAGGCACAAAGCAAATTATTTCGACCTGCGGACAAAGTGCTATGTTATCCATTAAATAATTCATTTTGTTGTTAAGGTCGTCTTTTTCTTCTGTTGTAAGCTCCAATCTGCCGTCGGTAAGTCGTGCGGTTTCTTCCACAAGTGCCTCGTACCCTGTAAGTGCGGCAAATGAGCTGAACTGTGCCGCTCTGCCTACGCTCGACATTGCGGGGTAGGTTTTTGAAGTGTGGTGAGGCAGATTTATAATATCGTCATAATCGCTCACGCCCTATGACCCCCTATCTGTGAATTGCGTTCGATTGTTGTGCCACCCTCTTGCAGATTCATACCCTTAAGAATGGCATTTTTGCCGAATTTATTTTTGATTTTTATCATTGCTTTTTGCATATTTTTTTCTTTTTTTAGCTTTTGCTCTTTTTCCTGTTCTTCCCTCACAAGGGTGTTGTAATCCGTAAACAAATCAAGCTGCTGCACCTCGTCTTCGGGTGCATCTTTTTCATTTATGATGTGATTTGCACATATATTTATGCGCCTTACAAGAAGATTAGGGTTAATTATCCTGTCAAAAAGCTCCATTGTAACCGCCATAATATCCTTGGTTGAAGATGTAAATCCTTTGAGATTCC
The DNA here is from genome assembly GCA_045643925.1 of Acutalibacteraceae bacterium. Lineage (GTDB taxonomy): Bacteria > Bacillota > Clostridia > Oscillospirales > Acutalibacteraceae > DTU089. The sequence goes on along the minus strand of JAZRFZ010000182.1, from coordinate 1,865 downwards.
CTGTACCGTGAGCGTGCTTTGGGATTTTTCTGCCGTAATGGTCGGTGGTTATTTCACCGCTATAATTACTGCTTATGCTTTTATCCGTCAGGTTTTCAATATCATATCCGATAGTCAGCACTATCTGGTCGGTCACAAGCTCCTTTTCAACAAGGTCAAGGACAAGCAGCTCTGTCATTTCACGGACAATCAGCTTGGTTTCATCATACTTATAGGGTCTTGTAAGCACCTGACCCGAGGTAAGTGAATTTGAAGTGGGCTTATAGGCTTTGATATCCGCAATGGTACAAGGCTCCCATCCCCAGGCGTGGTCAATGAGGAGCTCCGCATTTACACCGAATAATTTGTACAACAATTTTTCATTGTGGTAATCGTTGTCTGCACCAACGGAGCAACGGGCAATATCGCCCATTGTGTAGAGTCCGTGAGCCTCAAGCTTCTTGGCATATCCCCTTCCTACACGCCAAAAATCTGTAAGCGGACGGTGATTCCACAAAAGCTCACGATATGTGCGCTCGTTAAGTGTTGCTATGCGCACTCCGTTTTCGTCGGCAGGGATATGCTTTGCCCATATATCCATAGCAACCTTGCAAAGAAACAGATTTGTCCCCACACCCGCCGTTGCGGTAATGCCTGTTGTTTTCAGCACGTCGAGAATCATTGTGCGGGCAAGCTCCTCACCGTTCATTTTATATTTTTTCAGATAATGGGTGGCATCAATAAACACTTCGTCGATGGAATAAACGTGAATATCCTCCGGAGCAATATACTTTAGATATACCTCATATATCTGTGTGCTGTACTGCATATAGAGTGCCATTCGAGGCGGTGCGGTAATAAAGCCCACCTCAAAGGATGGGTCAGTTTTAAGCAGGTTATTATCATAGCTTTTGCCCTTGAACGTTTTGTCGGGCAAAGTGTGACGGCGCTTCATATTAACAACACGCAAAACCTCAAGGGCTTCAAAAAGCCTTGCTCTACCGGGCACACCGTAGGACTTAAGAGAGGGCGAAACTGCAAGGCAGATTGTTTTCTCGGTGCGTGTAGGGTCTGCCACAAGGAGATTCGTTGACATAGGGTCAAGACCACGTTCAATACACTCAACGGAAGCATAAAAGGACTTTAAATCTATGGCAATATATGTTTTTTCCACCTTTCACGCACTCCTTCCGTCCTCGTTTGCATTAGTTATTATACCAAAAGGGATGCAGAAAAAACAATGTGCGAACATAACAAAAAGAACATTTGTTCGATGTGCATTTTGTATAAATTATTGTAATGTGCTAATAACGATGTAAAAATTCGTAGTGAACGAATTTTAATTATTCTAACCAACAGATGACCAACCACGGCTTAAACTACCCACCACCATTCCGCCCGTATTCGTAGAAAAAGGTGAGTATATTCACCCGAACATACTCACCAAAAACAACTATTAAATTCTGGAATGGTCCCCCTCCCTAGGGTTAGGGAGGCAAGGCTTCGCATAACTTTAGTTTCTCGATATCAATATAATCAACGCGTAGCGTTCCTTTAATTTTGCATTCTGCATTCTGCATTCTGCATTTTGCATTTATTGTTATGCACCAAAAGCCGCCGGAAATTTGGATTTTTGATTTTGGATGCAGAACGAAGTTTTAGTAAGCGACGCTGTATAACGATACTGCAAGTGAGCTAAAACCAGTTATGCGCCAAAAGCAAGAATCCAGACGAGAAGGTCGGATTCGCCTCTGTTAGCAAATGCATAATAAGGGATAAATTTAATATCCTTTGTTTCAAGATTTATCTTTTTGCCAACTGTGAAATACAAGTCATCTGAAAGAGGCTCAATGTAGCCCTTGCCGATAATTGAGGGCACAAGGAAA
>JAZRFZ010000181.1:0-20811 GCA_045643925.1 Acutalibacteraceae bacterium | reverse complement strand
TTTGAACCGAGACCGTAACGACCACCGGAAACAAAGATACCGGATTTGTTGCAAGCGTCAAGAGCAGCAACAACATCAAGGTAGAGGGGTTCACCGATTGAACCGGGCTCTTTTGTTCTGTCAAGAACAGCAATTTTCTTAACTGTTGCGGGAAGAGCTGCAACGAATTTTTCTGATGCGAAGGGTCTGTAAAGACGAACTTTAAGAAGACCAACCTTTTCGCCTTTAGCAAGAAGGTAATCGATAACTTCTTCAGCAACGTCACAGATTGAACCCATTGCTACGATAACATTTTCTGCATCAGCAGCACCGTAGTAGTTGAAGAGCTGGTAGTCTGTGCCAAGTTTAGCATTAACTTTGCCCATGTATTCTTCAACGATAGCGGGAACTGCATCGTAGTATGGGTTACATGCTTCTCTGTTCTGGAAGAAGATGTCGTCGTTTTCGTGTGAACCACGCATTACGGGACGTTCGGGGTTGAGAGCTCTCTTTCTGAAAGCTTCAACAGCGTCCATATCGCACATTTCCTTGAGGTCTTCGTAGTCCCAGATCTCGATCTTCTGGAGCTCGTGAGATGTACGGAAACCATCGAAGAAGTTGATGAAGGGAACACGGCTCTTGATTGTTGCAAGGTGAGCAACTGCACCAAGGTCCATAACTTCCTGTGTATTTGTTTCAGCGGGCATTGCGAAACCTGTCTGACGACAAGCGTAAACGTCTGAATGGTCGCCGAAGATGTTAAGTGCGTGTGAAGCAACACAACGAGCTGATACATGGAAAACGCTGGGAAGGAGTTCACCTGCGATTTTGTACATGTTGGGGATCATAAGAAGAAGACCCTGTGAAGCTGTGTAAGTTGTTGTGAGCGCACCGGCTGCGAGTGAACCGTGAACAGTACCTGCAGCACCTGCCTCTGACTGCATCTCAGAAACCTTTACGGTTGTGCCGAAGATGTTCTTAACGCCCTGTGCTGACCACTGGTCAACGTAGTCTGCCATGGGGCTGGAAGGTGTGATGGGGTAAATACCTGCTACTTCTGTGAAAGCGTATGACACGTAAGCAGCGGCATTGTTACCGTCCATGGTTTTCATTTTTCTTGCCATAGTGTATTTCCTCCTATAAAAAATTCAATAATTATATAAGTATTATAAAAACACCACTGATTATATTACCACTAATTTTGTCGATTGTAAACATCCAAAGTTAAAAAAATCACAAATTTTGAATTATTATGAAAAATCAACATATAACATTGGGTATTAGGTGAATATATAGTTACATTACTAAAACTATTGACAAAAACTGGCTATATAAATATAATATATCCTGATATGGTGTAGAATCAGCATATTGTATTTTAATTCCCGAAAGGAGCTAATCCTACTATGGATGACCCCGGACCTAATTTTATTTTGGCCCAAATTATGAATCTTTCTGCACAGAGTAGTGCAGGTGAACTCGCAGTAAAGCTTATTTTACTTGCAGTACTTATTCTTGTAAACGCCTTCTTTGCCATGTCAGAGATTGCCATTATTTCACTCAATGATGCCAAGATGGAAAAAATGGCTGATGAAGGTCACAAAAAAGCAAAGCTTGTTTTAAAGCTTACAAGCAACTCCACAAAGTTTTTATCAACAATACAGATAGGTGTTACACTTGCAGGTTTCTTGTCGTCTGCTTCAGCGGCAACAGCATTCGCGGCTATGCTGACAGATGCCATTACAAAGGTTATCGACGTTTCCGAAAGCATTATCGCACCTGTATCGGTTGTTGTTATTACCCTTATCATATCATACTTCTCACTTGTTTTCGGTGAGCTTGCACCCAAGCGCATCGGTATGCAGGTGCCCGAAAAGGTAGCATTTGCCGTTGTTAAACCCTTGCTTGTTATTTCCAAGATTACAACTCCCTTTGTAAAATTTCTTTCCCTTTCAACAAATGCGGTTGTTCGCATTCTCGGCTTCGACCCCAATGCAGACGAAGAGGTTGTTACCGAGGAAGAAATCCGTATGATGGTTGACGTGGGCGGTGAAAAGGGTGTTATTGAGGACGCTCAGAAAGAGATGATTAACAACATCTTTGAGTTTGACGACCTTGATGCAGGTGACATTATGACTCACCGTACAGACGTAATTGCCGCAGATATCAATACCGTAACTCTTGATGAGTTTATGGGTCTTGCTATTGAATACGGCAGGTCACGAATCCCTCTTTATGATGAGGATATCGACAATATAGTCGGCATCGTTTATGTAAAAGACCTTCTTAAGTATGTTGGTAAAGAGGTTAAGGCAAAGGGTACTCTCAAGAACATTATGCGAGAGCCTTACTTCATCCCCGAAACAAAAGCCTGCGGAGAACTTTTCAAGGAAATGAGTTCACGTAAAATTCAGATGGCAGTTGTTGTTGACGAATACGGCGGAACAGCAGGTATCCTCACACTTGAAGATATTGTTGAAGCCATTATGGGTAATATTCAGGACGAGTATGACCAGGAGGATGAAGAAATCTCCAAGATTGACGATAACACATTCACCGTTGACGGTACTATCGATATCGAAGAAATAGACGAGCTTATCGGCAAGGACTTGCCTGAGGGTGATTATGAAACTCTTGCAGGCTTCATTATGGATGAGCTTCAGTGCATCCCCAAGGACGGCGAAATGAACGAGGTTATCTTCGAAAACGTTAAGTTCACTGTTCTTAAGGTTGACGATAAACGAATCGAAAAAATCAAGGTTGAAATCACACCTGTTGTTGAAACAGATGATGACAACAGAAAAAACAATGATGATTAAAAATATAAACTGCATCCTGTCAGGGTGCAGTTTGTTTGAATAAAGGAAATTATATGAAAAAGCTTTTATGCCTGTTGCTGACACTTGTGGTGCTTGCATTATCAATGGTTATGGTAAGTGCCGCAAAGATTGAAAAAGAGCAATACACAATCGAACTGCCCGACGACTTTGTTGAAACAGAGGAGTCAAAGTTTGTGGGCACCAACAAAGAAAATCTACTTGTGAAAATTGAGGGTAATACAGAGGATACAATCTGTGTTGCCAATATGTCACAAAAGGACGTTGAAGACTACGTAAACAATATGGCGGAGCTTTCAAAGAGTGCCTTCCAGCTTGTGGACCGTCAGGGCTCTATGGAAGTTCTCGGTGCAGGAGTTGAAAAGCACAGTAACGGCAGAGAAGTCCTTGTAGCTACTTACAAAACAACTGCTGTAAGTGAAAATAAAACAACTGTTCTTTATCAGAGGGTCTACGATTTTTCCTGTGTGAACAATAAGTATTCATTTGTTTTTACGGCACATACTGAAAAGGAGCTTGATGAATTTCAATCTGCTTTTGATTCAATCACAATCACCGAGGCGGAGGATAAAGGCTTCAAGGGTGATATAGGTGCATACATAACTGTTGCAGTGATTTTTGGCCTGTTAATTCTGGGTATAGTTAGGTTTATCAGAAAGCCTGTCAAAAGAAAATAATAAAATAAATACGGACTGTAAATGAGAATTTACAGTCCGTAATTTTTTTACAGTTTGGCTTCAAAAATACCGATACTTTCTCTGCCTGTTATGTTGTTTGCCGTGTTACGGGCATTGAAATACAGCCTTAATGTGCCTTGGTGATATGTAAGGCAACAAGCATATACATACTGTGCCATCCATTTGCTGCCATTGTGTACCTGCGGTACAAGGAATTGCTTTACAAATTCAAAGCTTATACCGTCATCAGAGCGCAAAAGCATAATTGCGGAGTGGCTTTTGCCGTCCTTTTCAAAAATGCCGTTCTGCAGACCGATGTAGCAATCCTTTAATCTGTAAACCTTAAGACACCCCGAACAAAGGTTAAGGTAAGGGTTGTCTTTATCGGGGCTGATAATAGGCTCGGGCAAAGAGGTGTAGCCTTTGTTGATATATTCACTTTCCGCAAATGAGACGTGTGTGGGCTCACAGAAACCGCAATCCTTGATAAATGTCTGACCGCAGGAGTAGTACATACGGTAGCGGTCATTTTCTTTTATAAGGAATGGGTTGGATATTGCAGTTCCGTGGCTGTCTTTTTCATAATAACGGCTTTGTGTTATTGCAGGGTAGGGCTCTGACCAGCTATGCAAATCCCTTGATTCTGTGCAGTAAATTTCACTCTTCCATTCAAGCCCTGCAAGTGCAAGTAAATTCATTATAACAGGCTTTGTTCTTTCGTAAAAAAGGTAGTATCTGCCGTCAACATAATTTATGTTGGGGCGCATTGCTCTGTTCACAATTTTGCCCTTGAAGGTAAAGTCAATGCCGTCTTCACTCTCGTATCTGTAAACACCGAAAAAGGTGTGGCAGAATAAGTGCCATTTGCCATCGTGTGATTTATCGGGTGTAATTACGGACGGGTCTGCAATAACAAAGCTTGACGGGGGATTTTTGATTATAGGGTTGCCCTCATATAACTTGAAATCAGCATTATTTATATCATTGAATGTAAGGTTTATCATAGTACACCTCGGATTTATTGGTAAAAATCCCCGACTGAGTGTCGGGGATTATTTTTATTCATTCATACCGCAGCATTTTTTGTATTTCTTGCCACTGCCACAGGGACAGGGATCGTTTCTGCCCGGCTTTTTATCTGCCTTTTTAGGTTCTTTTTTAACTGTGCCATCATTTGAACCTGATGTTGAGGTGATTTTGACAGTTTCCTTACGTTCAACGGGTTGCTCCTTGCGGATTCTTGCCTGAAGAACGAAGTCAACAGTACCTTCACGGATGCCGTTTGTCATTTCCTCGAACATATCAAGACCCTGATCGCGGAAAATGATTACGGGGTCCTTCTGACCGTAGCCCATAAGGTTCATACTGCGCTTGAGCTGATCCATTGTGTCGATGTGCTCCATCCAACGGAGGTCAACGTTACGAAGAAGGCCTACACGCTCAATTTCCTTGATGGTTTCCTCACCGTATTCTTCTTTACGGTTGTCATAGAGCTCTTGTGCTTTATCAAGAAGTACCTCGGCAACATCTTCGGTCTTTTTAAGACCTTCAATGTCGCTTTCTTCAATAAGCCAAGCGTATTTTGTCAACAAGCCCTTGATGTTCCACTCATCTTTGTTTACATTTGAAGGACAATAGAAATCAACCATTTCGGAGATTGTGTCAACAATCATTTTCTGGATAAGTGCGCTGATGTCCTCACCGTCAAGCACCTGATTACGCTGACCGTAAATAACCTCACGCTGTTTGTTCATAACGTCATCGTACTTAAGCACGTTACGGCGGATAGCAAAGTTGTTGCCCTCAACCTTCTTCTGTGCATTTTCGATTGATGATGTGAAGATTTTTGCCTCGATGGGCATATCACCGATACTCTTGAAGGCATCAAGTGTGTTGTAGAAACGGTCACCTGCAAAAAGTCTTAATAAATCGTCCTCTGCTGAGAGGTAGAAACGGCTTTCACCCGGGTCACCCTGACGACCGGAACGACCTCGGAGCTGATTGTCGATTCGTCTTGATTCGTGACGTTCTGTACCGATGATGAACAGACCGCCTGCCTCACGTACCTTTTCTGCCTCGGCACTTGTCTGCTTTTTGTACTCTGCCTCAAGCTCACGGAACTTTTCGCGGGCATTGATGATGTCCTCGTTATCAGTTTCCGCAAAGCCTGTCGCTTCAGCAATAAGCTCCTCGGTAAAGTCCAATTTGCGCATCTGGTTCTTTGCCATAAATTCGGGGTTACCGCCAAGGATAATATCAGTACCACGGCCTGCCATATTTGTTGCGATTGTTACAGCACCGAATTTACCTGCCTGTGCAACGATTTCTGCTTCCTTCTCGTGGAATTTAGCGTTGAGAACCTCGTGCTTGATACCGCGCTTTTTGAGATATTTTGAGAGCTTTTCACTCTTTTCAATGTTAACAGTACCAACAAGTACAGGCTGACCCTTTTCGTGACATTCAACGATAGTGTCAACAATAGCACTGAATTTGGCCTCTTCTGTTTTGTAGAGAATATCGTCATTATCAACACGTGCAAGGGGCTTGTTTGTGGGAATTTCAACAACATCAAGTGAGTAGATTTCCTGGAACTCGGCACTCTCTGTCATAGCAGTACCTGTCATACCTGAAAGCTTCTTGTAAAGACGGAAATAGTTCTGGAATGTAATTGTGGCAAGGGTTTTGCTTTCGTGCTCAACCTTAACGCCCTCTTTTGCCTCGATTGCCTGATGAAGACCCTCGCTGTATCGTCTGCCAAGCATAATACGGCCTGTGAATTCATCAACGATAAGCACCTGACCATCTTTAACAACATAGTCAACGTCACGTGCCATTGTGCCGTGAGCCTTAAGTGCCTGATTGATGTGGTGCTGAAGTGTAAGGTTTTCTGCATCCATAAGGTTTTCAACATTGAATGCAGCCTCAGCCTTTGCAATACCTGTTTTGGTAAGTGTTGCGCTCTTTGCTTTTTCATCAACAAGGTAATCGCCGCCGCTCTCCTCGGCAACATCTTCTGCGTCTACCTTAGAGTCAAGCTCTTTAACCTTAACCATTTTAAGGCGTTTTACAAAGTCGTTTGTCATACGGTAAAGGTCAGTTGAAGCCTCACCTATACCTGAAATGATAAGGGGTGTTCTTGCCTCGTCGATAAGGATTGAGTCAACCTCGTCAACAATGGCAAAAGCGTGTCCGCGCTGTACGCGTTGCTCTGCATACATAACCATATTGTCACGAAGATAGTCGAAGCCCATCTCGTTATTTGTACCGAATGTAATGTCGGCGGCATAAGCCTCCTTACGCTCGGAGTTTGTCTTCTCGTGGATGATAAGACCAACCTTAAGACCCATAAAGCGGTAGATTTTACCCATCCACTCCGAGTCACGCTTGGCAAGGTAATCGTTGACTGTAACGATGTGCACACCTTCACCGCTGAGTGCGTTAAGGTATGCGGGGAGTGTAGCAACGAGAGTTTTACCTTCACCTGTTTTCATTTCAGCAATTCTGCCCTGGTGCAGGATGATACCGCCGAGAATCTGTACAGGGTAGTGCTTCATACCGAGAACACGCCATGCAGCCTCGCGACATGCGGCAAATGCCTCGGGTAAAATATCGTCAAGTGTTTCGCCCTTTTCAAGTCGGGCTTTGAATTCAGGCGTTTTTGCCTGAAGCTCTTCATCTGTAAGTTTAGAAAATTGCTCATCAAGTGCAAGAACGCTATCCTTGATTTTGGATATACGCTTGATTTCCTTTGATGAGTAATCACCGAAAAGTTTTTTGAGCAAAGACATTTTGTTATCTGTCCTTTCGTGGATAAAAATATACAAAATACATTGTACCACATACCATTTATTATTGCAAATAAAATATAGCAATTTAATTTTTGTTTACAATTCCGTGAAAAATTGGTACGATAATAAGAGAAAAACAAATTTTTTGCAACAAAACAGGAATTTTCTGACTCTATATAGATGCAGGGCGCAAAAATTACGTAATTTCTGAAATTCGGATATACTTTGCTATACTGACTCCAAAGGGGTGATTTGCGGTGAATGATGAAAACATAATGCTGGTTGAAAGGTCAAAGAAAGGTGACGCCCATGCCTTTGCCACGTTGTATTCTCTGTACAGTAATGAATTGTACAGGTATGCTCTGTATATGACGGGTAATCCTCACGATGCGGAGGATTCGGTGCAGGAGGCGGTTGTTTCTGCCTGGCGCAGTGTACATAACCTTAAAGAAAACGACAAATTCAAGGTGTGGCTTTTTAAAATACTCACCAACAAGTGCAAAACCTTGCTCATAAGGAATAACAAAAGCCACGATGCTTTGCCTGTTGATGAATATGATTTTATCGGTGAAGCTGAAGATTTCACCGTAAGCACAGAGCTTAAGTCTGCCTTGCAAACTCTTACACCGCCCGATGGACAGATTATAATGCTATCCGTAATCGGCGGTTTCACAAGCGAAGAATTATCACAAATTTACAATATGAAGCCTTCCACAATAAGGTCACGTCAGAAGCGTGGACTTGAAAAACTGAAGGCTATACTTTCCTGAAAGGAGTGCATGTTATGAGTAGCGAATTTGAAAAAGAAGTTCTTAACGCAGAAGAACTCAAAAAGCTTGACGATGCTTTGAAGAAAACAGAAAACATAACATTACCCGATAGCCTTTCTCCCGAGAATATTGAGAAAATGATTGTTGCAGACAGAAGTGAGAAAGCTGCGGAAATAACACCAATACCAAAAAAGAAATCATACAAAAAGCAGATAACTGCCCTTGTGTCTGCGGCGGCAGTATTTGTGGTGGCGGTTGTGAGCATTTTTGCAGTAAAGCCTTGGGAAAAAGAGGTTGTGAAGCCTGCTGCCCCCAATGCTAATGACACTCCTACAGTCAATGAATATGCCGAAATCGAATTGATGTTCAAGGACTATTCCGAGAAGTATAAGAAGGAAGAAAACAGCTTCCGCGACATGGCAGACGGTTTCTTTGGTGTGAAAAATGAAAGTGCCGTCATTATGGACAGTGCCACAACAGGCGCCGCACCGAGTGCCGGTAATACTAACGGCAGCTATATTGAGCTTAAGTCAAGCTATGGCAAAACAAACGAGCAGGTTGTGGGTGTAAGTGAAGCCGATATTATAAAAAATGACGGCAGATACCTTTACAGCGTAGCTTCACAGAACGTTGACTGGGATAAATTTTATCGTGAAATGGACAGATACAGAGCTTATCTCAGCGGTGATGAGGAAACAACAGCAAGCGTTGGGCAGAGTACGCCCGGCTACAATCCTCAGGCAAAGGATGATGTTGCAGAAGCAGTTGCGGAAGACCCTAATGAATACAAGGTGCAGACAACTATGCCTGTTCTGGAATATGACTGTGCATTGACTGTAATTGAAACCTTGCAGAATGGTAAGTTCAATCATATTTCAACGGTAAATATTACGGAAAACGAAGAGAATATTTACTATATGACTATTCAGGAATTGTATGTCAGCGGTGACAGGCTTATTGCTCTTGTCGAATGCAGTACAATGGATGATATGACTGCAGAAAACGCGAAATTATACTACGGCGGTTCCGACAAGCAGCTTGCAATGGCAGTCTGCTTCGATATTTCCGACAGAAGCAATCCCACAGAGATGTGGCGCACTTATCAGGATGGCAGTTACATTTCATCACGTCTTATCGGTGACCAGCTTGTTATGATGTCAACCTATGGCGTTGACCTTAGTGGTGACGAGGAAGATGTCGTTGAGAACTGTGTGCCGATGTACGGTACGGATATGGGTAACTATGCAAGAGTTCCCTGTGACTGTATCTGCATTATGGAAGAAATTTATGATACACGCTATCTTGTGGCTTCAACCCTTGACATAAAGGACATCAACACCGTGAAAACTCAGGCGGTTCTCGGAGCAGGTGAGGATGTTTATTGCACCACAGAAACACTTTATGTTACAAGCACAGCTTATGAAAGAGATACCGTCAAGGCAGAGGTTTTCGGATATTCTGAGGCTAAGACACAGATTTATAAGTTCGATATCCGCAATTTTGATGTAAAATATCTTGGCAATGCAACCGTAAACGGTACTGCACTCAATCAGTTCAGTATGGACGAATACAACGGATATCTCCGTATTGCAACCACAACGGGCAACTGGGGTGACAGTCTTACAAATCAGGTTTATGTCCTTGACAACTCCTTGCAAATTGTTGGTGAAATCATAGGTATTGCAAAGGGGGAAACCATAAAATCAGTTCGTTTCACAGGTGATACAGGGTATGTAGTTACCTTCGAGCAGACAGACCCCTTGTTTGTCATTGACCTTGCAGACCCCAATAACCCTGTAATCAAGGGTGAGCTTAAGATACCCGGCTTTTCTGCATATCTTCACCCCGCAGGTGACGGCTTACTTCTTGGTGTTGGCGTTGTCGGTGACGAAAACGGACAGAACGGCGGAATGAAGATTTCTCTCTTCGATGTAAGTGACCCCCAAAATCCTGTGGAGTGCGACAAGGTAACGGTAGCTGCACCTCAGAGTGAAAACAGATATACCTATCTGCAGAGTGATGCTTACTATACTCACAAGGCAATGTGCTGGGATGCAGAAAGCTCAACTATGTACGTGCCTTATGCCGAGATGATTGATATCTATACCACCACAGGCTACCAGAATATTCACTACGGCAATATCCTTGCAGTTAAGGTGGACGGGGTGAATAAAAAGCTTGTTTCCGACGGAGCATATAAGGTGCTTACCTCGGACGGTGCTTCATACAGTAGTATCTGCAGAGTAACCTATATCGATAACGTGATTATGGGATATGTGCAGGATGAAAACACCTTCTATTCATTCGATAAAACAACCAAAGAATATCTTGATAAATCTACAATAAACTGAATTTAATGTTCAACAGAGGGTTGGCTTCCGCTAACCCTCTGTTTTTGTATGAAATGTATAATTGTGACTTGTTTTTTTGTATGGCTACTTGGTTATTATTCATTGAAATATCAAAAAACCTATGATATACTGTAAAATATAAAGTATAAAGGGGTAGTATATATGGCTGAAATGAGTAAAAAGCAGAATGCAATGCAGGCTTTGAAGTTTGCGCTTTTCTCTGCTTCTGCAGGTATTATACAGGTTGTCAGTTTTACACTTCTTAACGAGGTTGTTGTGCCTAACATTAACATACAGAACGAAACTGTGATGAAAATTCTCAGTTCAGAGTACGGTGTGTGCTATCTCATAGCTCTTGTGTTGTCCGTTATCTGGAATTTTACGTTCAACAGAAAGTTCACCTTCAAATCTGCAACAAATATTCCCGTGGCAATGCTCAAAATATTTGGCTTTTACTGTGTATTTACTCCCATTTCAACAATTATCGGTGAGGCAGTTTCACGTAACACCACTTGGGAATTTGCAGAGTACATAATTCTCGCGGTAACTATGATGGCTAATATGATAACTGAGTTCTTGTTCTGCCGTTTTGTGGTTTACAAGGACAGTATGAATACAAATGACCTTGCGCAGAAGGAAAAGGAAAAGCTTAATGTCACAGAGTAAAAAGATAAACAATACCCGAATTTGTCCTGTTTCACGTAAGTGCGGCGGATGTCAGCTGATGAATATGACTTATCCCGAACAGCTCAAGTTCAAGCAGGCAAAGGTAGGTAAGCTCCTTTCGGGTTTTCACAAGGTGTTGCCCATAATTGGTATGGACGAGCCATTCCACTACCGCAACAAGGTTCAGGCGGCTTTCGGCAGAACAAGGGGCGGTGAAATAATATCGGGTGTGTATCAGTCAAGTACACACAATATTGTGAAGACTGATTCCTGTCTTATCGAAGATAAGGTTGCCGACGAAATCATATTGACCATAAGAAGGTTTGTAAAAAGCTTTAAGCTTACTGTTTATGACGAGCGTGCAGGCAGGGGCTTTCTCAGACACGTGCTCGTGAAAAGAGGCTTTACTACTAATGAGATAATGGTTGTGCTTGTTACAGGGACAACTGCATTCCCTTCCAAAAATGATTTCATAAAGGTGCTCCTTAAAGAGCATCCCGATATAACCACCATAGTGCAGAATGTGAACAATAAGTTTACGAGTATGGTGCTTGGTGAGCGTGAAACCGTGCTTTACGGCAAGGGCTATATTGAAGATATCCTTTGCGGTTGCCGGTTCAGAATCTCACCAAAATCCTTTTATCAGATTAACCCTGTGCAGACCGAGGTGCTCTACGGCAAAGCCGTTGAGTTTGCAGGGCTTACAGGCAAAGAACGTGTTATTGATGCTTATTGCGGTATCGGTACAATCGGTATCGTGGCATCGAAGGGCGCAGGCGAGGTAATCGGATGTGAGCTTAATGCTGACGCCGTGAGAGATGCCAAAGTAAATGCTAAAATAAACAACATTGAAAACATCAGTTTTATCTGTGCCGATGCCGGTGAATTTATGTTGTCAATGAAGGAACAGAACGAAAAATGCGATGTTCTGTTTATGGACCCACCGAGGGCGGGTAGTGATAAAAAATTCCTTTCGAGCGCAATTCACCTTGCACCTGAAAAGATAGTTTATATTTCCTGTAACCCCGAAACACAGCAAAGGGATTTATATTACCTTACAAAGAACGGTTACAAGGTAAAGAAGATTCAACCTGTTGATATGTTCCCTTATACAAACCATGTTGAAACTGTTGTTTTGCTGTCGCGAAAATAAAAAATATTCTAACGCTTCAGAGAGGATGAAATTATGGAAAAAATAAATTCTGTAATGGAAATAAAAAAAGAAATTATACTTTCAAAGTATCCTCAAAAAACGGAAGCTACAACGGAAGTTTTTCGATTGATTTTAGACATGCTTCAAGAAGATGTGACTTTAATTGAACAGAAAAACAAAAGGCTGAAAAAAGTTTATAGTTATATCATTTCTATTTTAGAGACAGGAAGAGAACAAAATGTAAAAAAACAACATATTCTTGATTCACTAGATGTGTTTTTAGATGAAAATATGTTGATATATTTGACTCGGGGAATTGAAAAATACAGAGAAGATTATGTTCAGACGATTAGATGTGCTCGAGGAATATTGAATTGTAGTCAATGGAGTGATAGCAGTAGTACTCATTGGCAACGGGCAATAGATTGTTTGAAAATAATCAAGTAGATAAGAGTGTTGATTTCAGAAAATTTCCAAATAGTTATGATAAATTAATTAATTTTATGAGTTGGATATGTTCCCTTCGGGAACGAGAATTTACCCACAGATTAGGAGAAACCCAAAATGAACAGACAAGAAGCAATCAAAAGAGCAACCGAGCTTGTTGGTAAGATGACAACTGCTGAGAAGGCATCGCAGCTCAGATTCGATTCCCCTGCAATCGACAGACTCGGCATACCCGAATACAACTGGTGGAATGAGGCACTTCACGGTGTTGCACGTGCAGGTACAGCAACAATGTTCCCTCAGTCAATCGGTCTTGGTGCAACTTTCGATGAGGAATTGCTCAAGGACATCGGTGACGCTATTTCCACCGAGGGCAGAGCAAAATATAATATGCAATCAACACGCGGTGACCGTGATATCTACAAAGGTCTTACCTTCTGGTCACCTAACGTAAATATATTCCGTGACCCCCGTTGGGGCAGAGGCCACGAAACATATGGTGAAGACCCTTACCTTACAGCACGTCTTGGCGTTAACTTTGTTAAGGGTGTTCAGGGTGACGGTGAGTATCTCAAAGCTGCCGCTTGTGCAAAGCACTTTGCAGTACACTCAGGTCCCGAACCTCAAAGACACTTTTTCAATGCCATTGCATCACGTAAAGATATGGAGGAAACTTATCTTCCCGCTTTCGAGGCTTGTGTTACAGAAGCAGGCGTTGAGGCAGTTATGGGTGCTTACAACCGTACAAATGACGAGCCCTGTTGTGCACACGAGGTGCTTATGAACGAATATCTCCGCGGTAAGTGGGGCTTCCAGGGTCACTATGTTTCCGACTGTTGGGCAATCAAGGATTTCCACGAAAACCACAAGGTTACTGAAACACCCGAGGAGTCAGTTAAGCTTGCTCTTGAAAAGGGCTGTGACGTTAACTGTGGTTGTACATATGAAAAGGTTATGAATGCTTACGAGCAGGGCATACTTGATGAAAAATATATTGACCGTGCTTGTATCAGACTTTTCACAACAAGATTTTTACTTGGCTTGTTTGACAAAACCGAGCTTGACGATATTCCTTATACAAAGGTTGAGTGTAAAGAACACATTGCCCTTTCTCACAAGGCAACAAAGGAAAGCGTTGTTATGCTCAAGAATGACGGCGTTCTTCCTCTTAACAGGGATAAGATTAAATCAATCGGTGTTATCGGTCCCAATGCTAATAACAGAGTATCACTTATCGGTAACTACCACGGTACTTCCTCACGCTATACAACTGTGCTTGAGGGTATTCAGGACGTTGCAGGTGATGATATCCGCGTTTACTATTCAGAGGGTTGCCACCTCTGGCAGGACAGAATCGAGTTCCTTTCAAAAGAGGGTCAGCCCGACCTTCTTGCAGAGGCACAGGCAGTAGCAGACCTTTCAGACGTTGTTGTTCTTGTTGTTGGTCTTGATGAAGTTCTTGAAGGCGAAGAGGGTGACGCAGGCCCCGGTGATAAGGTTGATCTTCTCTTCCCCAGACCTCAGAGAATCCTTATGGATACTGTTTTTGCCACAGGCAAGCCTGTTATCCTTGTTAATATGTGCGGTAGTGCTATGGACCTTCGCCTTGCAGACGAAAAGTGCGCTGCAATTATTCAGGCTTGGTACCCCGGTGCACGAGGTGGTACAGATGTCGCTGAGATTATGTTCGGTGATTGCTCACCTTCAGGTAAATTACCCCTTACCTTCTATCAGTCAAGCGATGATTTACCCGATATTACAGACTACTCAATGAAGAACAGAACCTACCGTTACTTTGAGGGTACACCCCTTTATCCCTTCGGCTTCGGTCTTACTTATGGTGATTGCTATGCAACTGCAATGAACGTTGAAAAGTTGCTTGATAACGGTGAGTTTGACGGTGCAGTTGTGAACGTAACAGTTAAGAATGACGGTGCTGTTGCAACAGATGATGTTGTTCAGGTTTACATTAAGGATGAAGAATTCGCTGATGCAGTCAAGAATTACAGCCTTTGCGGCTTCAAGCGTGTAAGCCTTGGTGCAGGTGAGGAAAAGACTGTTGAAATCAAGCTTAACACCCGCGCATTTACAAGCGTTGACAAGGACGGTAACCGTGAAATCTTCTCAAAGAAGTTTACAATCTTTGCAGGTCTTTCACAGCCGGATAAGCGTAGTGAGGAGCTTACAGGTCACAAGACTCTTTCACAGATAGTTGAAATCTGAGTGCTTTAAAAAATTTCTTCGCGAGAGGAGGTTTCTTGGTGGAGAATGTATTGTACTGTACGTTGAATGTTTTTTGCGTTATGGTGCTCGTTACAATACTGAAAAAGTTGTATATAAGTGTCGACAAGCGAGCCAGTCAGCTTATGCTCAAATGGTTTATTGTTGCATCCGTTATTCTGTGCGTCAGTGATGCGGTGTGGGGCGTAATCGACTTTACTAACTCGTGGATTGCAGTACCATATGTGTCGTTTATCGTGAACTCCGTTTACCATGCTTTCACGGGAGTTGTTGCATACTTATGGTTCCTCTTCTCTGAGAGTGAGCAGGATTCAAAGATTGTCAGAACCAAAGCGGGTCTCGTGATAAGTATTATTCCATTGCTTGTTCTTGTTGGTGCGGTGGGCAGTTCCGTGAAAACCGGTTGGGTATTCCGTATTGATTCAAATGGCTTGTATCAGCGTGGTGATTACTACCTTATACTCATTACCATATGCTTTTCTTATATGTTCTTTACCTCAATCAAAGCACTTGTCAAGTCCTTTATGAGGGAGAACTTCCCCAAAAGACAACACTATCGTTCTATGGCGGCGTTTTGTGTTGTACCTGCTGTGGCAGGTGTTTTGCAGGTTCTTTTCAAGGGTTCACCTATGCTATCGGCAGGTGTGGCATTTGCGGCATTGCAGGTGTATATGAACTCCACAGAGCAGCTTGTGAGTGTGGATTCTATGACCCAACTCTATAACAGAAAACAGCTTGAACACCATTTGCACAATAAGATGAAATCCAAGAGCGACAGCAAGGACCTTTATGTGTTCATAATGGACTTGGATTACTTCAAGAAGATCAATGATACCTACGGTCATATTGAGGGCGACGAGGCTATAATAATCGCTGCCGATGTTATTAAAAATCTTGCGGTTAAATACGGTTTCTTTGCGTGCAGATATGGTGGGGATGAGTTTGTGGTGGTCGCAGAAACTCACAAGGATTTCAAACCCAAGGAGTTTATTGCGGAGCTTAATGTCGGCCTTGTTGAACTTGCCGCAGAAAGGAATAAGCCTTATAAACTTCACTTCAGCGTAGGATATAAGCGTCAGGATGATACCATAAGGGATATACCTACCTTTATTGCAAAGGCTGACGAGGGACTTTATCGCATCAAAAATTCCCGTCATGTGCTGAGAACTGAAAAGAATCATGCTAATCAGGAAAAGGTGCATTTCAATCAAGGTTAAAAAAGTAAGTTGCCTCTGCGTCACTGCAGAGGCAATGTTATTTAAAAATATTAAATAATTTTGAAAAAACTGTTGACTATAAAAAAAGATAGGAATAAAATTATACTCGTTAATTTTAAATACACCGGACGGAGTTGATATATAATGATTAAAATAGGTCTTTACGGATACGGAAACATTGCAAAGGGTGTTGAGTGTGCCGTTAATCAGAATAAGGATATGCAGGTTACCTGCGTATTTACACGCAGAGACCCTTCTGCAGTGAGTACGATTTCAGGTGCACCTGTTTACAGAACAGATGATATCCTTGCACACAAGGATGATGTTGACGTGCTCATTATGTGTGGCGGCAGTGCTACTGACCTTCCTGAACAGACACCTGCCATGGCAAAGCACTTCAACGTTGTTGACAGCTTCGATACACACAAGAAAATCCCTGTGCATTTTGATAATGTTGATGCCGCAGCAAAGGAAAGCGGTAAAATCGGCGTTATTTCTGTTGGCTGGGACCCGGGTATGTTCTCTCTTAACAGACTTTACGGCAGTGCCATTCTTGTTGACGGCGCAGACTATACCTTCTGGGGTAAGGGCGTTAGTCAGGGTCACTCCGATGCTATAAGACGTGTTGAAGGTGTCCTCGATGCAAGGCAGTACACAATTCCTGTTGATGCTGCTCTTGAGGCAGTTCGTAGCGGTTCTCAACCTCAGCTTACTACAAGAGAAAAGCACACAAGAGAGTGCTTCGTTGTGGCAGAGGAGGGTGCAGACCTTAAGAGAATTGAAAATGACATTGTTACAATGAAGAACTACTTTGACGAGTATGACACAACAGTTCACTTCATTTCTCAGGAGGAGCTTGACCGCGACCACAAGGGTATTCCCCACGGAGGTTTCGTTATCAGAACAGGTAAAACAGGCAAGGACCTTGAGCACAATAACGTTATTGAGTATAGCCTTAAGCTTGATTCAAACCCCGAATTCACATCTGCTGTTATCGTTGCCTACGCTCGTGCGGCATACCGTATGAACAAAGAGGGTATGACCGGTTGCAAGACTGTATTTGATATTCCTCCTGCATACTTGTCAGCAAAGTCAGGCGCAGAGCTTCGTAAAGAGATGCTTTAATGATTAATGTTTAGATTAGGATTCTGTGATAAACAGAATCCTTTTCTTATATAATAAGTATGTACTTGCAAAAATCCTTTTGTGGTGGTATATTGAACTTGTAAACTTGTTGTAGAGGAGATTTGCTATGACGAAAAAATTTGTTGCGCTTATTATAAGCGTTGTTATGATGTTTACAACATTTTCTGCAATATCAGGTGCAGCTTATGAGGTTAAGGGTGATATTACAGATTATCCCGTTATTATTGTGCCAGGTTACAGCGGCTCGGAGCTTGTTATGATAAATGATGACGGCACCGAAACACAGATATGGGGTCTGAATATGGATTCAATCCTTGACCGTGTTCTTGGCAGAATTGTTGACCTGGGCAAGGGTCTTGTGCTTACCATTAAAGGTAATCCTGAGTATCTCGGTAAAACCGTAGGTGAGGAAACCGAGGCCGAGCTTGAGTTTATGAAAATGAATGACGATGGCACAAGCAAATATAACGTGCGCATCGCAAACCCCGATGTACAGTCAACAAATATGGCATATATCCTTGAAAACGGTCTGCCTGAGGCTTATGTTCACGAGCCTGAGCTTTCAGCGGAAATGGCAGAGTATATCGGTGAGGAAAACATCTTTTTCTTTACAGAGGATTGGCGCACAAGCGTTTATGACTGTGCGGTAAGGCTTGATGGTTATATTCAGGATGTTAAAGAATATACAGGCAAGGACAAGGTTAATATTATTGCTGTTTCTCACGGTGGACAGGTGAGCGCAACTTACTTTTCGCTTTTCGGTCATAAGCAGGACGTGGACAACGCAGTTCTCACGGTTCCCGCCATTGGTGGTGCCGCCCTTGCTTACGATATTATGAGTGGTACTGCAAAGCTTGATGAGGAGACCCTTGTTTACTACATTGAACACGGATTTGATACAGACGGTCACTATGCTTGGCTTCTTGAGGCACAGCAGTTAGGCTTCCTTGATGATATTATTGCGGAGCTTTATCCCTACGTTTATAACGTAATCGGTAACTTCGGCAGTATTTGGGACTTTATTCCCCTTGAATACTACGAGAAAGTACGCGATATGCACCTTGACCCTGTGGAAAATGCCGCGATCATTGAAAAGAGTGATTACGTTCACTTTGAGGTTATGGCAAATTACCACGAGAATCTGCAGAAGTGTGTTGACGAATACGGCATTAACATCAGTATTATTGCAGGTTCAGGGGTTCACGCGGTGTCGGGACTTATGGAA
Source organism: Acutalibacteraceae bacterium (assembly GCA_045643925.1). Taxonomy (GTDB): domain Bacteria; phylum Bacillota; class Clostridia; order Oscillospirales; family Acutalibacteraceae; genus DTU089. The sequence goes on along the minus strand of JAZRFZ010000181.1, from coordinate 2,314 downwards.
AATTCCGATGCCATTATCTGCACGGACGATTCAACAGGCGCAAGGTGTGCACCCTACGGCAAACGCTATGCAGATGGATTTACAGGTGCTCTTACACAATGTGATGACCCCAGTCACGACCATGTTTCACCCTCTATGGAGATTGATGCTTCAACTGCATTCCTTCCTGAGAACACCTGGTTTGTTGAAGGCCTTTATCACGGAATGACCTTCCATGATGAATACAGCAGAAGTCTTGCTCTCAAGAATCTTCTTACAGATGAGATTGTGAATATCTATTCTGACCCTGCATATCCTCAGTTCCACGAGTCAACCAACAACAATAATGCGGTTTACGTAACCTTCGGTCAGACGAATCCTGGTCTTGTGACAGGGACTGACAAGGTTATGATTATCAAGAATATTTCTAAGGCGTATCCTGTAAAAATTACTTCTGTTGAGGTTATGGGTGCAGACCTTACAGTTCACACCCTTGGTGTAAAGGCACTTGACCCCGGTGAGGAAATCCGCTTACAGGTTACAGGAAAATTGCCTCAGGTGAGCAATGCCCTTATGCAGGTGAACGTGTGCTACGAGCTTGTGGGCAACACCACCGCACCAATCGGTAAAAAGCTTGTCAGCTTCAAGATTATGAACGGCGAGTCAGCGGAATACGACGCAAGTAAACCCTACGTGGATGCGGATTACATTGTTGGATATGAGAGTGCACTTGGTGAAAAGGCTGATTCAATTTTGGAACAGTTCGGACTTTCATATTTTGTGAGTCACATCTATCAGCTTATAATGTCAATCCTTGACCAGTTAGGTGTGGGTCAGTTTTTGAAATAAATGGGAAAAGCCCTTGACTTATTGATTAAATAGTGATATAATGCGTAATCGTCGTGGAATGTCCGCGGCGATTATTTCCTTGCTTCCGAAAACATCTAACGGGAGCCGGAGTCCATAAGGAGGTGCAAACGATGTCAAACTACGAAACAATCATCATCTATTCTGTAAAGAATGGTGAAGAAGCTGCAAAAGAGCTTTCAGAAAAGTTCAAGGCTATGATGGAAAAGAACGGTACAGTTGACAGCGTTGATGAGTGGGGTAAGCGCAGACTTGCATATCTCATCAATGACGAAGAAGACGGCTACTATGTTCTTTACAACCATGCATGTGAGCCTGAGTTCCCCGCAGAGCTTGAGCGTGTGCTCGGCATTACTGACGGCGTTCTTCGTTCAATGGTAATTAAGAAATAAGAGGTGTAAACTATGCTTAATTGCGCAGTTATTATGGGCAGACTTACAGCTGACCCAGAACTTCGCCAGACACCTAACGGTGTAGCTGTTACACGTTTTTCTGTTGCAGTTGACCGTGGCTACGTAAAAGCAGGCGAAGAGAGAAAGGCAGACTTCATCAACGTTGTTTGTTGGAGACAAACTGCTGAATTTGTTACAAGATATTTTTCTAAAGGTTCTATGATTGCAGTTCAAGGCTCAATCCAGACCGGTTCATATGAAAAAGATGGTGTTAAGCGCTCAACATTTGAAATTGTTGCAGATAACGTAAGCTTCTGTGGTTCAAAGAGCGAATCAGGTACAGGCGCTGCTCCAAGAGCAGTTGATGCCGTTCCATCTTTCTCAAACGGTAATGTTGACGATTTCTCAGCTCTTGCTGATGATGACGACTTACCATTCTAATAGGAGGTAAATGAATTATGGCATACGATAAAGCTGATCGCCGTCCTAACAAGAAGGGTCGCAAAAAAGTTTGCGCTTTCTGTGTTGAGAAGGTTGAAAAAATTGATTATAAGGATGCTGCAAAGCTTCGTCGCTACACATCCGACAGAGCAAAGATTCTCCCTCGCCGTGTAACAGGCACATGTGCTTACCACCAGAGAGAGCTCACAACAGCTATTAAGAGAGCAAGAATGATTGCATTGCTCCCATACACAGCTGACTAATCTTTTCCGTATTTTACTTCATCTTTCCGTTTTACTCACCCTCACGTATCTTCATACGCTACGGGTTCGCAAAATCGGAAATCTAAAGCAAACTACGAAAAATCTTACAAAGGTGTCGGATTACCGGCACCTTTTTTGTTCTTGTATCTACATACGCTACGGGCTCACAAAATCACAAATTTGACGCACACTACACAAAAATTCAATTTTGCTATTGAGCGTGTCGATTTATCGGCACTCTTTTTATTTTTAGTGATTTTATTAAAGATGAAAGGTGTTTGAATCCTGAGATTCAAACACCTTTTTGTTTTGTTCAAGCTTTTATATTTCTCCGTTATAAAACGCTTCTTTAAACCACACATCCTCAACCTC
>JAZRFZ010000180.1:0-3969 GCA_045643925.1 Acutalibacteraceae bacterium | reverse complement strand
AAACAATGCACTTCTTGCAACTCACTGTGAGCTTAATGCAGGGCTTACAGACAATGCACCCGGTTATCCGATTTACCGAAGCAGTGATAACGGAAAAACCTGGAACATCATTACCCGTGTTACTGATACTCTGACAGGTACAAATTCTGAATGGAATCCTACCCTTTTTGAGCTTTCAAAGCCTTGCGGAAATTATCCTGCAGGAACTATAATCCTTGCGGCTTGTTCCATCGACCCCGAACACAATAAAGAATCTCACATCCGACTTTATTTCAGTCTTGATGGCGGCTATACCTTTGTCCAGGGTGTTGTGGTTGCATCTGCAGGCGGTCTTGATGAGGGTGTATGGGAGCCATTTTTAATTCAGCTTGATGATGGTCGTCTTGTTTGTTATTATTCCGATGATTCAGACCCCAAACACTCACAAAAAATCGTTTACAAGCAATCAAAAGATGGTGTAAATTGGGGTAATTCAGTAACTGTTGTGGCAAGTGAAAGCCCCGAAGAAAGACCCGGTATGCCCATTGTTACAAAAATTGCTGACGGCTCATACTTTATGGTTTATGAGGTTGTTGACAAGGTTGGTATTGACGGAAACCCTGTTTATTTCAAGAGGTCAAGTGACGGACTTGATTGGGGTGATTCATCACTTATCGGTGAAGAGCTTTCAAGCAAAAATGGTAAAAAAGCATTGGGCTCTGCCCCCTACTGCGCATGGACTCCTGTTGGCGGTGAATACGGAACATTGATTGTAAGCGGTACGCATATGCGAAAAGGCGAAAGCAAAACAGGATCTGATTATTTCGTCAGCTACGATAATGGTTCAACTTGGGAAACCATTCCTCACATTATTCCGTACACTACCGCTGACCACGTTGGTTACAGCAACTCTTTCGCATTCTCAAAAGACGGCAAAACAATGTATGCCATCAACAATCCCCAAAGAGATGATAAGCCCGATAAATCAAAAATGGTTGTTGCTGTGGCAGAGCTTCAGGAAACAACCATCACCCAACCCAACAATGTAACCATTGTTATTTTAACAACCCTCATCGTTGCTTTACTCGGTGCAACAATTACTCTTGGAATCTTCATTAAGAAAAAGATAAATGTTAAATAACACAAAGCTCCCACTTACCGTTTCTTCACCGTTCTTAAACGAAACAACACCTATAGAGGTGGAGTTTTCACAGGCGGATGCAGTACATTCAATCGTGCTGCCAACTATGGACGTCAGACTGCAGCCCTTCCTAACGGAAAGTTAAAGGGAGAACCGCTACTCGCAGACAGTATTGCCGCAACACCCGGACGCGATACAAAGGGCACCACCGCACAAATCAAATCTGTACTCAGATACAATCACGCCGATGCTTGTAGTGGATTTGTGTTCCAGAATAAGTTTGAAAAGAAAATGTTCGCAAGTGAGAAAGGCAAGGCTTCATTTATAGCTCTTGCAAAAGCATTCTTTGCAGGTGGCGGACAACAATATACCGTTACTGTTGTTTCATCCGACGACCTGATTGATGCAAAGGAACATCCCGAAAATCATCGTAACCTTATCGTCCGTGTGGGCGGTTACAGTGATTATTTCACAAACCTCTCCGACGAGCTTCAGAACAATGTTATTGAAAGAACATTTATAGATATGTAATTTCACCCTATGTATATAACCACTTCATCCACTGCCTTTATGGGCAACAAGATGAAGTGGTTTTAAATTTTTATACGAAAATGTTTTGATTGTTAAATTGTTTTTTACAACTTTCTGTTTTTCAATCTGACGTCAATTTATATTTCTCTATTTTCGCGATCATCTTTCTGCCGATTACTTCAGAAAGCTTCAACCCTAATTTAATTTCCTCTTCGGTTTCAAAGGAGTCAAAGAAATGGTTTGTTTCAAGGGTGAAATCCCCCTGATAATTAACTTCGGCTAATGCCTTTGTTATTTCTTCCCAATTCATTTCACTGAGCCCCGGAAGTGTATGCATATCATCAATATAATCGTTGTCATGAACATGAAGAGCCTGCAATCTTTTTCCCAAAACCCTTATGCTGTCCTGGGGTTCTCTGCCGTCAAGACTTGTGTGCCCTAAATCAAGACAAGCTGCCAAAAACTCACTGTTCATTTCGTCAACAAATCTTGCATGTTCATAAGGATTGCTAAAAATACTGCCTCTTTTCACATTCCGCCTTTTGTCACCACACCACATATTTTCACAAACAATTTTCACACCGTATTCCATGGCATAGGGAAGAAGCATATTAAAATATTTCACATTTCTTTCTAATGCCTCTTCTTCCCTGCTGATATATATATTAGTTCCGTAAGGGTGAACAACAAGCGTTTTCATCCCCAAAAGACCTGCAATTTCAAGACAACGGATGTTTTTTTTAGCAAGAATTTTGTATGTTATTTCAGGATCATATGTACCCACACCGGTTACTGCGTGACCTTGGTTGAAAACTATATTATTTCTCTTTGCCGTTTCACGAAGTTCATTTACATAGGCCTTGTAATTATCCGAATCAAGTACATTTCCGTCCTTTGCAAGAGTGGACATAGTGTAATCAATTGCATCAAAGCCTGCCCCGGCAATAAGTTCAATAGCTTTTAATTCACCAAATTTTGTTGCACAATTATTTTTTTGAGAAAGAATCATTTCTTCACTCCTCTTTTTAATTATCATTCTTTTACGGTGTTTTTTAATCCCTTTTCATATTAAAGTTAAAGCACTTTCAACTCACTTATCATTAAAATTTCAGATTATTTCTGCCCATTCTGCTTCCTTAAACCCAACAAGCACAAAATCATCGCCAACTAAAATTGGTCTTTTGACGAGCATACCATCTGTGGCGAGGAGCTTTATCATTTCGTCCTCAGTCATAGTTGGCAGCTTGGTTTTGAGTTCCATTGATTTATAAAGCAGACCGCTTGTGTTGAAGAATTTCTTAAGGGGTAATCCGCTTTTGTTGTACCATTCGGTAAGCTCTTCAACGGTCGGGTTGTTCAGTTTAATATCTCTTAATTCGTATTCGATTTTATTGTCATCAAGCCACTTTTTAGCCTTCTGGCAAGTGGTGCATTTGGGGTAACAAATAAATTTCAGCATATCGAATCTCCTTTGTCTATTAGTGATAATTTGAACACCATGATTATACACTATTTTTTGTTTTATATCAATCGTTCCGAATTTTTGTTGTTTTGTTCCCGTATTTGTTTTAATCGCCTTCGTATTCCTCTGCTAATCCCCATAAATTTCGCGCAAATCCCGTTTTTCCTTTTTCTGCATTTGCGTTAGCATGTAGCGTTATCATTCAAAAGTGTAACATATTCAAATATTATTCGTATGATGTACAAGGTGGTAATTCCACCAATTTAATCAAAGGAGAATAACAATGTCTGATACTATCAAATTTGATATGGCAGAAATGGTTGCTCGTCAGGCAAAGGCGTATTCACGCCAGGATGAACCAAACTGTGGCTGCCATAAGCATTGTGTAAGTACGCCACTCCCCGAGGTTCCCGTGGTGGCAATGGCATATATTCCGTTCCAATTAGATAAAACATCATACGAACCCGAAATGGCTTTGCGCGAAGGTACGCTCTTCCCTGTTTTGAACAAGCCTTTCTACGGAAGGAGTATTTGCAATGAATGAACAGAAAAAACTCATGGCAAGGCTTTCGGCGGTACAGTTTGCCGCTTGGGAATTGCACATGTTTCTTGATACCCACCCATGCGATACGGCGGCGAACGAGATGTTTCGCAAATACACCGCTGAGGCAACACTGCTTAAAAAAGAATACGAACGCAAATACGGTCCTCTTACTATATCCGCTTCAGAGGACGCTAACTGGATCTGCGACCCGTGGCCGTGGGAAATTGAAAGGTGTTGTGATTGATTTATGTTCAGTTATGAAAAGAAACTGCAGTACCCTGTAAACATCAAAAACCCCAACCCCAAGCTGGC
>JAZRFZ010000179.1:0-2567 GCA_045643925.1 Acutalibacteraceae bacterium | reverse complement strand
CTTCTTCTTGATATGGCAGAATTCAAGCTGGAGGGTGAAGCCGAATTTTCACCCAAGGAGGAAATCCTCCGACTTGACAACATCTGCCGTGAACGACTTGGCATCCGTGAGCGCGGCGGTGCAGTTGTACAGCCCTGGGTTATCGGTGAAAAAGCACCTATATCAAAAGTTACCCTTAAATATACATTTGATAGTGAAATCGACTATGCTGATGCCTGTCTTGCTCTTGAGGATGCAGATGTTGCGGAGGTTACACTCAACGGACAGACAGCAGACAAAGCAATCCTCGGAAATTACGTGGATATTTCGATTTTCAAAATCAAACTTCCTCCCATTGTTAAGGGCAAAAATGTACTGACAGTCACACTTCCCTTTGGCGAAAGCGCAAACCTTGAAAATGTTTTTGTGCTCGGTAAGTTCGGTGTGAAAATCCTTGGTACAGAAGCAACAATTATCCCCTTACCTGCAAAAATCGGTTTTGGTGACATTACTGCTCAGGGCTTCCCCTTCTACGGCGGTAACATTACATACAAAATGCCTGTTGAGGTTAAGAACAACATGCTTAAGATTGTCGCATCCGACTACCGCGGTGCACTGATTGGTGTAGCGCTTGACGGCAAGGACCTTGGCAAAATTGTTTATCCGCCTTACTTTATCAAGGCAGAGGCAGAAAACGGCAATCATATTGTAGATGTCACACTCTACACCCACAGATATAATACATTCGGCCCCATCCACCTTGTGAATGTTAAGGAATCATGGCACGGCCCCGATGCTTGGCGCTCCTGGAAAAACAACTGGAGCTATGAGTATGTATTAAGACCTGTCGGTATTTTGAAAGCACCGGTTATTGAATAAAAATAAGAGGCACCCTCGGGTGCCTCTATTTTTATTCATAATTTTAAATTTTAAATGTTAAATTCAAAATTAAGGAACGCTACGCGTTGATTATAATCGGCACGCAGTGCCCCGAAATTTAAAATTTTAAATTTATCATTTTAAATTATAATCGGCTTTGCCCCTTAATTTGCAATTTGCAATTAAATTTTAGATAACTCTATTGTCCTTTTATATGCTGCCTTTACCGCACTCATCACATCTGCTCTGAATGCGCCGTCTTCAAGGGCTTTGACACCTTGAATTGTACTGCCTGCGGGGCTGCAGACCGCATCCTTGAGTTTGCCGGGGTGCTCACCTGTTTCCATAAGCATTGTGGCAGACCCTGCAAGTGTCTGTGCAGCATAAAGCATAGCCTTATCACGAGGAAGACCGCATTCAACGGCACCGTCGGCAAGTGCTTCGCAGAACATAAAAGCAAAGGCAGGTCCGCAACCTGAAACACAGCTTGCGGCATCGATTTTGTCCTCGTCGATTTTATCAAGAACACCTGCAAACTGCATACTATGGAGGAAGCCCTCAATATCTTCCATTGAAACAAAATCATTTGAGGTGTAAAGAATCATTCCCTCACCTACTGCAACAGGCATATTGGGCATAATACGGATAACAGGGCAATCCACCTGTGCCATCTGAGTGATGCTCTGTGTGGAAACACCTGCCGCCATTGAAACAAGAACGAAGTCAGTTGTTCTGTCCTCAATAACGGGAGCAATTTTTTCGAAAAGTGCTTTGAGCATCTGTGGCTTTACACCCAGGAAGATGTAGTCACAGTTGAGCACGATATACTCTGCATCAGCAACATTCACGTCTGTTTCGTCGGCAAAGGCCTTGACCTTTTTTGTGTCAACGTCGAAGACAAATATATTCTCTGCGCCTACTGCCTTAAGTGCGGCACGGGCAAGTGCACCGCCCATATTTCCGCAGCCTAAAAAACCGATTTTTTTCATTTCTGACACCTCAATTTTAACGAATCTGTCCTGTACCCTTGATAATGTACTTATAGGTTGTAAGCTCCTTAAGACCCATTGGTCCGCGTGCGTGGAGCTTCTGTGTGGAAATACCCATTTCGCAGCCCAGACCAAACTCACCGCCGTCTGTAAAGCGTGTGGATGCGTTTATGTAAACTGCGGCACTATCAACAGACATACTGAAAAGCTTTGCTCTGTCAGGGTCTTCTGTGATAATTGCCTCACTGTGACCTGTTGAGTGAAGCGAAATATGCTCTATAGCATCATTTATACTGTCAACAATCTTAACTGCGAGAATGTAATCAAGGAATTCTGTGTCAAAATCATTTTCACCGGCAGGTGTGCCGTCAATAATCTTAATTGCGCTTTCGTCAAGGCGCAGCTCAACGGGCTTAAGACCCTTTGCCTCTCGGATACCACAAAGACGCTCTTTAAGAAGAGGCAATACCTGGTCATAAATACTGCGGTGAATAAGCACCACCTCACATGCGTTGCACACAGAGGGTCTGCTTGTTTTTGCATTTTCAACTATATCAAGAGCCTTTTCATAATCAGCTGTTTTATCAATATAAATGTGGCAAATGCCTGTACCTGTCTGTATGCAGGGTACCTTTGCATTTTCTGTACAAGCCTTGATAAGACCTGCACCGCCACGGGGAATAAGCAAATCAACGTAGCCTACTGCATTCATAAGCTCAT
>JAZRFZ010000178.1:0-13038 GCA_045643925.1 Acutalibacteraceae bacterium | reverse complement strand
TCTCCTACAACGGAGAATACATAGTACCCGTTATTATCGGTAAGCTTGTTGCAGGTATCACCGCACTTGTGGTTGCAAGTGTGCTTGTTAAGAAGATAAAGTAATAATACAACAAAAGGAATCACCTCCGCGAGGAAGTGATACCTTTATTTATTGCACACTGAAAAGTGCAGAATGCAAAATTATCGTGACTACGCCGTTATTATAAGGCTTCGCATAACTTTATTTTTGCGGCAGCGTTACAATGCTAACGCAGTTCCGAAATTTTAAATTTTAAATTTATCATTTTAAATTATAATCGGCTTTGCCCCAAAATTCTTAATTCCTCATTCCTAATTATCTTAACTCCTTCAACGCTTCAACCGCTTCTTCATTTGTGAAGTCGCCGGGGGTATTATGAAAATTCTTCACATCACCCCAACGGGAGCACCATTGTGTAAGCTGTTCGTCAGTTGCATTTATTTTCACATCTGCAAGCTCCTTTATGGTTTCAATAACCCTAACTTCATTTTCACCCACAAGGCGTAAAAACTCGTGGAAGCGCTCCACACTATAACGCTTTGCCTTCATAAGCAAGTGGGGCATAAGGGCGGCACAAGCCTTGCCGTGGGGCACCGAGAACTCTTCTGTAAGAATATATCCCACTGTATGAGGGAATGCGGCACCGCACACGTTAAGCTCAAGTCCTGCATAAAGTGAACCGAGGAACAACTCATCGCGCACTTCCGTTGAGGGAAGTGTTTTTTCATTGAATAAGGTTTTCATTCCTTTGTATATCATAGGAATACTGAGTCTTGCATAAACTTCAGGGTACTCAGTGCATTTTGGTGAGAAAAAGCCTTCGACAGCGTGTGCAAAGGCATCAAGTGCCGTTGAAACAGTTGTGTTATATGGCATTGAGTAAGTATATTTTGCATCAGCGAAAACAAGTGCAGCATAGCAGTCAGCACCGCCTATGCTCTTTTTCTGCATATTTTTATCATTAGTCAGGACAGACACTCCCGTAACCTCACTACCTGTACCCGCAGTTGTACCAACAAGCACAACAGGTAAAGCCTTTGCAGGGTTCTGTCTGTTATAAAGACCGTCAATATCAAACTCAGGATTTGCCGCACAGATAGCAACCGCCTTTGATGCATCGAGGGCAGAACCACCACCGATACCCATTATGAAATCAGCACCCATTTCCCTTGCACATTTACCGCCTTCGATAACCGAAGAAACAAGGGGATTTTCACCGATATTATCGTAGATGGCAAATTCAATCTCCTGCTTTGCGAGGGCTGTGACCGCATCATCAAGGGCACCGCTCTTCTTTGCACCGCTTTTGCCTGTGACAATAAGACACTTTTTGCCGAATTGGTGGAGCAAATTACTGTTATTTACAAGGCATTCCTTACCGCTGATTACCTTTGAATTAACAAAAAGGTTGTTATACATAAGAAACCTCCAAAAATTTCTATTATATACATTATTATATATCAAATTTATGTTGAAAAAGCAAGTATTGTGTTGTATAATATCGTTGGTTAAATTTACTCAAAAACTTACTTTTTTTGATATTTTATTAACGAAGTTCAACAAAAATTTCACATTAGATAATTCAGAAGGTACTATATGAAAACAACCGAGCGGAAGCTTATAACAATTACAGATATCGTTATTATTGTTGTTCTGGTTTTCCTGACAAGTTTTCTCATGCTTCAGTTCTTAGGTACATCAGGTAAAACCGCAGTAATCACGGTTGATGGTGCCGAAGTCCGTCGCATAAACTTGGAAATTGCAGTTGATGAAACTATTACATTAGATACAGACCCTACGGTCACCCTCCGTATTTCTGACGGCACAATCCGTTTTGTAGGTTCACAGTGCCCCTCCAAAACCTGTCAGCATCGCGGTGAACTGAAAATTCCCGGTGACATTGCTGCTTGTGTACCCGCAGGTGTTGTGGTATCAATTACTGACAATAGTGGTGACACAGAATTAGATGCGGTGGTGGGTTGATATGAAAAAGAACAAGTCATCGCAAGTGGCACTTATGGGTATGATGTGTGCCCTCAGTATTGCAATATCTTTTATTGAAGGCCTTATCCCCCAGTTCATACCCATTGCAGGGGTAAAGCCCGGCTTTTCAAATATTGTCACAATGTTTTGTGCAACCACCTTAGGTGCACCTTACGCTTTAGGGATTACCCTGTTCAAAGCAATGTTTGCACTTATTACCCGAGGAACAACCGCATTTTTTATGAGTCTTTGTGGTGGGCTATTAAGCCTTGCTGTTCTTCTTTTATTACTAAAAGCCAAACCAAACAGAATAGGTTATATCGGCATCGGTGTGTTGTGCGCCGTGTTCCACAACATAGGACAATTCATTGTTGCCGTTATTATATTAGGTAAAGCTGTAATACCACTTGCAGGAATACTTGTTGCAACAGGTTTATCCTTCGGTATAATTACCGGTATGATTTTTGGTATCAGCCACACCAGATTATATGAACAAACAAGAAAACTATCACAGCGTTTTACACAAAACGCTAAAAAGGGGTAGATCAGAAAAATGTTAAAACACATTGCAGGTGTACTTTCACCCATTGCCCGAGGCCGTGGCGGAGTTAAAGTACCCCACAACAAAAACACGGAGGATTGCAGAATCATCCGTATGCCTGCACCCGATAAGGTTGTTTTGCCTATGCAACAGCACATCGGTGCACCCTGCTCACCTACCGTTAAGGTTGGTGACATTGTGAAGGTTGGTCAGGTTATCGGTGATTCTGATAAATTTATTTCCGCACCAATTCACGCTTCAATATCAGGTAAGGTTACTGCCATTGCTGATACCGTTCTTGCAAACGGTCGTATGGCTCCCGCTGTAACTATTGAGTCCGATGGTGAAATGGCTCTCTTTGAGGGCATCGAGCCACCCAAGGTTACAGATGCAGACTCTTTCCGCAAGGCAGTGCGTGATTCAGGTCTTGTAGGTCTTGGTGGTGCAGGCTTCCCAAGTCACGTTAAGTTTGCACTTTCACCCGACAAGCCCATTGACACAATCGTTGTAAATGCGGCAGAGTGTGAACCTCATATTACTGTTGACTATCGTGAGTGCCTTGATAATACACTTTACATTATCCGCAGTCTTATGATTATCAAAGAATACCTCAATATCCCCCATGCAGTTATTGCCGTTGAAGACAACAAGCCCAAGGCTATTGAGGCTTTGCAGAAGGTTGCCAACGAAGTTGGTGACGGCTCAATAAAGGTTATGGCACTTAAATCACGCTATCCTCAGGGTGCTGAGAAGATGATTGTTTACTCTGCAACAGGCAGAAAAATTCCTCTCGGCAAATTACCTGCAGATGTTGGCGTTATCGTAATGAACGTTACAAGTACCGCCTTTATCGGCAGATATCTGGAAACAGGTAAGCCCCTTGTAAGCCGTTCAATGACAGTTGACGGCTCCGCAATCATCAAGCCTCAGAATGTACGTGTACCTATCGGTACAAGTCTTCACAACGTTATTGACTTCTGCGGTGGCTTCACAACAAACCTTGACAAGGTTATTGCCGGTGGTCCTATGATGGGTACTGCCCTCGTAACAACCGACGTGCCAATCATTAAGAGCTATAATGCTATTCTTGCATTCCAGAAGGGCACAATCATCGATAAGCCCGACAACGATTGTATCCGTTGTGGCAGATGCAGTCAGGTTTGTCCTATGGGTCTTATGCCCACAAATGTAATGCGCTCTGTTAAGGCTCATGATATTGATGGTCTTAAAGACAGTAACGTTATTGCATGTATGCAATGCGGAACCTGTGCTTACGCCTGTCCCGCAGGCAGACCCCTTGTTCAGTACCTTGTATTGGCAAAAGATATGATTAGAGAGGATGGTGCAAAAAGTGGCTCATAATGCTTTGATTCAGAAAATTAAACCTACTGTTACCGCATCTCCTCACTTCAAATCCCCTGAAACATCACAGGGTATGATGCGCGACGTAATTATCGCACTTGTTCCCGCTCTCATTGCATCAGTTGCAATATTCGGACCAAGGTCACTGCTCATCAATGCAGTCAGCATTATTTCGTGTATGTTGTTTGAATACATAACACGCAAAATTTTAAAACGAAGAAACACATTAGGTGATTTGAGCGCAGTTGTAACAGGCTTGTTACTTGCATTCAACTTACCCTCAACCTTACCTATATGGATGGTACCTATCGGTGCATTCGTTGCTATTGTAGTTGTTAAGCAATTCTTCGGTGGTATCGGACAAAACTTCGTAAACCCTGCACTTATGGGCAGAATCGTTCTTATGGTATCATTCCCCGGTCCCATGTCAACATGGGTTGCACCTTACGATTGGAGCAACAAGGTGGATGCGGTCACAACTGCAACTCCCCTCTTTGAACTGCAGAACAGCACAACACCATCTGCAGACCTTCTTGATATGCTCCTCGGCACACGAGGTGGTTGCCTTGGTGAAACCTGTGCAGTTGCACTTATTCTTGGTGGTATTTATCTTCTTGCACGCAAGGTAATCTCCCCCTCTATTCCCCTTTCGTTCATTGGCACAGTTGCTGTATTTATGCTCATAGCGGGTGGCTTCGACCTTAACTACCTTGCATATAACCTTATGGGTGGCGGTCTTCTTATAGGTGCTATCTTTATGGCTACTGACTACGCAACCTGTCCCCTTACATCAAAGGGCAAAATCATTTATGGTATTGGTTGCGGTCTTGTTGCCTGTGTAATACGTCAGTTCGGTAGCTACAACGAGGGCGTTTCATTCGGTATTATTCTTATGAACCTTCTTGTACCCCACATTGACAACCTTACAAAGCTTAAACCCTTTGGCTTTATTAAAGAAAAAAAGCAAAAGGAGGCTAAAGCAGAATGAAGAACAAAAACTTTAAAGAAATTGCATTACCTGCAATAATGCTTTTTATAATTGCTCTTGTTTGCACAGCACTCCTTGCAGGTACAAATATGCTGACAAAGGACAGAATTGCTGACCTTGCAGTAAAGGCTTCTACGGAAGCTAAGGCGGCAGTTATGAGTGATGCCGCATCCTTCTCTGAGGAGAAGACCGTAAACGTTGACGGTGAAGATGTTATTTACTATGATGCCCTTGATGAAAGCGGTGCTATTATAGGCTATGTTTTCAACACAACATCCAAAAGCTATGGCGGTGACATAAGCTGTATGGTTGGTGTTTCTGCCGATACAAACAAAATCACAGGTGTTAAGCTTACATCAATCAACGATACTCCCGGCCTTGGCATGAAGGCAAATAGCGAGGACTTTTTAAGTCAGTACATTGACCGTGGTGGCAATATCGGTGTTAACAAAAACACAAGCACCGATACGGAAATCAAAGCAATTACAAGTGCTACAATAACATCAAAGGCTGTTACAACAGCAGTTAATCAGGCATTCAATGCTTATGAAACAGTAAAGGCAGGTGATAACAATGGCTAAAGAGAAATGCTCACTCAAAAAAGAGTTTACCAAAGGTCTTTTAAAGGAAAACCCTGTATTAAGACTTGTTCTCGGTACCTGTCCCACACTTGCAACATCAACCTCTATGGTTAATGCTATCGGTATGGGTATTGCGGCTACAATCGTTCTCGTTTGCTCAAACATTGTTATTTCTGCACTGAGAAAGGTTATTCCTGACAAGGTTCGTATCCCTGCCTATGTTGTTATTATTGCATCATTCGTTACTCTGGTTCAGATGCTCGTCAAAGCCTTTGTACCCGCACTTGATGCCGCACTCGGCGTATTCCTTCCCCTTATAGTTGTTAACTGCATCATTCTTGGCAGAGCCGAGGCTTTTGCTAACAAGAACCCTGTTATCGCCTCTGCAGTTGACGGCTTGGGTATGGGCGTCGGATTTACAGCAGCATTGTTCTGTATGGCAACTGTAAGAGAATTCCTGGGTAACGGCTCACTCTTTGTTGATGCACAGAATCTGTTATCAGTATTTGGTGAAAATGTTCTCGGTGGCTTTAACGGTGTTACAATCCTCAACACACCCATGACATTATTCATCCTTCCCGCAGGTGGTTTCTTCGTATTTGGTGTGCTTATTGCTCTCTCAAATGCAATCAGTGAAAAGAAAAAATTGCCTAAGGCAGAGCTTCACGGATGCGAGAGCTGTCCTTTGGCAAAAACCTGTTCAAAGGTAGTTTCACGAGAGGAGGATAAGAAGATATGACAGCAGCACAAATCTTTTCGGTAATTCTTACCGCTATCCTCACAGAGAACTTCGTTCTTTGTAAATTCTTGGGTATCTGTCCTTTCCTCGGTGTTTCCAAAAAAGTTGACACTGCTCTCGGTATGAGTGTTGCAGTTATCTTCGTTATGCTTATTTCAACTGCAGTTACCTACCCTATCAACACACTTCTTGTAAAAAATGATTTGGAATACTTACAGACTATTGTATTCATTCTTATCATAGCTGCACTTGTTCAGCTTGTTGAAATTGTTCTCAAAAAGTACATCAAATCACTTTATAATGCTTTGGGTATTTACTTGCCCCTTATCACAACAAACTGTGCAGTTCTCGGTGTAGTTCTTCTTAACCTTGACAATGGTTATTCCTTTGGTATGTCAATGGTGAACTCTCTTGGCGCTGGTATCGGCTTTATGGTAGCAATGCTTATCTTTGCCGGTGTTCGTTCAAGACTTGAAACTGCCGATATTCCCGAGTGCCTTAAGGGTCTTCCCTCAACACTCATTGCCGCTTCACTCACTTCTGTTTCCTTCCTTGGATTCTCAGGTGTCGTTGATGGCATATTCGGTTAAGGAGGGTAAATAATTATGAATACAATTTTATTACCCGTTATTCTTGTTGCAGGTATCGGTCTTCTGCTTGGTCTTGGTCTTGCCATTGCATCAAAGATTATGGCAGTTCCCGTTGATGAAAAAGCAGAAGCTATTACTGAGTGCTTACCCGGTGCCAACTGTGGTGCTTGCGGTTTCTCAGGTTGTGCTGGTTATGCCGCCGCCCTTTCAAGCGGAAAGGCAACTGAAACAAACCTTTGTGCACCCGGTGGAAATGCCACCGCAACACAGATTGCAGAAATTCTCGGCACATCTGCATCGTCGGTTCTTCCCACTGTTGCAGTTGTTCACTGTCTTGGTAACTCAACAAACTCTGAAGACAAGATGAATTACCAAGGTGTTAGTAGCTGCCGTATGGCTTCACAGCTTTTCGGTGGTGCAAAGGAATGCAGCTACGGTTGTCTCGGTCTCGGTGATTGTGTAGATGCTTGCGACTTCGATGCAATTCACATCTGTGACGGTGTTGCGCGTATTTCTACAATCGCTTGTCACAGCTGTAAAAAGTGCGTAAAAGCTTGTCCCAAGAAGCTTATTAAAATGGTGCCTCTTAACGTTACACAGTCCGCCGTTCTTTGCAATAACAAGGAAAAGGGTGCTGTGGCCCGAAAGCACTGCAAAGCCGCTTGTATCGGTTGTATGAAATGTATGAAAACCTGTGAGCAGGGCGCAATCAAGGTTGAAAATTTCCTTGCAACCGTTGACCCCGAAAAATGTATCGGTTGCGGCAAATGTCACGAGGTTTGCCCCGTAGGATGTATTGATTTGATTACTCCAAAAGGTGAATAAAAAAACAAACGGTTGAGGAAAAACCTCAACCGTTATTTTTTTACTGTTCAATAAGCTTCTTGTTAAGCTTCTTTTCGATTGCAGGAACAGCCTTGGGGAATACGAGTTTTTTGAAAATAACGTATGTAATAAGACCTGCAACAAGACCAACTATTGCACCTGCAATAACGTCTGTGGGATAATGAACATGAACATAGATTCTTGAGAAACCGATAAGAAGTGAAATAATGAAAGCAGGAATACCAACTGCCAATTCTTTCTTACGGCAACCTAAAAGGAGCGCAAATGCGGCACCGATAGAGGTTGATGTGTGACCTGAGGGGAATGACCAGCTACTGCTCTGCTTAATAAGACCGGGCCATACGTACTCGTAACCTGCATTTGCCCAAACCTCGGGGTCAAGGTTGTAGGGACGAGGTCTCTCGATAATTTCCTTAAGACAAAGATTGTTGATAACTGATGAGATTGCAAGACCCGCAAAGAGGAGTACACCAAGCTTTCTTGTCTTACGGGGAATGAGAAGACAAATGCCCAATACAAACCAGATAATACCGGGAGAATCACCGAGATGTGTGATGATTGTGAAGATAGTATTAAGAGTTGTATTCATAATACTGTCAACGAACTGATAGATAGCTACGTCAATATTAACTATAAACTCGCTTAAGAATATTGATTCCATAACTGCCTCCTATTTAATTGATTTGCAACTATTTTACTATTTTATGAGACGAATGTCAATATTAAACCCATTATGATAAAAAAACTCTCCCCCGGATAACCGAGGGAGATTAAAAGTATCTTTAACTTTTTGTTGATTATTCGATGATGTCTGTAACAGCACCTGAACCAACTGTTCTACCACCTTCACGGATAGCAAAACGAAGACCCTTTTCGATAGCGATAGGAGTGATAAGCTCAACGCTCATTTCAACGTTATCGCCGGGCATGCACATCTCTGTTCCTTCGGGAAGGAAGATTGTACCTGTAACGTCAGTTGTTCTGAAGAAGAACTGAGGTCTGTAGTTGTTGAAGAAAGGTGTATGACGGCCACCTTCGTCCTTAGAAAGAACGTAAACCTGACCTTTGAACTTTGTGTGGGGCTTGATTGAGCCGGGTTTGCAAAGAACCTGACCACGCTCGATACCCTTACGGTCAACACCACGAAGGAGAGCACCGATGTTGTCACCAGCCTCAGCATAGTCGAGGAGCTTGTGGAACATCTCAACACCTGTACAAACAGTCTTGCTGCTTTCTTCTTTAAGACCAACGATTTCGAGTTCGTCACCAACCTTAAGCTGACCACGCTCTACTCTACCAGTTGCAACTGTACCACGACCTGTGATTGTGAATACGTCCTCAACGGGCATAAGGAAGGGAAGGTCTGCCATACGGTCAGGAGTGGGGATATAGCTATCAACAGCTTCCATAAGCTCTACGATGGGAGCATATACGGGATCGCTGATGTCGTTTGAAGCTGAGTCAAGAGCCTGGAAAGCAGAACCCTTGATGATGGGTGTATCGTCGCCGGGGAACTCGTAAGAATCAAGAGTCTCACGAACTTCCATCTCAACGAGCTCAAGAAGCTCGGGGTCGTCAACAAGGTCACACTTGTTGAGGAATACTACGATGTAGGGAACGCCAACCTGACGAGCAAGGAGAAGGTGCTCCTTAGTCTGAGCCATAGGACCATCAGTAGCAGCGATAACGAGGATAGCGCCGTCCATCTGAGCAGCACCAGTGATCATGTTCTTGATGTAGTCAGCATGGCCGGGGCAGTCAACGTGAGCATAGTGACGGTTGTCTGTTTCGTACTCAACGTGAGCTGTGTTGATTGTGATACCACGCTCTCTCTCTTCAGGAGCCTTATCGATGTTTGCATAGTCTTCGAACTGTGCATAGCCTCTGAGTGAGAGGGTCTTTGTGATAGCAGCTGTAAGAGTTGTCTTACCATGGTCAACGTGACCAATAGTACCAATGTTAACGTGGGGCTTATTTCTTTCGAATTTCTGTTTAGCCATTGGAAATTTCCTCCTAAAATTTTAATTAGTACGATGTTATCTTATCAAATAACTCGTTATAATTCAATAGTTTTTTTAAAAATCTTAGCAAAACCAAGGGTTTATTAAGATTTTTAATTATTTTGCACGCTCGTCCATAATCTTTTCAGCAATGTTTCTGGGAACTGCCTGATAGTTGTAGGGTTCCATTACATACTGACCACGGCCCTGTGTCTTAGAACGGAGGTCTGTTGCATAACCCAACATCTCTGAAAGAGGAACGTGTGCAATGATTTCAGCAGCACCATTTCTATCTTCCTGACCCTGGGGAAGACCACGGCGGGAAGTAAGGTCACCGAGAACATCACCGATGTACTCTGTGGGTACTACTACTGTTACCTTCATGATGGGCTCCATAAGAACGGGTGAAGCCTTGCTCATAGCCTCTTTGAAAGCCATAGAACCTGCAGTCTTGAAGGCAAGTTCTGATGAGTCAACATCGTGGTATGAACCGTCAAAAAGAGTAACCTTAACGTCAACAACGTTGTAACCTGCAAGAACACCTGAGAGCATTGCGCCCTTAATACCAGCTTCAGCAGGACCGATGAATTCCTTAGGAATAGCACCGCCGACGATAGCGTTAACAAACTCGTAACCCTTACCCTCATTGGGCTCGATACGAAACTTAAGGTGACCGTACTGCGCGTGACCACCTGACTGACGTGCAAACTTGGTGTCTGCACTTGCCTCTGCAGTGATGGTTTCTCTGTAAGCAACCTGAGGCTTACCTACGTTAGCTTCAACTCTGAATTCACGAAGAAGTCTATCAACGATGATTTCAAGGTGAAGCTCACCCATACCTGCGATGATTGTCTGGCCTGTCTCTTCGTCTGTGTAGCACTTGAATGTGGGATCCTCTTCTGCAAGTTTTGCAAGAGCGATACCCATCTTCTCCTGACCTGCTTTGGTCTTGGGCTCAATAGCAACACGGATAACGGGCTCAGGGAATTCCATTGATTCGAGAATAACGGGGTGATTCTTATCACAAAGAGTGTCACCTGTTGTTGTTCTCTTGATACCAACAGCAGCAGCGATGTCACCTGCATAGCAGCAATCAATGTCCTTACGGTCATTAGCGTGCATCTGAAGGATACGACCGATACGCTCGTTGTCATCCTTTACTGAGTTGTAAACAGATGTACCTGTTTCAATCTTACCTGAGTAAACTCTGAAATAGCAGAGCTTACCAACGAAGGGGTCTGTAGCAATCTTGAATGCAAGAGCTGCGAAAGGCTCTGTATCAGATGAGTTACGAACCTCTTCTTCTTCTGTATCAGGGTTAATACCCTTAATAGCTTCAACGTCTGTGGGTGCGGGCATGTAGTCCACAACAGCGTCAAGAAGCTTCTGAACACCTTTGTTCTTGTATGAAGTACCGCAAACGATCGGAACCATGTCGTTAGCAATTGTAGCTTTTCTGATGCAAGTTTTGATTTCGTCGATAGTGAGTTCTTCACCTTCGAAATACTTCATCATAAGCTCGTCATCCTGCTCAGCAACATGCTCGATAAGCTCTGCACGATACTTTTCAGCGAGTTCAACCATATCAGCAGGAATTTCTTCAACTCTGATGTCCTTACCCATATCGTCATAGTAAACGACTGCGTTCATTTCAACAAGGTCGATAATTCCTTTGAAAGTGGACTCTGAACCGATGGGGAGCTGAATCGGAACAGCATTACATTTGAGACGATCTTTAACCATACCGAGAACATTATAGAAGTCTGCACCCATAATGTCCATCTTGTTAACGTAGATCATACGAGGAACTCTGTACTTATCAGCCTGTCTCCAAACAGTTTCTGACTGGGGCTCAACGCCACCCTTTGCACAGAGAACTGTAACAGAACCGTCAAGAACACGAAGTGAACGCTCAACCTCAACTGTGAAGTCAACGTGACCGGGAGTGTCAATGATGTTGATTCTGTTGCCGTTCCAGAAACATGTAGTAGCAGCAGAAGTAATTGTAATACCTCTTTCCTGCTCCTGTGCCATCCAGTCCATTGTAGCAGCACCGTCATGGGTCTCGCCTAACTTATGGTTAACACCGGTGTAGAAAAGAATACGCTCAGTTGTGGTAGTTTTACCAGCGTCAATGTGAGCCATAATACCAATATTTCTGGTCTGCTGTAAAGATACCTGTCTTGGCATAATATCCTCCGAATTATTTTATAGATTTTCAGACAATTACCATCTGAAATGTGCAAAAGCCTTGTTTGCCTCTGCGTTCTTGTGCATGTCTTCTTTTTTCTTGAAGGCAGCACCCATTGAGTTAGTTGCATCAAGAATCTCGTTAGCAAGTCTTTCCTTAGCTGTACGCTCTGAACGAGCACGAGAATAAGTTGCAATCCAACGGAGACCGAGTGTTTCACGTCTTTCGGGACGAACATCGATCGGAACCTGGTAAGTAGCACCACCAACACGGCGAGCTTTTACCTCGAGAACGGGCATAACGTTCTCCATAGCAGCTTCAAAAACCTCAAGAGGTTCTTTACCAGTCTGCTCCTTGATGATATCGAATGCGTCGTACACAATTCTCTGTGCAACACCCTTCTTACCATCTAACATAACATTGTTAATAAGCCTTGTAACAAGCTTTGAGTTGTAAAGCGGATCCGGCAAAACATCACGTTTTGCAATCTGGCCTCTTCTTGGCACTTCGCTTCCCTCCTTCATATTAATGATATCATAGGTACTCGAGTGACTATCTTTCCCGTGGCGCCAATGGCTTTTACAACTCTATATAAATAAAGTTAATAAAAATACTTACCATTGGTTGAATAAAAATTCAGCCTGCAAGAAGATTTGTCCGAGAAAAATCTGAAAGCAAAATAAGATTATTTCTTACCTGCTTTGGGACGCTTTGCACCGTACTTTGAACGGCTCTGCATCCTGTTAGCAACACCCTGTGCATCGAGTGTACCTCTAACGATGTGGTAACGCACACCAGGAAGGTCCTTAACACGACCACCACGGATAAGCACTACGCTATGCTCCTGAAGATTGTGACCCACGCCGGGAATGTAAGCTGAAACTTCGATTCCGTTTGTGAGACGTACTCTGGCGAGCTTTCTAAGAGCTGAGTTGGGCTTCTTGGGTGTGTCAGTCTTAACAACTGTACAAACACCACGCTTCTGAGGAGAATTGTTGTTTGTTAAAACATTCTTCTTAGAGTTGAGACCCTTACCGAGAGCAGGAGCCTTTGACTTCTTTTCGAGAGATTGTCTTCCGCTACGAACGAGCTGATTAAATGTTGGCAAGTATTTTCACCTCCGATAATTAGATAGGCAAATATGGGAAAATGGCATAATTCACCCATACACACCGAGTAATAAGATACCACTTTAT
>JAZRFZ010000177.1:0-3532 GCA_045643925.1 Acutalibacteraceae bacterium | reverse complement strand
ATATTCTTGCTATTGTTGAATAAATTTTTAAAATCACACCACACGGAGGATATTTATTATGGCTAAACAGATAATCTATGGCGAAGACGCTCGCAGAGCTCTTCAGGCAGGTATTGATAAGCTCAGCGATACAGTTAAAATCACATTAGGCCCCAAGGGCAGAAATGTTGTTCTTGACAAGAAGTACGGCGCACCCCTCATCACAAATGACGGTGTTACTATTGCAAAGGAAGTTGAACTTGAAGACCCCTTTGAAAATATGGGTGCACAGCTTGTTAAAGAGGTTGCAACAAAAACAAACGACGTTGCAGGTGACGGTACAACAACTGCTACACTCCTTGCACAGGCTCTTGTTCGCGAGGGTATGAAGAACGTTGTTGCAGGTGCAAATCCCATGGTACTTAAAAGAGGTATCAAGAATGCAGTTGAAAACGTTGTTTCAACAATCAAGGCTAACTCAAAGCCCGTAACAAGCTCAAGCGATATTGCACGAATTGCAACTATCTCCTCAGCAGATGAAAATGTTGGTAACCTTATTGCAGAAGCAATGGATAAGGTAACATCTGACGGTGTTATCACAGTTGAGGAAAGCAAAACTGCTGAAACAAGCTGTGATGTTGTTGAGGGTATGCAGTTTGACCGCGGTTACATCTCTCCCTATATGGTAACCGATACAGATAAGATGGAAGCAGTTATTGACGATCCCTTCATTCTTATCACAGACAAGAAAATCACAAATATTCAGGAGATTCTTCCTCTCCTTGAGAAGATTGTTCAGGCAGGTAAGAAGCTTGTTATCGTTGCTGAGGATATCGAGGGTGAAGCTCTTGCAACAATCCTCGTAAACAAGCTCCGTGGTACATTCACCTGCGTTGGTGTTAAGGCTCCCGGTTTCGGTGACAGAAGAAAAGAAATGCTCCGTGACATTGCTATCCTTACAGGTGGTGAGGTTATCACAGAGGAGCTTGGTCTTGACCTTAAGGATGCTGACGTTTCACAGCTTGGCCGTGCACGTCAGATTAAAATCAGCAAGGAGAACACAATCATCGTTGACGGTGCAGGTAATGCGGATGAAATCGCATCACGAGTTGCACAGATTAAGGCACAGATTGAGGTTACAACATCTGACTTTGACCGTGAAAAACTTCAGGAAAGACTTGCAAAGCTTGCAGGTGGTGTTGCAGTTATCCGTGTTGGTGCGGCAACTGAAACAGAAATGCGCGAAATGAAGCTCCGTATTGAAGATGCTCTTGCAGCAACAAAGGCAGCTATTGAAGAGGGCTATGTTGCAGGTGGTGGCGTTGCACTTCTCAATGCAATTCCCGCACTTGACGAATACATCCTTTCACTCACAGATGCAGACGAAAAGACAGGTGCAAAGATTGTTCGTAAGGCTATCGAAGAGCCTGTTCGTCAGATTGCAGCAAATGCAGGTCTTGAAGGTTCAGTTATTATCGACGGTATTCTCCGTTCAGGCAAGGAGGGCTACGGCTTCAACTTCGCTTCTGAGGAATACACAGATATGACCGAGGCAGGTATTCTTGACCCCACAAAGGTTACTCGTTCCGCACTTCAGAATGCATCAAGTGTAGCAGCTATGGTTCTTACAACCGAAAGCCTTGTTACAGACAAACCCGACCCCGCAGCAGATGCAGCGGCAAGTGCAGCAGCTATGGCGGCAGCACAGGGCGGCGGAATGTATTAAAAAGGAATTTAACAGGTTTAAATTTAGTATTTTATGAGAACACACCGTAAGGTATAAAGCCTTGCGGTGTGTTTGTCATTTCGTCTGAACGAAAGCTATTAAAACTTAAAATGCTCTGCACCTTAAACTCCTTTGAACATAGTTAAGGGTTTAAGGCTATTAAAGCCCTGTTTTACACTCCCAAAGGAAATAAAAAGATTTTATTTGGGTAGAAATGGCCGTTGTTTTTTCTTTTTTATATATATTACATACTTATAATGTGAAAATTTGGCTTTTTTCGTTGACAGTTTTGATTTATATTGGTATAATCACTGTTATAAAGGGGGCAAATACCATGAAAAAAATTTCATTAAAGGTAATTTCCGTAATAATGGTTATGACTTTACTTTGCGGTCTTTTTGCAACATCTGCTGTTGCCGCAAAGACAGTTGACTACAAAATCACTAACCCTTATGAGAGCGTTATGGCTTATTTGGGTAATGATGCAAACCATTACAAAACAAATCTTCACACACATTCTACCTATAGTGATGCTAACATCAACCTTGAAGCAATGGTTAAGGGACACTATAACAGGGATTTTGACATCCTCGGTATGGCTGACCACGGTGTTATCGGTGTTCCGTGGAACGAAACACCCACATTACTTCCCTTGTACTACTACAACTACGCAATGCTCAACAATCAGAAGCATCTTACTGATGAAGAGTATGAGGGTATCCTCAACGGTACATACAGAACAGGCACAACATTCCGTAAAAATGAACGCGGTATGCAGTGTGTAACAGGTGGTATCGAGGCTAACTACCTTGTTATGCAGAAGAACCACATCAACGGTTACTTTATGAAGGACAACCGTGTTGAGGGTATTATGGGTAACGAGGGCGACTTCGAAACAATGGTTAAGATGATTGACGAGGCAGGCGGTATTTCACATATCAACCACCCCGGTGATTGGCTCAGCTCAGCAGATACTACTCCTGTTTATGATGAAGAAGGCAACCCTGTTCTTGACGTTAACGGTGAGCCTATGACAAAGGGTAAGCAGATTGCTATGGATCCCCAGAACGTTCAGTTCTTCGCAAACATTTACAGAAAATACGATTCATGCCTTGGCTTTGAGGTTTACAACGCATTTGACCGTCCCACACGTAATGACCGTGTTCTTTGGGATGAGATACTTAAGGTTGTTATCCCCGAGGGCAGAAATGTTTGGGGCTTTGCTAACAACGATGCTCACAGAACAGACGATATCGATACCTGCTATATGGATTTCGTAATGCCTTCTTACTCAATGGCAAATGTTAAGACAGCTATGGAGAATGGTACATTCTTCGCAGTTTCCAGATATGATGGCGGCGACAGAATCGGCAACGGCGATGCATATCCTCAGGTTACATGCATCACAGTTGATGAGGACAGCGATTGCATCACAATCATCGGTAAGAATACTGATAAGATTAACTGGATTGCAGACGGCAAGATTATCCGCACAGAGACAAAGTCAGTAAATGGCACAGTTGTTTCCAAGGTTTATCTCCGTGAGCACACAGAGGACATCAGCTGCTACGTTCGTGCAGAGCTTGTTGGTGAAGGCGGCGTAACTCTTACACAGGCTTTTGTTTGTGACGATGGTAACATGGCATCACTCATTAACAGAGGTCCTGCAGCTCCCCAGCAGGTTGATATCATTGCTCTTATCCGTTCATTCCTCAATATGATTCTCAGAACAATGACTTCTTTCAGCGTAGTTGAATAATTAAAATTAAAATCGGTTGTGGGTTACCCGCAACCGATTTTTTAAGCATTAAAAACGGATGTAAAACC
>JAZRFZ010000176.1:0-8100 GCA_045643925.1 Acutalibacteraceae bacterium | reverse complement strand
GTAAGGTTCTTGATAAGCTGCTGAGTGATAGTTGAACCACCCTGCTCAAAGCCTGATTTAACAACACCAAGGATTGTACGAGTCCAGTCAACACCCTGATGCTCATAGAAACGCTTGTCCTCAAGGTCGCGGAAAGCATCAATCATTGTATCAGGAATATCATCGTAGTCAATCCACACACGATTCTCCGCGCCATGTAAACGCAACAACTCAACAAGCTGTTTATCCCCATCATAAGCGTAGATAATACTTGTCTGAGCCTGATTTGCCTTATAGACATCCAGGTCCATAGCATTTTCTTCGTTTTCGATGTAATCGACAGCAAAGTTGTAAACATAAGAACAGGCAACTGTGCCACAAATACCAATGATAGCGGTAATTGTGAAAATGGTACCGAAAATAACTCGGAGCACAGGATGTTCTTTGCGCTGCTTTTTAACCTTTGGGGCACGTGAAGCACCGTTTCCAGAACGTTTTATAGCCATAAAGGAAAAACGCCTCCTTTAAATAATCAGCAAAAACTGAAATCAATCATTTTAACTGAAACATTATATCACATTATTTCATAAATGTTTATACTTTTTAAAAAATTTTTATCAATTTTAAAGAAATATTTTGCTTTTTCTCATTTAAGAACGGTTTTTGAAACAGATTAAATGAATTACGGCATATTTTCTACAACAGCCTCTGCTACCGCAAGGTCAAAGGGCGTGGTAATTTTGATGTTACAATCAAGTCCTTCAACAAGCTTTATACGGTATCCCCTGTCAGCAAATATGGATGCCACATCTGTATATTCCTCTAATTCCTTTTCAGACAGTGAATTTATAAGGTTATCAAGCTCACTGAGTCTGAATGATTGAGGCGTTTGAACTCTGTAGAGCTCTGCCCTGCGAAGGTGCTCTGTAAAAAACTCTCCTGTACTGCTCCTGAGAATTGAGTCAAACACAGGCATAACAGTATTACAGGCGCCGTATTCCTTGACGGCTTGAATATTATCCTTGATAATGCGTGCATCGAAGAAAGGTCGAACCGCATCGTGAGTCAGCACCACATCATCCTCTGTAATATTGAAGTTTTTGCTGAGAAAACGACAACCGTTTTTAACGGAGCTGTTGCGATTTTTACCGCCGGGAATAACGCTTATATGGTCAAGTGAAATGCCGTATTCCAGCAATGTAGCCTTGGTATATTCAACCCAATCAACCGGGCAACAGATAACACCCGCCCTGAATGAGCCGAAATCCTCAAAATTCCTGACTGTTCTGATGAGTATAGGCTCATCCTTGACCTTTAAAAATTGCTTGGGTAACTCGGGTGAGTTCATTCGTGAGCCCACACCGCCCGCAAGAATCATATAATATAAATTCAAGATTATTATCCCTCGTTTTCTTTTTTACTTTTCACCTTAAAGCCCTCTGTGCTTTCTTTCTTGAAAAGAATCTTAACAGTCATAAGTATAAGCTTGAAGTCAAGTGCAAGTGAATAGTTCTGTATATACATAAGGTCCATCTTGAGTTTGTTATACGCAGAGGTGTTATATTTACCAAACACCTGTGCATAGCCTGTAAGACCACCCTTAACCTTATAACGACAAACGAACTCGGGAATTTCCTCGGAGTATTTCTCAACATGCTCAATTCGTTCGGGTCTGGGACCAACAATGGACATATCACCCTTGATAATGTTGATGAGCTGAGGTAATTCATCGATACGAAGTCCTCTTATCACCTTGCCGATGGGAGTAATACGCTTATCGTTATCAACAGCAGGTTGAGGACCATCCTTCTCCGCATCCACAACCATACTTCTGAATTTCAGAATGTCAAAGGGCTTCAAATCCATAGTGCAACGGCGTTGCTTGTAGAATACGGGACCACCGTCATACATCTTGATCGCAAGTGCCACCACAAGGAAAACCGGTGAGGAAACAATAAGTGCAATAGATGATAAAACCACATCAAGAATGCGCTTGAGAGCACTTTGCTCAACAGTAAGTCCTGTTGATGAGCACTTCATTATGGGAGAATCAAAGTAAGTGATATCAGATGCACTTCGAACAATAATATCAGAGATTTTCGGAATAAGGTAAATGGACTTTTTCTGCTGGTAGCAGAATTTAAGCAAGTCGTTTCTTAATCGTGCAGGAACATCGCATATTATTACATTGTCAAAGCGCTCAATCTTTTGTGAGAGCTTGTCAAAGCCTTCGTCAACATTGGCAGATTCGCTTATAACATATCTGTCCTCCATTTGACTCATCTTGTACACAATCTCAGTAGCAAGGTGGCTGCCATAGATGATAATCATCTTCTCAGGCGGACTCATATAATGAACGATTGCAACTGCAGAGTATGTCCACACAATAAGCACAAGCACCTGCATACACATTGCGAATAACATACCCGAAATATTGGCAATAACTGCCTCAATAAGACAAATCTGAGCATAAGCGATTGCATTGGCAAATACAAGTGCAATAAGCTCATAGAAGATAATTTCACCGCGTCTGAGCTCATCTACCCTGTATGAACCAAGAATAAGGCTGGTTACAAGCAAGACTGTAAAATAAACACCTATGATAAATAACTTACCCTTACCAATATAAGGATGCTCAAAATCCGGGTTATATGCAACATCCCACACAAGAAAGTAAATAAGAGTTGATATAACACAGAAAACTGAAATTGCCGATACTCGCACCGTTGTGCGATACTGTTCGATTTTTTTCATAATACCTCGTTTCAGGACTGGCAAAGCAATAAGCGACAGCGAATATAATTTTAAAAAACGAAAGGAGTTTTTTATGAATATATTAGCGCTTTTGTCACAGATGCTTTGTCTTATACTACGCGTAACCGATGCAGATTCTTTCCCCAAGGCCTTATCCCCAAAAGAGGAGGAAGGATATGTTGAAAGAATGATGCAGGGTGACGACAACGCCCGAAAAATGCTCATAGAACATAATCTCAGACTGGTAGCCCATGTTGTAAAAAAATATTATACTGCTAACGCGGAGCAGGATGATTTGATTTCAATAGGAACAATCGGTTTAATCAAGGGTGTCAACAGTTTTAAACCCGACAAAGGAGTAAAACTAGCCACATATTGCGCCCGATGTATTGATAACGAAATACTTATGCACTTCAGGTCAGGTAAAAAAACAGCACAAGATATTTCCTTCGATGACCCCATTGACACAGATAGTGAAGGTAATCCACTGACCCTTATGGACATAATCGCAATAGAGGACACCATTGTAGATGACATCGACACTCGATATAAGCTATTGAAACTGGTTGAAGTAATTAAATCAATGCCTGATAACCGCGATAAAGAAATAATTGTTAAGCGATACGGTCTTGACGGCAAGGAGCCATTGACACAACAGGAAATTGCAAAAGAACTGAAAATCTCCCGCTCCTATGTATCGCGTATTGAAAAAAGAATACTGGAAGAAATGTACCGAAAACTACGGTAATTTTGTGATTGAACACTGGAAACGCAATGGCGCACCTGAGTCATCAGTCACACAAAGTATGGTTGTGCGAAGCTTGGTGTAATTGTTCCCTTGGAGTTTGCATCGGGCATCAGCAGTGACAACACCAAGATTCATTCTGAGATTTGACAGACTCTCCTGGAACTGTTGAATGTCGTCCGGATGTATTCTCTTAAAGACATTCTCAACATTAAAATTAGCTTCATCCATCAACTCAGGGCCGAGAACCGAAAGGGCGTTAGGACTGATGCTGAATGATTTTCTTCTGATGTCATAGAACAACCAGACCATATCACTACTAACGATATCATGATAAGCGATAGTGGGATTAAGCTCCGTAAACCTGTTCTTACTACGGTCAATGCGTTCAGTAGAAATTGAGCGTTTTGAAAAATCATCCACAAGAGCATTGGCACCTGTCACAGGCGCTTCACAGTAAGAGAACTTTGTTACACCTGCACCAAACATCAAAGCCTTGTCACTGCTTGCGATGGTAGTAGGAATTGAAACATCATCAACAAATTTATGAAGAACATTCAGTGTATCAACACAGTACTGCAAATGATTGCCCGAACTGATTGAATGCTCAACGTACTGTGACTTCATTACAAATCGGTCAAACACACCGTGACTGTAACAGTTGTTGTGAATATACCTTGCACCGAGCAGATAAACACCCATCTTAAACCCGAGTCCGTGAAGATATTCGGAAAGGGACTTGATCTTGTTTATATTAAGCTGCTCAAAAATGTCCTGAGGAATAAGCACACATAAATCAATTCCGCTACAATCATTTTCGGTAGTAATTGTGGTAATCTCCTGTATAAAACCGGGTAAATCCTCGGAAGTGAGGGTTGTATAGACCGATACAGGCGGTATTTTCTTACCTGCTCGTTTCAATCGCATAAGCGTGAACAAGAGGGATTTAACCGAAAGAATACTCAGATTCTTTGAATTTGCAGAATTTTTGTTAAGCTCATAATAAACCTCAGTTGTAATGCAAACTGAATTTTCATACATTGTGTATGGAATATAATCATAGCAAACAAGCTTACCCGTAGCAGCATCAACAACAGGAATGAACTTAGGCTCATAGTCAGCGTCACGGTCACGTTTTCTGCCTTGAAATTCATCAGAACCATAGTTGGCAAGCGCCTGCATGGAATTGGTGAAGAAGGAATACGAACCGGGTCCATTCATTTTAGCAGTCTTTGCAGCATATTCCGCAGCCATAGAAAGACTCTTGAAATCATCACCGTCATTAGGGTAACGTGAAATACCCATAGATGCAGTGAACACACCACTTTCCTTGCCTGTGGAATAGGGCTTACGAAGAAGGTTGTGAAGCATCTCAATGAATACGAGAACCTCCGCCTGATTGACAACATTCTTAACAAACAGCAGGAACTTGTCAGACGCAGCCTTACAAACAATCTTATCCTTGCCTGTAATACCCTTAAGCATAGATGCAAATTCCTTAATAAGAGCATTGCCGTACTCGTAGCCGAAGAAGTTGTTGCACAGGCTCATATTATCAATATCAATATGAATAAGCAGATTTTTGGAATTGCTATTCTGCTTTATATATAAGTTGACGTCACGTTCAAACTGTTTCTGCAGGGAAAGTCCCGTGAGCGGGTCGGTTACACCGAATCCACGTTTGATGTCACTGTGGACTTCTTCATCATCATCGTAAACATTAAAGAAGCCGTTTACACCGATAAGGTTCTTTTCATCATCAGTAACGAAAACGATAACACCCACAACAAGAAGCTCAACACCGTCCTTGATAAGACGAAATTCAACTCTTGTTTTTCTCTTGCCCTGTTTGCACAACTGCTGGAATGTGGGAATATTGATTTTAGCTGCAAATCTTGCCGCATCCGCAGGGTGACACATCTTAAGGCACTGAGATATAACCTCAGTAAAGTTCTTGGGAACATACGGGAAAAGCCATGTCCAGATACCACGCAGAACTGAGAAGTAACCATTCTTGATATCCGCCTCAAAAACCATATCGTGTGAGGACAAGATACGCTCTTCACTTTCGCCGATATTAGCAGAAATCTTGGTGGATTTATCTGAGTTAACAGCCTTTTCAGTTGTATATTCGATACGCTCCAATTCCTCAGGAGCAATTTCCTTGGCTTTAAACTCCCTTTCGATTTTTGCAAATTTATTAAGCGCGTTATCAAACGCCTTCAACATCTGAGGTGAAAATTCACCGCAACCGCCACTCATAATCAAATCGACGGCATCCTGATGAGAAAGAGCTGTTTTATATGGTCTGTGACTTGTAAGCGCATCATAACAGTCGCAAATCGCAACAATCTGCGCGGAAACGGGTGTCTCATCACCCTTAAGTCCTTCAGGGTATCCCCTACCATCCCAACGTTCATGGTGGTAATGGCAGATTTCCTGACAATATTTAAAATATTCGTTCTGTGTGCTGATGTCATCAAGCATATTAAGGAGCTTGTAACCGCGCACAGTGTGGGTTTTCATAATCTCAAACTCTTCGGGAGTAAGTCTGCCCGGCTTGAGCATAATCGCATCAGGAATGGCAATTTTACCTATATCGTGAACTGATGAGGCATAGTATATGTACTCTGCCCGTTCCTTTGTGATACCATACTCAGGGAAAAGCTCCATAACAGAGTCGGTAAGTGCTTTTGTAAATAAACGAATACGCTTGATGTGCTGACCTGAGCCTAAATCACGGCTCTCGATAGCAGCAACAAGAAGCTCAACCAAGTCGTAGTTCATAGTCTGCATCTTGGTATTTTGTTCCTTCAGCTTATTCGCCTGGTTAAGAATACGCTTTGTGTGAATCTGTGTCAGATTGTATATCTGAAACTTAAGTTGACGGATTTCCGCAATATTCATAAGTCTGCGATAAGCAATCTCATAATCAAAGGGCTCGGGCAAAACATCATAAGCAAAGGAAGCGAAGCCCGATTTATCAAATTCATACATCGCACTGAATGTTGTAAAAAGAATGGGTACCTCTGCAAAAAGACCGTTCTCGGACAACTTGGAAATTATCCAGACAGCCTCTTTATCCTGGGGCATTTCATCAATTACAAAGCAGATGTTCTTATTTGAATAGAAATCAACATTATCCCAACTATCTGATGAGTAAGAGCAGACAGTAAGGTTTGTGTTGACATCAAGCAACTCAATAAGCTTTGCATGATTTTCCTTATGGTCGGTGAAAAAAACAACAGAACTATTCTTCATATTGCCACCCCGATAAAACATATTTTAACACGGTAATTCTACCACAATACTCATTTAAAGTCAACGATACCATAATAATGTAATAAGTTTGTAACAATACAGTACATTACTGATTGTAACCTGTAAATTCAAATTTCTGATTAAGTTTTTAAAAACAATTCACAAAGAATTTACTGAATAAATATTCTTGACATAACGCTCCCCCTTTGATAAAATAACAAGGCATTAAAAATATATGGAGACGTATCGAAGTGGTCATAACGGGGCTGACTCGAAATCAGTTAGGGAGCAATCCCCCGCGAGTTCGAATCTCGCCGTCTCCGCCAAAGAATAACCGTCATTCTGATACAACGGAATGACGGTTATTTTATACCCCAAATCAGCATTTTGAGAACTTTTCGAGGAGCAAAATCCCTTGTATTTTCATTTGTTTCCGTTTCAAATCGTTAAAAGGCAAATAATCGTTAAAACACTGGCATAATCGTTGATTTATAGGGGCAATCGTTAAATTGTAGCCGATAATCGTTAAATTATTGAAATTAACTATGGTTATGGTATAATAAAGTTGGATATAGATAAACGGAGGTGCTGGTATGAAAAAACTATTATGCTTGATTTTTGCATTCCTTATGTTTTTGTGTGGTTGTTCTCATAATAGTACTTTTATAAAAAACGAGAAGGATAACATCGTCAGCAATTCGGGAGTTGAGTACGCACATTTAGCGAATGAAGGAATCCTTTATTATTTGGGTGACTTGGAATTTGTTGGTAGCATACAAGGAGAAGAAAAAACATCTCAGCACTTGGGACTTTCGTATCAAACAGGGATGTTTGCTATCAAAGATGCTGATAATGACAACATCCTGATCAGACACGCTCCCAATAATGAATGGTTTAGTATTTACCGCAAGACCTCTTTGCCGTCATTCGATTTCTCTGTGGATAATTGCATTCGATTAGAATTTGTTTCCGGTATAGGAAACACAGAAAGCGATGTAATTCACATAACTTGTGGTGACGGACTTGTTGACACATCTGAAATTGCAAAATTCTTATCTGATGTCCGTTCACAAAAGGATCCTCGTGAGGCAGGTTTATACGATTTAATTAAGAAACCGGATGGAATGCTGGAAAACTGTTATGTTTATGGTATAGTCTACGGATTCTTCGAGGAAGAACCCAATTTAGCAGTCCGAATGGATATTACTTCATATAACGATTTGGCATATTCAGTTTCAATCGAAGGTAACGAATATGTGTTGCCCGCAGAGTGGCTTCAGAAATTAGAAAACAAATGACTTGAAATGGGTTTCTGCACTCTTGCACCCCCCTCTACCTAATTTGCACCCCCCTGATTTAAC
>JAZRFZ010000175.1:0-4746 GCA_045643925.1 Acutalibacteraceae bacterium | reverse complement strand
TGTGTTGCGGACATTATCAGTCCCTGTGCCAATATTCATAACCCTTTTTTCGAATCTCTGTTTGCCCTTCAACTGTTGTGAACGCAGGAATTCCTCTCTATATACATCCACCTGAGTATTAAATGGGTTATATGCTGCCTGAAATTTATCATCGTAGGGATTTTCGTCCTCGTCCTTAAGATAAATTTTCTTACCATATAAATCTGCTGTATTCTGAATGAAATCGGGAAACTCTTTGAACTTTTTCAGTTCAAGGAAAACTTCATTGTAATTATAAATGCACCTGAAGGCGAAAAAGCACGGTATCAACGGAAGAAAAACGCCCACAATAACCGCTATTGATAAGAATATCTTATCGGGCAAGGGTATCAACAAGTGTGTAAACCCCAAAGCAACTGCCACAACTACACAGGTGTAGCCCGAAAGCCACCATTTGTGCACAAGGTATGCGCCGAAGAGTAGAATCAGCGTTACTGCACCGAAGATAAA
Organism: Acutalibacteraceae bacterium; assembly: GCA_045643925.1. Classification (GTDB taxonomy): domain Bacteria; phylum Bacillota; class Clostridia; order Oscillospirales; family Acutalibacteraceae; genus DTU089. The sequence continues at coordinate 4,257 of JAZRFZ010000175.1, read as the reverse complement.
GAAAAAATCTTCGTTATACACCTTCAGAAGTCCGGTGAAGAAGCCTGTTGCCGCCGCACATATCAGAGACCAATTCCTGACACGGTTACTGGTCTGCCGCCAGTCAGACATCATACTGCGTTTTTCGTCGTTTGATGCCACAGGTACATACATTTTTTCCATACTGAATTTCATTTTATCACCAACCTTGGTTCAATAAAAATTCAATCAATATCCGCTACCCTGCTCACTTTTGGCAATAGATACTACTCTGCTTGTGCCAAGTCGCTCAGCACCGAGTGAGAGGAATTTTTCTGCATCATCAAGTGAAGCAATACCGCCTGCGGCTTTCATTTTTACACCATCGCCGATATTTTCGGAAAAGAGCTTAATATCATCAAATGTAGCGCCACCTGTGGAGAAGCCTGTGGAGGTTTTAATAAAATCTGCACCCGCTTCAGTTACGATACGACACATCTCCTTCTTCTCATCATCTGTGAGAAGGCAGGTTTCAATAATAACCTTGAGAATTTTGCCATCACAAGCCTTTTTGATTTCCTTGATTTCATTGAGGATAAGGTCGTAGCGTTTACATTTGAGCCAACCAATATTTATAACCATATCAATTTCGTCTGCACCGTTTTTTACTGCATCTGCAGTTTCAAAAACCTTGCAGGCAGTTGTGTTATAGCCATTTGGAAAGCCGATAACGGTACAAATACTGAGCTTGTCACCGCAATAATCCGCACACTCTTTAACGTAAGAGGGTGGAATACAAACGCTTGCTGTATTGAATTTTATACCATCATCACAAATTGCCTTTATCTGCTCCCAGGTTGACTCCTGTTTGAGGAGTGTGTGGTCAACGTGACAGAGAATTTCATTGAGTTCCATAGATATACCTTCTTTATGAAAAATATTTTTAACCTCTCTGGTGGGAACCGCGACGGAACGAAGTTTAGTCGTGGTGGAGAGTTATAGCGCATTAGCGCGTATAATAAAATTCTTTACCTCTTTCATATATTGTAGCATTTTTATCCAAAAAGGTAAACAGTATATATAAAATATCATACTATATTTATAATTGATTTAAGGAAAAATCTGTGATATTATTTAATATGTATCTTTATGTAATCTTTATTTTTATAAATCAAGGTGATTATTTTGAAAAATTTATTAGTTATCTTCGGCGGTTGCTCAAGTGAATATGAGGTTTCACTTCGTTCATCTGCATCAGTTCTTCGCAACATTGACCGCAAAAAGTACAATGTTATTACTCTCGGTATCACAAGAGACGGCAGTTGGCTCCTTTACAATGGTGCTATCGACAATATTGAAAACAACACATGGCTTACAATGGGTGTTACAACACCTGCAGTTATCTCTCCTGACAAAAAGGATAAGGCTTTGCTTGTCCTCAAGGAAAACGGTGTTGAGAAAATCAGCGTTGACGTAATCTTCCCCGTGCTTCACGGCAAGAATGGTGAGGACGGCACAATTCAGGGTATTTTCGACCTTGCAGGTATCCCCTACGTTGGTTGCGGACTTCTCGCAAGTGCAATGTGTATGGACAAAGCTATCACAAACACCCTTGCAGACGAAGCAGGTATTGCCGGTGCAAAATGGGCAGCATTCACCCGCACAGAATATTATGCCGGTAACGTTGATTTGGATGCTATTGTTAAAAAGCTTTCATTCCCCATCTTTGTAAAGCCCGCAAACGCAGGTTCATCCGTAGGCATTTCAAAGGCACACGATATGGACGAACTGAAAAAGGCTATCGATGTGGCATTTGATAACGACTATAAGGCAGTTCTCGAGGAAACTCTCGTTGGCAGAGAAATTGAATGTGCAGTTATGGGTAACGATAACCCCGTTGCCTCCTGCATCGGTGAGATTTTGCCCACCGCAGAGTTCTATGACTACGACGCAAAATATATCGACAACTCAACAGGTCTTGCAATTCCCGCTGACTTACCTGAGGAGGTAAGTGAAAAGGTACGAAAGGAAGCAATCCGCGCTTACAAAACAATGGGCTGTGAGGGCTGCTCACGAGTTGACTTCTTCCTTGCAGAGGATGGCACCTGCTACCTTAACGAGATTAACACTCTCCCCGGCTTCACATCCATTTCAATGTTCCCCAAGCTTTTCGGTCAGGTGGGCGTACCTTACTCAGAGCTTATTGACAGACTTATTGCATACGCTGAGGAACGAAACCGATGAGAAAAGTTGAAATAGAGTTTGTCAGTGAACAACAATATCACGACGACAGAGAAAGCAGTAAGCTCAAAGCACTCGGCACCATGCAGGAAATTGATGGTATCAAAACCATTTCCTACACCGAGCCTGATACAGAAATGGGCAAATGCGAAACAGTTGTTAAAGTAATAAACAACCATTTCATAGAAATGAGCAGAAAAGGTGTTTACAACACAACCTTCCTTATTGAAGAGGGCAAAACACATTCCTGTATTTACAGAACTCCTTTCGGTGAAATGAATATGGATATCGTAGCGCAAAGAGTAAATGCGCAGATTCCTGACGTTTCGGGAAAAATCCTTCTTTGCTACACACTCCAGAGCAACGGAGAAATTATTGGCGAAAACAATCTTTTAATGAAAATAAATGAGGTTTAAATATGTCAAAGTTAGTTAAACTTGCAGAAGAACAGATTATAAAATCCGTTACTGATGCTATCAACACAAACATTGCAGAGGGCAATTTCATCGAGGCAGAAATCCCTGCTTTCAAAACAGAAATCCCCGCAGACAGAAAAAACGGTGACTACTCAGCAAATGCGGCATTTATGATGTCAAAGGCTTTGAGAATGCCACCCAGAAAAATTGCAGAGGGCATCCTTGAAAAAATCAACCTTGACGGTACATATTTCAAATCTTGCGAGGTTGCGGGTCCCGGCTTCATCAACTTCTTCTTAAAACCCGAGTTTTATGCAGATATTCTTCTCGATATTGAAAAATGCGGTGATAAATACGGCAGAAGTGATTTCGGCAACGGCAAGAAAATCAATGTAGAATTTGTTTCTGCAAACCCCACAGGTCCCATGCACATGGGTAACGCACGTGGTGGTGCCCTCGGTGACTGCCTTGCAGCTGTTCTCGATTGGGCAGGCTATGAGGTTGAAAGAGAGTTCTATGTAAACGATGCAGGTAATCAGATTGACAAATTCGCACTTTCACTTGACGTTCGTTATCAGCAGATAATCAACGGTGAGGATTCAATCGAGCTTCCTGAGGACAGCTATCACGGTGATGACATCCGCGTGCTTGCACAGAGCTATATTGACGAGCTTGGCACAGGTCTTCTTGAGCTTTCCGAAGCAGACAGAAGAAAAGCCCTTGTAGAATATGCTCTCCCCAAGAACATTGCAACAATGAAGGCGGCTATGAAAAAATACCGCATTGACTACAACACATGGTTCTCAGAGCTTACACTCCACAACGGCGGTGAGCTTAAAGAAACTATTGATATCCTTACAAAGAACGGCTACACCTACGAGAAGGAAGGCGCTCTCTGGTACAAGAACATTGAGGTTATGACTGCTATCCTTAAGCGTGAGGGTAAGTCTGACGAGGATATTGAAAAGCTCGAGCTTAAGGACGACGTTCTTATCCGTCAGAATGGTAACCCCACATACTTTGCCGCTGACATTGCATACCACAGAAACAAGCTTGAAAAAAGAGGCTTTGACAAGGCTATCGACGTATGGGGCGCAGACCACCACGGCCACGTTGCACGTATGAAGGGTGCAATGGAAGCAGTAGGTATTGACGGTGACAGACTTGACGTTGTGCTCATGCAGCTTGTTAACCTTATGAAGGACGGCAAACCCGTTAAAATGTCAAAGCGTACAGGTAAGGCAATTACACTTGTTGACCTTCTTGATGAAGTGCCGATTGATGCAGTAAGATTCCTCTTCAATATGCGTGAGGCAGGCAGCGCTATGGACTTTGACCTTGACCTTGCAGTTGAGCAGTCAAACCAGAACCCTGTTTTCTACTGTCAGTATGCACACGCAAGAATCTGCAGTATCCTTAAGAAGCTTGCTAACGAGGGTATCACATCAAGAATGCCCTTGGCAAACGAGCTTATGCTCCTTACAAGTGACGAGGAAACAGACCTTATATCTCACCTTGCATCACTTACAGGCGTTATTGTTAATGCAGCAAATACTTATGACCCTGCCAAGATTACTCACTATGCAACTGACCTTGCAACAAAGTTCCACCGTTTCTACAACGCTCAGCGTGTTATGGTGGA
>JAZRFZ010000174.1:0-1611 GCA_045643925.1 Acutalibacteraceae bacterium | reverse complement strand
AATAAGCTTTTCGGGAGTTTCGAGCTTAAGGCACTGTATAATATCTGCGCGTTTTTCGTCATAAGTGGGTGTTACACCATAGCCCATTTCCTCAAAGAGGGCTGCACAGAAAACCGCAACCTTAAGTGCTTCACCTGTAACGTGAGGTGCATTGAAAAGACCCATAAATATATCACGATTATTGCCGAGGGTTGCGCCAACCTCCCTGCCAACACCGGGAGTTGTCATTCTGTATGAGCAAAGCTCGACTAAATCTTTTCTGCCTGCAATATAGCCACCGCACTTGGCAATACCGCCACCCGGGTTTTTAATAAGTGACCCTGCAAAAAGGTCCACTCCTGCCTCGGAGGGCGTATTGTATTCAGTAAATTCACCGTAGCAATTATCAAGCATTACAAAAGCGTTGCTCTGACACTTAACAGTATCAACAATTTTCTTGATGTCACTGTGCAATAATGTAGGTCTGAGGCTGTAACCCCTTGAACGCTGAACATATACCGCCTTGTATGACTTTTCCCCAAGTGCCTTGGAAATGCTGTCATAGTCAATAGTGCCGTCCTCGTTGAGTTCAACAATATCAAAGTCAACACCGAAGTCCTTAAGTGAGCCCATCCCCTCGCCTGTAAGACCGATTACGGAATGAATTGTATCGTATGGTGTACCTGAAACGCAAAGCACACTGTCACCGGGACGGAGCACACCAAAAAGCATTACCGCAAGGGTATGTGTGCCACTTGCGAAGCTGTGACGGATAATTGCATCCTCCGTGCCGAAAATCTCGGCAGTTAATTCGTCAAGCACCTCTCTGCCCCTGTCACCGTAGCCGTAGCCTGTTGAGGCGGTGAAATGGGATTCACTGACACCATTATTTATAAATGCCTTAAGCACCCTTTGTTGGTTAAACTCTGTTAATTTATCTATTTCAAAAAATTGCTCACGGCACTTTGCCATAGCCTTTTCTGAAAGAGCATTTATTTCGTCATTGAACTGAAAGAAAGCCATATTTAAATTTCCTCTCGTATATAAAGGCTACCAATAACGCGGAAGCCTGATTTTTCATAAAAATTCACTTTATCATTATTGCACCACAAGTAAACGTTTTTGACGCCATTGGTATTCAGAATACCGAGAAGTCCGTTAATGCACCCTTGCGCAAAACCCTGACCCCTGTACTGCGGGTCGGTATAAACCCCTGCAATAATGCTACACGCCCCATAAACACAAGGGGCAACGGCACAACTGACAAAACTTTCGTCACAGACACCGAAGGCAAAGCCGTCGTTAACTCTGCGTGAGAAATCTGTGAACCAGGTGTCAAAGCATTGGTTTTCGTCTGATAAAAGTTCGTGTAAAGACTTATACTGACTCATTTTCCAGGTCGGTGAAGTGACACACAAATCATTCGTGTCACAGGGCTTGGGGGTTGCCTGCAAGAGTGAAATTTCCCTGTAATCGTCACCTAAGCAGATATTGCTCAGCACCTGTCCGATATGAAGGAATGACAGAAAACTATTCAACTCCTCGCGCGAGAAATCATCGTCTGTCACACAAACAGTAGCACATCCGTTCTTCACGGATATGAAGGATTTGATTTTCTCGCCTACACTTTGT
>JAZRFZ010000173.1:0-6679 GCA_045643925.1 Acutalibacteraceae bacterium | reverse complement strand
CAGTGAACTGTTATTATATTTGAGCAATAAAGCAGAACTGTTCCGTTCTCACCAAACGAGAGGTATTGTTTGGTCAATAGCTTAGAATTCAACGCATTACTTGCGTCAATTTGGCTTGAACGGAATTTTTCGTTCAAGCTTTTAATATTTTCAGGAGGTGCTTAGGTATCAGCAAGGAAAATCAGATCAATGAGGAAATCAGAGATAAAGAAGTCAGAGTTATTTCTGCAGACGGTGGCCAGGTAGGCATTATGTCCGCAAAAGAGGCACTTGCTCTTGCAGAAAAAAGCAACCTTGATCTCGTTAAAATCGCCCCCGGCGCTAATCCGCCCGTTTGCAAGATTATGGACTATGGTAAGTTCCGTTTCGAGCAGGCAAAGCGCGAGAAGGAAGCCAAGAAGAATCAGAAGGTTATGGAAATCAAAGAGATTCGTCTTTCCATGAACATTGATACAGGTGACTTTAACACAAAGGTTAACCATGCTTTAAAATTCTTGCGTGACGGCAATAAGGTTAAAGTGTCCATTCGCTTCAGAGGCAGAGAGATGGCTCATACAGATAACGGTCTCGTTATTATGCAGCGTTTTGCAGAGGCTTGTACCGAAAATGGTCAGGTTGAAAAGGCTGCAAAGCTTGAGGGTCGTCAGATGCTTATGTTCCTTGTACCAAAGGCATCAAAGTAATTGCAAAATTAAGGAGGATTTATTATGCCTAAGATTAAAACTCATTCAGGTGCTAAAAAGCGTTTCAAAATTTCTAAGAACGGTAAGGCTATCCGTGCACATGCAAACAAGTCACACATCCTTACAAAGAAGACAACAAAGCGTAAAAGAGGTCTTCGTAAAACAAATGTTGCAGACGTTACAAATCAGAAGCAGATCAAACGTCTCGTTCCTTACAAATAATTAATCACGGAGGTAACTTACAATGGCACGTATAAAAGGCGCGATTATGACTCGCAAAAGAAGAAATAAAGTTCTCAAGCTCGCAAAGGGCTACTATGGTTCAAAGAGCAAACTTTTCAAGACTGCTAAACAGGCAGTAATGAAGAGCGGCAACTATGCATATGTTGGTCGTAAGCAGAAGAAGAGAGATTTCCGTCGTCTTTGGATTACAAGAATCTCTGCTGCTTGTAAGATGAATGGTATCAACTACTCAACATTCATCAACGGTCTTAAGAAGGCTGGTATCGAGCTCAACAGAAAGATGCTTTCAGAGATTGCTATTGCTGATCCCGAAGGCTTCGCAGCACTCGTAGAAAAGGCAAAGGCTGCCCTTTAATAATCAATCAGTACGCCCGTTCGTAAGAACGGGCGTAAGATGTTTTATTAGGGAATGATAAAAGGTGATTTTTACGGAAAAGATTACAAGCAGAAACAATGACCGTATTAAGTTTGCGGTTAAGGTGAAAGAGAAAGAAAGTTTTAGACGCGGTGAAGGATTGTTCCTTGTTGAGGGAGCCAGACTTTGCTATGATGCGGCGTTAAGTGGTGTGCAGATTACAGAGCTTTATGTTACAGCGGAAGCAAGGGAAAAGTACGGTAGCTATGTAACTCTTGCGGAGAGTAAGGCTGAGAGATGCTTTGAAATTTCAAGTGATGTTGCACAAAAGCTTGCCGATACAAAGAGTACACAAGGTGTTTTCTGCCTGTGTAAAATGCTTGACAAAAATACAAATATAGGTAAAATAAAATATAATGGGAAATATATAGCCTTGGAAGATGTTTCAAACCCGTCCAACTTCGGCGCAGTTATCAGGACTGCTGAAGCTGTCGGGCTTGATGGCGTTATTGTAAGTGGCGGATGTGATTTGTATAATCCGAAGTCACTGAGAGCGTCTATGGGTTCTGTTTTCAGACTCAATGTTGTTGAGACTGATGATCTCCCCGGTTTTTTGAAGGGTCTTGCTGAAAAGGGTATGTTCGTATATGCGGGTGTACCTGATAGCAATGCTGAAAGCATTACTGAGGTGAGTATGGCAGGTGGCGGTATTGCCATAATTGGTAACGAGGGTAACGGTATAACCGAGGAAACTCTCGGGGCGGCCACCAAGCTTGTTACAATTCCCATGAAGGGTAGGGCGGAGTCCCTTAACGCTGCTGCGGCGGCATCAATTATGATTTGGGAAATGATGAGATGAGTACTTGTCCTGTTGAATATTGGGTATGGATGCAGACTGCGTTAGGTCCCGGCTCCCGTACCGATGAGATACTCGCATATTTCGAAACACCCGAGGAGTTGTATCTTGCAGGGTCTGATGAATGGCGCTTGTCAGGTCTGTTTACTGAAAAACGGATCGAGGCATTGCGAAGAACAACACCATCGGAAACAGGAAATATCCTCAGAGAGTGTAACAAGAAGGGTTACACGATAATTACACCCGATTCGGTTCTTTATCCTAACAGATTCAGACAGTTGCCTGATATGCCTCTGGTGATTTATGGTGTGGGTGATTGCAATGTTATTAACGATGAGCTTTCAATCGGAATCGTAGGAACCCGTGATGCCAGTCCTTACGGCATAGAGATTGCCCAGAAGTTGTCTTACAGACTTGCGCAAGCGGGTGCAACCATAGTCAGCGGTGGCGCCTTGGGTATTGATAGTGAAGCACATGCAGGTGCGATGCTTGCCAAAGGAAGAACAATGGCGTTTTTAGGGTGCGGTCTTTCTTGTGATTATCTTAGAGAGAACGCGTCACTCAGGAGAGCAATTACGCGTTATGGTGCGGTGTTTAGTGAATGTCAGCCTTTTGCAACACCTTCAAGGCAGTCTTTTCCTATTCGTAACAGACTTATATCAGGTGCATCACTTGGTGTTGTTGTCATCGAAGCAGGTGTGAAAAGTGGTTCGCTTATAACCGCAAAACGAGCTGTGGAACAAGGCAAAGATGTTTTTGCAGTTCCCGGAGACATTGTACGCACATCATTTGATGGTGCAAACCATCTGATACAGAATGGCGCGAAGCCCGTTTTCTCTGCGGCGGATATACTTGGAGAATATGTAACGGAATACGGCAATCTCATAAATATGGATATTGCCTGTAAACCTGTTGCAGAGGTGGATTATGTGGAATACCGTAAGGGAAGCAAATCCGCGAAACCTGTCGCAAATCAACGGACGGAAGAAAAGCCTGTTGAGAAAGCACCGGAAAAACGTACACTTGACGAAAGCGTATCACCGGAAGCAAAAACAGTGTACGGTGTATTAAGTGAAAAACCTGTGCATATTGATGATATTGTACGGGCAACCGGTTTTAAAATGAATATTGTACTGTCGTCATTAACAGAACTTGAACTTAACGGAGTTTGTGAATTGACGAGTGGTAAAAATTATAAAAAAATCTGATTCCATTTGTTTATCGGAAAGGATGAATAAAATGTCAAAACTTGTTATTGTTGAGTCTCCTGCAAAGGCGAAAACAATCAAAAAATACTTGGGTAATGATTATGATGTTGTTGCATCAATGGGTCATGTCAGGGATTTACCCGCAGCAAAGCTCAGTGTAGATGTGAAGAATGATTTTGCACCCAAATATGCGATTATCAAGGGAAAGGAAAAGCTTGTGAAGGACCTTAAGGACAAGGTTTCCAAGAGCGATGCAGTTTATCTCGCAACTGACCCGGACCGTGAGGGAGAAGCAATTTCATGGCACCTTGCCACAATACTCGACCTTGACCTTAAGAGCAAGAACAGAGTTAAATTTAATGAAATCAACGAAACAAGCGTTAAACGCGGCATCAGCAATCCCGAGGTTGTTGATATGGGTCTTGTTGATGCTCAGCAGGCTCGACGCATTCTTGACAGACTTGTTGGTTACAGACTTAGCCCCTTTATTTCACAGAAAATCCGTCGCGGACTTTCTGCAGGTCGTGTACAGAGCGTTGCAGTAAGACTTATCGTTGACCGCGAGGAAGAAATTGCAAAGTTCAATCCCGAGGAATATTGGTCAATAGATGCCAAATTTATTTCTAACAGAAGAACGTTCTCTGCTATGCTTACTGCGGACGAAAATGGCAAAGTGAAAATCGATAGCAAAGAGCAGTCTGATAAATATCTTGATCGTCTTGATAATGCGGATTATGTGGTAGATTCTGTTAAGAAGGGTACACGAAAGAAACAGCCCTCGCCACCCTTTATTACATCATCAATGCAACAGGATGCTTCAAGAAAGCTTAATTTCCAGGCACAGAAGACAATGAAGCTTGCTCAGGAGCTTTATGAAGGTGTGGAGATTGACGGCTACGGCACAACAGGTCTTATCACATATATGAGAACAGACTCACTCCGTATTTCCGAGGAAGCAAGAGCGGCAGCAAACGAATTCATTACAAAGACTTATGGCAGCAAATATCTTCCCGATAAGCCTCGTTATTTCAAAACCCGTGCAAATGCACAGGATGGTCACGAAGCAATCCGTCCCACAAATGTGGAAATTACTCCTGCCATTGCAAAGAAGAGCCTTTCAAATGACCAGTATAAGCTCTATAACCTTATCTGGTGCCGTTACGTTGCAAGTCTTATGGCTCCCTGTGTACAAGATACAGTGAAGGTTGAAATCAAAGCAGAAAAAACTGGTGATGATGGTTACTGTATGTTCTCTGCAAGCGGTTATTCAATAAAATTCGATGGCTTTACAGCACTTTACGAAGATGCAGTTGATGACGGTGACAGCGAAAGTGCAATCCCCGAAATCAAAGCAGGTGATGCACTTAAACTCAAGGAGCTTAAGGGTAATCAGCATTTTACTCAGCCTCCCGCACATTACACAGAAGCATCACTTATCAAAACACTTGAGGAAACAGGTGTTGGCCGACCCAGTACCTACGCTTCAATCGTAAGCACTATTATCAAGCGTGAATACGTAAAGCGTGAAAGCAAGCTTCTTAAGGCAACAGAGCTTGGTTGTGCTACAACATCACTTCTTAAGGACCGTTTCCCCAAAATCGTAAATACAAAGTTTACTGCATCAATGGAATCAAAGCTTGACGAAATTGATAGTGGTGAATGCAACTATATCGAAATGCTTCACGAGTTCTATGATGAACTTGAGGGCACACTTGCAAAGGCAAAGACTGAGATGCAGGGGCAGAAGATTCAGCTTCAGGAAGACATCACCGATGTGAAGTGTGAGAAGTGCGGCAGAAATATGATTGTTAAAACAGGCAGATTCGGTAAATTCCTTGCTTGTCCCGGTTATCCCGATTGTAAAAATACAAAGCCTTACGTTGAACAGACACAGGGTAAATGTCCCGTCTGCGGAGGCAATGTTATCGGTAAAAAATCAAGAAAAGGCCATACTTTCTTCGGCTGCGACAATTATCCCGACTGTAATTTTATGACCTGGGATGCTCCCACTGCAGATTCTTGTCCCAACTGCGGAAAAACTCTTTTCAAAGCAAGAGGCGGCATCATAAAGTGCCACGCAGAAGGATGCGGATTTGAACAGAAAGCTTCAAGAAGCAAAAAGAATACGGAGAATGACGATGAGTAAGGTTGCAGTTATAGGCGGCGGTTTTGCAGGTGTTGAATGTGCATCTCAGATAGCAAAAAGAGGCATAAATGTCGATCTTTTTGAAATGAAGCCCACAAAATATTCTCCTGCACATAAGTCTGCGGATTTATGTGAACTTGTCTGCTCAAACTCATTCAAGGCAATCAGAGTTGAATCTGCATCAGGTCTTCTTAAGGCAGAGATGAAAATGCTCGGCAGTGTGTGCGTTGAATGTGCTGAAAAATCAGCAGTGCCTGCAGGCGGTGCTCTTGCAGTTGACAGAGATATTTTTGCTTCGCTTGTTACAAAGAAAATTGAATCAGACGAAAGAATAAATGTTATCCGTAAGGAAATAACTGAAATTCCCACAGGCTACGATGCAGTTGTTATAGCTGCAGGACCTCTTGTTTCAGATGCTCTTGCAGAGAGTATAAAAAAGCTCACAGGCAGTGCTTTCTTAAGCTTTTTCGATGCGGCTGCACCCGTTATTGAAGCAGACAGTATCGATATGGACAAAGCTTTTCTTCAGTCAAGATATGACCGCGGCGGCGAAGATGATTATATCAACTGTCCGATGAATAAAGAAGAATACGAAGCTTTTTATGAGGAGCTTATAAATGCAGAAATTGCTGAGCTTCACGAGTTTGATAAAAAACACGTATATGAAGGCTGTATGCCTGTAGAGATAATGGCAAAGCGCGGTCCCGATACAATCCGTTTCGGTCCGCTGAAACCCGTAGGTCTCAGGGATCCGAAAACAGGTCACAGACCCTGGGCAGTTCTTCAGCTGAGAAAAGAAAACAGAGAAGGCACAATGTATAACCTTGTAGGATTTCAGACAAACCTGAAATTCCCCGAGCAGAAAAGAGTTTTCTCAATGATTCCCGCTCTGCACGATGCCGAGTTTGTAAGATACGGCGTTATGCACAGAAATACTTTCCTTGATTCTCCCAGACTTCTGAACGGAGATTTTTCAATGAAAGAACATCCCTACATCTTTTTTGCAGGTCAGATAACAGGTGTTGAGGGCTATATGGAATCTGCTGCAGCAGGAATTATGGCAGGTATAAACGTTGCAAGAAGATTGCTCGGTAAAGAAACTATCGTGCTTCCTGCAGAAAATATGATAGGTGCACTTTCAAGATACATAAGCGACGGATTTGTTTCAAACTTCCAGCCGATGGGTGC
>JAZRFZ010000172.1:0-6533 GCA_045643925.1 Acutalibacteraceae bacterium | reverse complement strand
GAAGTCATTTTCTTCCATCCAGTTGTAGTCGAAGTATTCGTCGATTTCTGCTACTGTACCGGGCTTAGCATCGTCAACGAGCTGCATGAGCCAATGAGCATCATCGCGAGCATCGTTAAGACGGTTAAGTCTGTACATCTTATAATCTGTGAAGTCATAGTCATAAGTGTACTGTTCTTCAATTGACTCAAGGTTTTCTCCAAGAGCTACGATAGCAGCGTTAGTGTTGTCACCCTGACCCTCTGCAACGAGCTGGTCTGTTGACTTAGCACAATATGCAACGTCATTTGATGAAACGTTGAAGTTTTCGTAAAGTTCTGCGAAGTTATAAACTGCATTTTCGTTCCATGCCTGCATACCACCACGGATACCGGGAACGAATGCGCCAACGTAAGTACCAACAGCAGTAGCGCAGTCGATCTTTGTAACCTTTCTTACAGAAATCTTTTCTTCGCCTACCATTACGTAACCTGTTGCGCCTACAACGTTACCGTCTTCATCAGTTTCTTCGTTGATACCCTGAACGTTAGCCTGAGCATACTCTGTAACAGTGTTTGAATAACCGTTAGCACCTGTACCTGCCCACTTACCTGCATCCTGAGAAGCAATCCATGCGGTTGTAGTGAAGTTAGAATCACGGTAAATGATTTCGCCTTCAGCATCAGTTGTGTTAGCAGTTGTAAGGATACCGTTTGCATAAGCAAAACCTGTAAGGTTGTATGTTGAAGCAAGTCTCATTGTGTCCATTTCGTCAGCTGCAAGAGAAGCAAGCTTTGACTGAGCTATATCGTCGTAGTAGTTAAGAACGAGGTTATGAGGTCCATTATCCTTGCCCTTAGCCTTAAGTGTAATGCTGAATGTAGTCTTTGAACCGGAAGTCTTATTTGCAGCTTTCCAAGTTGCTGCATTAACGCTACCGCTAACGGTAAGAGCGTTACCTGAACCTGACTGTGAAGCGCCATCACTGTTAGTTGCCTGTACAGTGTATGACTTAAACTGTGTAAGGTCATTGAAGTATCTACCACCTGATGAGTTAGAGAACTTCATATTAACGCTACCGTAGGTAAGACCATCGATTGTAGCTGTTGCAGCACGAAGACCTGCTTCCTGAGATGATGTAAGGATCTTGTAATCACGACCCATTGAACCTGTTACCATCTGGGGGATGTAATCTGTAGCAGTTGAAAGAGGAACGTAATGGTTGGGCTTCATATTTGCATAAGTAAGAGAACCGTCATTATTCCATTCAATCCACTTATCCTCATTGGAAGGATTGTAGTTAAGCCATGCATAAGCTGCAGTCTTAAATACCTTACCGTTAGCCATAAGTGCGCCGTCTTCGTCAAGAACCTGATAGGAAACTACGAAACGAACAAGAGCACCTGATGTGGGAACGTTTGCAGCAGTGTATGTGAATGAACCTGATGCACCGTAACCGATGTCGCTTGTTGTAAGTCCTGATGCTGTAACGTATGCAGAGGTACCGCTTTCACCCATCTGGTCAAATACCTCAACCTTAGTGGGTCTGATCTGATACTGCTCATCTGTATATTCGTTACCTGCTTCGTCTCTGTAGTGTCTCCATACACCGTCAGATGCGTTACGGATAGTAACTGTCTGTGCCTCTGTTGTCGCACCATTTGTAAGGTCGATTGTACGAGAGAGAGAGATTTCGGGTTCAGAGAAGTTCTGCTCAGTACCCCAACCCTTGATGAGCTTACCAACAACGGGAAGCGCATTGGGAAGAAGTGCAGTCTTAGCATTGTTAAGCTGATTAAGGAGAGTCTGAATTGTTGTCTTAAGAGCTGACTGTGAAACTACAGCGTCAAGACTACCTGCATTTGTGTTCTGAAGGATGTTGCCACGGAACACAAGGTTAAGGATGCTGTTTACAAGGTTGAGAACATTTCCAACAAGTGCGCCATCCTCAAGGATGTTGTTGTGAATGTTGTTATCTCTACCAAAGAGATTGATGATGTAGTTAAGGTCGAAGTCTGTAAGAAGACCCTTGATACCTTCTACAAGAAGCTCAACGTCTAATGCATAAGCATCTGATGAATAACCCTGAACAAAGCCAAGGGGAAGAAGTGTGTTAAGGATGTAGCTGAGCTTGTTGAGAGGACCATTGATAGCCTTAACTGTTGTGTAATCAAGACCGTTAAGAACTGATGAAGTCTTCTGATTACCTACGTAATCGCAAGCCCAAAGAATTGCTGCATCAAGAATTGCCTGCCAGTGAGCTGCATCTGTGCCGCCACCAGTTGTGATGTAAGCATCAAGATCAAATGCTGCACCGTATTCTTCAGCACAGAAATCTCTGAAGTTTGTGATGTTGATGAGGTACTCAAGACCTGTATCGATACCCATATTAAGAAGGATATTGAACCAAACGTCAGGATCCTGCTCTTTGAAGAGTCTGTCGTTTGCAGATGTAACGTCACCATTTGCAAAGATGTATGCATCATAGTTAACATTGGGAGCAATACCTGTGATAAGTTCACGAAGAACGAGTGCTGCAAACTCCCAAACCTGTGTACCTTCGTGGAAAGCATAAGTGCCGTCAGCATTCTTAGGAATGATGATCTGAGGCATTGCATCCTCAAAGAATTCGGGACCAATGAGAGCTACAAGGTCAAGGATTGTGTAACCATCAATGTCTTCCCAGTCAAGTTCAGCATAAGCTGAATCAGAACCGAATACCTTGTCACCGAAGTTAACAAGAATATACTTTGTAACGTTAAGAACGTTGTCATTGATGTTTTCGTTGCCGGGCAACCATCCTTCGCCTTCATCAGCACCGATGAAGCTTTCAAATTCACGCTTAGCAGCATCTGTAAGACCTGCCTCGTAAACAAGACCGATAAGGTCATTAATACCTGATGCGATTGAACCGTTAGCAATAATATCTGAGTAAAGGAGCTGTGTCTGACCATCTTCAGGCTCAACGTCGCTACCTACGAAGCACCAATCCCAGTTAATCAATGTAGCAAAATCGTTTGCTACTGCCATGTTAACCTTGAAGTACTTACGAACCTTAACAGAAATCTCGTTGCCTTCTTCGTCAAGAACGGGATCGCCATTAGCATCTTCTTCAACTTCTCTTTCGAGAGTTGTGTAGTACCATGTGTTACCTGACTTAGCGAGTTTATCGTAAGCAAGGTATGTCTCGTATGATTTAACGTCTGAATCAACTTCGAATGCAGCGTAAACGTCTGCAGGAAGAGATGTTACGTCAACTTCATTAAGCTCTGCCTCAACAGCAAGCATAAGAGCTTTCTTGAGATTGTTGTTAAGAGCATTGATAGCAACATCATCAATTGCAAACTGTGCAACAAAATCAAGAATCTCGAAGAGAGAATTGCTCATGGGGCTAAACTGAGAAATTACAGATGATCTGCCGTTAGCATCTACATAAGCTTTCAATGAGGGTGAAAGGTATGAACCCATATCCCAAATCTTTACAGCTGCATCGCCTTCGCCTTCCCACTCGTAATCCTGAGGATTAATGAGGAGGTTAAGAAGAGCGTTGTTTACGATTTCATCAAGTGTGTCCATATCACTGGGAAGTGACTGGCCAGCTGCCTTAAGCTCTTCAACGTCCTTATCATAACCGTAAGAACCGTAAACGAGCATATCGTAAACCATTTCTGTAAGCATAAGCGGAATGTTACCGAGCATATCGCCGATATCTCCGAGATCAAGGAAATTGCCTACAAGACCGAGAGAAATACCGTTGTCTGAGCCGATACCATAAGCAGCCTTAGAAACGATACTTGAGTTATCTGCAAGGAACTGGAGAAGTGAGTATACGAAGTTAAGATCACCACCGGATCTCTGTTTACCTGCGATAGCATCGAAGTCCATATCGCCAAGGTCACCAAGAAGACCTTTACCGATACTCCAAACGAATCCGCTTGTGAGCTCGTCGATGTCAGCAGCGATATGGTCAACGCTGTCAAGTCTCAATTCACCAACGATAGAAAGGTCGATAGGCTCCATACCTGCGAGGAGATCGTTATCGACCAAGTCGAGTGCAAGGTCTGCAACCTGTTCTGCACTAAGGTCAGCGTCGTCAATGATATCCCATTTAACTTCACTCTTAACAAGAGCGGCGTTACCGATAACTGACAAGCAACCAAAAGCCATAACAAGAGCAAGAACCAAGCTCAACAATTTAGTTGATTGTTTCATAAAGTTTTACCTCCATATTTTTAGTACGCCAATACAAAAATACGCGTGCGTTAACAAAGTTAAAAACGCCAAACCGCAATCACGCACCGAATGCGGTAAAAACATTTTTGTCGCACAGTCCCCCTTTCATAGATTTCCAAACTCCGCAAGCGGAGGGATTAGTGATTTGACCGTGGGCCGATTAAAAAGTGCACAGCGCCGAATTGCTCAGAGCGCATAGCGGTGAGCGTTGTGTCGAAACCGACCGCCGCGCACTCTACCGCTGCTGCACCCTGCAGCACCGCTTTGTGCACTTAGCGCCCACACACTTAATAAAGCAGGAGAGGTACTGACCTGCCCAATCCCGCAAAACAAAGGAACGGTGTGCCCGTTGCGAGTTTACGAGCAACGGAAGAAAATTTGAATTTTCTGTGCCGATCATTTGTTTTGCGAGACCGGGATTGTGCCTCTGCCGTCAATGGTGAAAAAACCACCATTTTACGACGCGAGGGCATAATACCCCCACTGCCCCAACCTTATGGTCAGTATCATAATACAACATCACCTGTCCAATGTCAATACTTTTGCCACAAAAATATAATGTATTTTTATATTATTATATACCACACGCAAGCGCGTGAGTGGCACTTACCAAATACTGCCAAAATCAAGACCATTCCAGCCCTGTTATTTTGAGCAATTTGACAAAACCACAACGTGCTGTTCATCCGTGACCCCACTATTGGTCCGATCTTCTTAGTGATATTGGTAAAACGGACTTTAATGCTCTCCCTCAAGGCGGTTCTTTACTTGATTGACGCTATTTTATAGTTATTTTCAACAAACGAATGTGTAAAGCTTTTTGCCATTACACCACGAAATTCCTTTATTTAAGCCGTTTTTAAGAAATTTAACTTCAATGCTCATTTACCGTACCAATGGTTTTACACACCCTTCAATGCACAAAATACGCGCTGTGTAAAGTCTTTTTGCTTTACTTTATGGTTGCATTTCTATCGCGATTTCATCATATTTTATATGCCGTTTGTTTATATTGCACAAAGCACTTTTTAAACACCGGAACGCACTTCCAGAAAACCGCCACCCCGCAAACCGCACATAAAAAACACCCCATATTTATACAATGTTTACGAAAAATCACTTGGGGAGTCATTTCCTGTAATTTTCCCTTGAAAAACCTTTCTTATTTAATGTATAATTCAGTTATAATTTCAGATTTGAAAATATGTTTGCCACCGGCTGGTAAACTATGGGGTATTGTTTATGAAGCTTTTGGAAGAGAAAATTGTTGCCGAGGGTGTTGCTATCGGCACGGATATACTAAAGGTTGATATGTTCCTTAACCATCAGTTGGACGTCAATCTGCTTGATGAAATGGGCAAGGAATTTTACCGTCTTTTCAAGGACTCAGGTGCAACAAAGGTTGTCACCATCGAATCTTCGGGAATTGCTATGGCGGTCTTTGCAGCTAAATATCTTCAGTTACCTGCGCTCTTTGCAAAAAAGAGCAAGCACAAAAATGTGGGTGACGACGTTTACTCCGCCCACAGTTATTCCTTTACCCACGGCAAGGAATACACAATGATTGTCTCCAAGAAATACCTTAACCCCGGTGACAAGGTGCTCATCATTGACGACTTTATGGCAGGCGGTAACGCTTGTAATGCCCTGCTTGACATCATAGGACAAGCCGGTGCGGAGGTTGTGGGTATCGGCATCGGTATTGAAAAGGGCTTCCAGCCCGGAGGAGATACACTCCGCGAGAAGGGCTACAACATCAGGTCTTTAGCAATAGTAGAAAGTATGAATGATGGTAAAATCACATTCAGAAACGACGATTGCTGAGCATATATCCAAATATTAAATGGAGGTAAAAACAATGAAAAAGTTCAAAAAAGTTCTTGCTCTTTGTCTTGCAGCATTGCTCGTAGTTGGTTGCTTCGCAGCTTGCGGTGGTACAAAGGATACCGAGAACAAACCCGCAGACGATTCTGCAAAGGCAGTCAAGGTTGGCTTCATCTTCCTTCACGACGAGCAGTCAACTTATGACAAAAACTTCATGGATGCTGCAAAGGCAGCTTGTGAAGAAATGGGCGTAGAGTACGCTCAGAAGACTCAGATCCCCGAGTCAAAGGACTGCTATGATGCAGCTGTTGAGCTTATTGAGGTTGATGGTTGTAACATTATCCTTGCTGACAGCTTCGGTCACGAGTCATTCCTTCTTGACGCAGCAAAGAAGTATCCCGATGTACAGTTCTGCCACGCTACAGGTACACAGGCTCACACAGCAGGTGCAGCTAACTTCCACAATGCATTCGCATCTATCTACCAGGGCAGATACC
>JAZRFZ010000171.1:0-4058 GCA_045643925.1 Acutalibacteraceae bacterium | reverse complement strand
TTTTATCAATATAAATGTGGCAAATGCCTGTACCTGTCTGTATGCAGGGTACCTTTGCATTTTCTGTACAAGCCTTGATAAGACCTGCACCGCCACGGGGAATAAGCAAATCAACGTAGCCTACTGCATTCATAAGCTCATTTGCGCTCTGTCGGGTAGTGTCCTGCACAAGGTTAATAAGTGTTTCGGGAAGTCCAACCTTAACAAGACCCTTGCGCATTGCTCTGACAATGGCGTCAGCAGAGAGGAAAGCCTCCTTACCGCCACGGAGAACACACACATTACCACTCTTAAGGGCAAGTGCGGCAGCATCTGATGTTACGTTTGGTCTGCTCTCATAAATAATGGCAACAACACCCATAGGCACAGCAGTTTTTTCAACAACTATACCGCTTGGGCGGACAACTGTATCAAGAACCTCGCCAACAGGGTCGGGAAGCTCTGCTACCTGACGGATTCCCTCTGCCATACCGAGAATACGCTCCTCGGAGAGAGCAAGTCTGTCAAGCATAACTTCAGATATTGTACCTTTTGCGTTGTCTAAATCTTTTTTATTTTCACTTAAGATTTCCTCTTGATTTTCAACAAGGGCATCTGCCATTGCCAACAAAGCATTGTTCTTCACTTCAGTATCAAGTGAGCAAAGCACGGCTTTGGCTTTCTTGGCATCAACGAGAATTTCCTGTGTGGTTTTCATATTATCAACTCTATCTTATTTTGAAATAAATCTTGTTCCCACGGGTTTACCCTCAACAATGTCATAAAGCACCGAAGGTGACGAGCCGTTGGCAATTACAACATCTGTGCCACGGGCAATACATTTTTTAGCGGCAGAAAGCTTGGTTGCCATACCGCCTGTACCCAGACCGCTACGACTCTTGCCACCGAGAGCTTCGATTTCGGGAGTTATTTCCGTGATTGTATCAATAAGCTTTGCATCAGCTTCCTTGTGGGGGTCTGCAGTGTAAAGACCGTCAATATCAGAAAGAAGAACAAGCATATCCGCGTGCATACTCACGGCAATAATAGCACCGAGAGTATCGTTATCACCAACGGAGATTTCGTCGGTATTTACGGTGTCGTTCTCATTGATAATGGGAAGAACATTAAGCTCAAGCAAACGATTCATTGTATTTTTGATGTTGTGGTATCTTGTAGGGTCTTCAAGGTCAAGACCTGTAACAAGAATCTGCGCAACTGTGTGGTTGTACTCTGAAAAGAGCTTATCGTAAGCATACATAAGCTCACACTGACCAACTGCAGCAGCAGCCTGCTTGGTGGGCATATCAGTAGGCTTTTCCTTAAGAGAAAGCTTACCAATACCCATACCGATAGCACCCGAGGAAACAAGAATTATCTCGTGACCTGCATTCTTAAGGTCAGAAAGCACCTTGCAAAGCTCCTCAACGTGCCTAATATTTATACATCCTGTGCTGTGTGCCAGTGTGGATGTGCCAACTTTAACTACAATTTTCATATAGATTCTCCGAATTACTGAGCGTCTGTGGGTTCATCACCTGTTCTGCTCTTGAGTTTTGCAGCTCTTGAAACTGCCAGATCATTCATCATCTGATCCTTAACCTTACCATCAACATTAAAGAATGACAATGAAATAGCCTTACCGATTCTGCCGATTGCAGGTGCCAGAGTGAAGACTGTCCAGATTGCCTGAAGCATTGTGGGGTCTGTCTGAGGCACAACAACACCGTAAGAGTTAATAAGCGGCTCATATTTGATAGCGGCAATGATAATACCGCTGAGGATTGTTGAAATATTATTTGTAATAAGAGTGATGTAACCCATTGCGGCACTCATCATACCCTCATTACGGATACCTGTTTTCCACTCAACATAGTCATACAAATCGCCCTGAAGTGCTGTACCGCAATAACGCTGAACACTGTTCATAGCACCTGCAAGTGTGAGGAAAATAACTATGATTACAATATTTATAATATTGTTGTCGGTTGGCTTGTAGCCAACAAAGTACATAACAAGGTAAACGATACCGCAATATCCGTATGCTAAAACGGACAAATTCCGAAGACCGATTTTCTTTGTCATTTTTGTTGCAAAGGGCAACACGAAGTAACTTGGTAAGCCTGTGAAAAGACCTGCAATAGCCGCATTTGAAAGCTTACCTGTACAGTTAAGCCAGAAGTAGTTTGCAACGCTCTGACCTGTACCTTTACCCATACCGAAGAAATTTTTCGCCATAAGTGCCCACATAGGACGGCAAGCGGCAACCTGCTTTACGGATTTCCACACGCTTGTGCTGTTCATCTCCTCACGGGATGCAAGGGGAACACGCTCGCGAAGGGTAAAGAAGCCGAACACACGGAAAACAACAACAAGTGCGATGAATATAAGCGCACCGCCAAGGTAAATGCTCCTTGTTGGGATTGTTCTCGGAAGATAGTCAACAAAGAATGGGAAAAGTGACGGCAACCACACGCCGAAAAGGTCAACGTAAGTATCGGCCGCGATAAGCTTGTTTCGTTCGTTTATATTGGGCGTAAGATTATAAAGAGTTGCCTGATATGCAGGTGTGTAGAAGGAGTTTGCAATAGAACCAATATAACGAATTACAAGAAAGAGTAAAAGCAGTGTTGCCTGAGAAAGTCCGTCGGGCAAAACATAGGGCATTGCGGCAGAAAAAAGGAAAAGCGGAAGTGTAAGAACGAGATAAGGACGCACTCTGCCCCAACGAGTACGTGTTCTGTCAAGAATGGGACCCGAGATAGCGTTGTCAAATGTATCAATGATACTGCAGAATGACTGTGCAACGCTGAGTGTAATGGGACTGACGTGCTGGAACGTGGTGGTATAGAAAAACTCGTTATTACCGTTGAAGGTTTCCCAGTTTTTGTCACCGATACCCGAAATTATGTAAGCCGCCATTTCGCGGGGACCTAAATATTCTTTTTCCTGTTGTTTTTTCTGTCTGTCAATATCTGCCTGAGTAACCTCAGGTTCAACATAGGTTGAGGTTTTCTTTTCTGCCACTTGGGCACCGCCTTCCGATGTTATTTTTTTGAGATATTCCGTTTATAATAATACAATTTTATATTATCATAAAATTTTTTGCTTTTCAATAAGATTTGATTTATCTACAATGTGGGATAATTTGTCAGTTGTTTGTGAGCTTCAGAAGCTCGTTATAAAGCCTTGATACAGGTAAACCCACCACGTTGAAATAATCTCCGTTGATACCTTTGATATATACACAAGCCTTGCCCTGCACAGCGTAACTGCCAGCCTTGTCATAGGGCTCAGAGCTTGAAATATATTCCTCGATTTCACCCTGGGTCATAGGGTTGAACTCAACGTCGGTTTTCTCACTGAATGTAAGGATTTTATCACCCTTTGACACGGTGACACCTGTATAAACACTGTGAACTCTGCCCTGAAGGAGATTTATCATATATCGTGCATCTGCTTTATCAACGGGCTTGCCCAGGATTATATCGTCCACCGCAACAACTGTATCGGCAGAAATCACGATTTCATCACTCTGTGAAACTTCCCTTGATGCGTCATTTTTAATTTTTGAAAGGTATTCAACTGCCTCACGTGGGGAAATGCCCTGAGGGAGTGTTTCGTCACAATCGGCAGGTCTTATAATAACATCACTTGCAATAAGTGACATAAGCTCCTTACGACGGGGTGACTGAGATGCTAAAACAATCTTTTCCTTAATCATTCCACGCCAGTTCCTTTGAAATCTTCTTAAGGGTATTAAGACCCCATTTACACGCGGTCACAGGGTCCTCATGACCCTCAAATTCTAATGTAATGTAATCGTTGTAGCCTGCATCGCTTAATATTTTAAGTGTCTGATAAACAGGCACGTTACCGTGACCGAGGACTGCACCGCGGAGGTAATTTCCGCCCCTTGTCTTGAAAAATCCGTCAACGGGAGCAAATTCATTACCGCTTTTAATATGGAAATCCTTAGCGTGTACGTAGGATGCAAACTGTGCAACTCTGCTGACTGCAGTTACGGGATTTTCGTCGGCACAAAGGAAGTTGCCGATGTCAACAAGTGCACCGAAATT
>JAZRFZ010000170.1:0-4676 GCA_045643925.1 Acutalibacteraceae bacterium | reverse complement strand
AGGGCTATAACATCATCACAGCCTAAAGATAGCAAGTATCTGATTTGCTCACCTAAAGACAGCAACCCGGGGTGATTTTCTTGTTGTAAAAAGTCGGCACAGAAGTTAAGGCCTATAAGCCCACCACGGTCACGGATTACCTTGATTTGGTCATCATCAAGGTTACGCTTCTGAGCATAGATATTATCAACTATATTGGCGTTTGAGTGTGATGCAACAAAGGGTTTGGTTGTGATTTCAGCTACATCCCAAAAAGTTTGACGATTAAGGTGTGAAACGTCAATGATTATACCTAAATCTTCACAACGCTTTACAAACTCCACACCAAATGGTGTAAGACCACCCTCGGCAAATGCACCGCCACCGATTTCGTTATTACTGTTCCAGGTGAGTGTTACAAGCCTTACGCCTTTTTGGTACATATTATCAAGGCCTTGGAGCGTGCCACCACAGGCAGAGCCACCCTCACAGGCAAGTAAACCTTTTACTGGAGTGTTTTTTTCGCTGCCATAGCACGAAATCAAATCGCTGTTTTCCTCAATAGATTTATAATACAAATCCGCTACATTGTTAAAATAATCAACAGCCGTCTGACCACGTTTATCATCGGTAATCCAGATTGCAAAAACCTGACAATACTCGTCGTATTGGGCTGCCTTTTCAAGTGATAAGTGCATACTATTTCTGCGAAAACACTTTGAATGCTTATAGCACTCACCTATTGTATCGCAATGCAAATCGAAAATCTTCATATCAACCTCAGAAAGCATTTTCAATGTGATTGGTTTTGGTTACATTATTATTTTCGTCAATGTACACCTCAAAGATATCGTACCTCAATAATGCTTTCACCTTGTATTTATTCATATATGATGCCGAGGCAGATTTTATGTTTTCCTTCTTATGAAAATCAACTGCATCAGCAGGTCTGAACATTGTGTCACCACGTCGTGTCTTGACCTCGACGAAACAGACATACGGAAGCTTCTGTGCAACTATGTCAAGCTCACCAACATTGTTGGAATAGTTTATGCTGAGTATATCGTAGCCCTTCTTCCTTAGTTCTCGAGCTGCAGTGTACTCACCCAACGCACCTATAAGACGGGTTGTCATTTGTCTTCACCAAGAATCTTCTTAAGAAATGAGCGTCTGTGCACAGGTGAAACACCATACTGCTCAATCATCTCATAGTGGAGTTTTGTTCCATAACCCTTATGTTTCGGGAACTGGTACTGTGGATATTCCTCTGCCACCTTAAGCATATATCTGTCTCTGCTCACCTTGGCAATAATTGATGCGGCTGCAACAGACATACACTTGCTGTCACCCTTAACAAGAGTAACCTCGGCAACACCTGTTTTGGGATATTGGTTGCCATCTATGTATGCAAGGTCGGGTCTTATGGATAAGCCGTCAACCGCCCTTTTCATTGCAAGAAACGTGGCATTGAGTATATTTATATCGTCAATTTCCTTTTCTGTTGCGATACCCACGGAGTAAGCAACTGCATCACGGATAATGTCATCATAAACTATGTCACGCTTTTTCTCTGACAGTTTTTTTGAGTCGTTAAGAATTTCGTGGGAATAGTTTTCAGGAAGAATAACCGCCGCGGCAAAGACAGGGCCTGCGAGAGGTCCGCGACCTGCTTCATCCACACCACAGACTACGGCATATCCTTTTTCGTGAGCCTCTGTTTCATAAGAAAAATCAAGCATAATAACACCTCGTAAAAAACTCGGAACAAAGATTTGTTCCGAGTTAATTTTATAACATTTATAAAGGAAATTCAAGAGTAAGTCTACCTAACTTACCGCCTCTGTATTCATCAAGAAGCATTACGGACACGCGCTCGTAATCAATCTCGCCACCGGATATCAGCATTCCTCGTTTTCTGCCAATCATTTCAAGAATTTCGTAATCTTCTTTATCCTCAAAGCCCGTAATTTTAAAACGCTCACTTATACGGTCATTGTAGCCGTTTTTAAGCACATTTATAAGACGGAGAGCTAATGTTTCACTATCGAGTATTTCGTCCTTTACAGAGCCGATGAAGGCAAGTTTATCACCAACCGCCTTATCCTCAAACTTGGGCCACAAAACACCGGGGGTATCAAGAAGCTCAATACCGCTCCCCACAGCAAACCAACTGTTTGAACGAGTAACACCGGGTTTATCAGCAACCTTTGCACGGTTTCTGCCTGCCATTTTATTTATGAATGAGGATTTACCTGTGTTGGGAATACCAACAACCATTACCCTTAAAGGTTTACCCGCCATACCCTTATCGGTATTTCGCTGAATCTTATCCTTAAGCACCTGACGAACCAAGGGAAGGTATGCATTGAGTCCCTTACCCGAACGGCAGTCAACGGGAATTGCAAACATCCCGTTTGCTTTATAGTATTCAATCCATTGTGCAGTTGCTTTTTCGTCTGCTACGTCACACTTATTTAAGAGAACTATACGTGGCTTGTTACCTATCATCTCGCCCAATTCGGGGTTGGATGAACTCATGGGAATTCGAGCATCAACAATCTCCGTTACCAAATCGACAAAAGGCAGACTTTCTTTGATAAGCCTGCGTGTTTTTGCCATATGACCCGGAAACCATTGTACAATTTGTTTTTGATTATCATTCATAGTCGTAAATATCCGCATCCCCAAAGGGAAGAATTCTCAAAACTGCCTTACCTAAAATTTCTCGTTCATCAACAGGTCCTACGAGGTGAGAACGGCTATCCGTGGAGCCATTACGATTGTCACCCATACAGAAAAGATGACCCTCGGGCACTGTGTAAGGAAATTCGCGGTAATCACCCTTTTTAATCATAAAGTCCTCACGGACATAAGGCTCAACCAACTCTACACCATCAACATAGACTTTGTTTAAATCGTAATCAATATTAACTGTCTGTCCGCCTGTTGCTATTACCCTCTTGATAAGTGGCTCATGGAAATATGTGTCCTGTGTTACAACAACAATATCACCATATTTATACTCGGTTTTGTTAACTGTAATAAGCCAGTCACCGTGTTGGAGAGTATTTGTCATTGACTCACCATCTACACCAACAAGTCTGAACGCAAAAGTAAATACAATGGCAATTATAATAAACGAACTCATTATAATTGAAACAAAATCATACAAAGTCAAAAAGAGTGTCTTTTTGCTGTCACTATCCTTCTTTTTGTTTTCAGCCTCGTTGGGGTCAACTTCCTCTTCCTCACCGGAGAAAACATTTGCATTCTTATCAGCAACGAGAACTTCCTCTTCCTCAGTCTGAACTACAGCACCATAGTCATTCTCGTCAAACTCCACATCCTCAATCACGAGCTCTTCATTGTCAGAGTCAAGGTTGTTCAATTCATTGAAATTATCGTTATTCATATCACAAAACCTTCCAATCACCTAAAGGCAAAAATCTGAATAAAACCTTACCAACTATCTGTCTTTCATCGACACAACCAATCTCACTTGAACGGCTGTCAAGTGACATAGCACGATTATCACCAAGAACAAAAACGGTACCCTCCGGAACTACAAGAGGAAATGCGATATCCTTCTGCTGAGTGGTCAGGTCATCTGCATAGTGCTCCTCCCTGCCGTTCACTGTAACTACACCTGTTGTGAAGTTGATGTCAACCTTATCACCGCCAACAGCAATAATTCGCTTGACAATGGGCTTATTTATACCGTCTGCACCTGAAAGGACAACAATATCCCCCTGCTTGGGAGTGTAGCCGATTGTTGAAACACAAACTGAATCACCATTCTGAAGTGTGGGTGTCATAGAAGAGCCTTCAACATCAAAAACTCTGAAACAGAAAAGGAAAACAAATGTAATTGTCACCATAGCACCAACTATTGCACCAAAAACCTCAAAAACATTTAATTTATCTTTTTTTACACGTTTTTTTTCAACAATCTTGTTATCCTCGGAAAACTTGATACTGTATTCTTCAGTTTTGCGCATAACATTCACCCCAAAAATAAAACTCAATATGTAGTTTATTATACACCCTGTGCTATACAAATAAAAGGGTATTTTGTAAATTTTTTGCTATTAAAAGAATCAAGGGCAGATAATTCTATCTGCCCTAACCTTCCGACTTTATCAGCCGATTTTTTCCTTAACCTTAGAAGCCTTACCAACTCTATCACGAAGATAATAGAGTTTTGCACGACGAACTTTACCACGACGGATAATCTTAACGTCTGCAACGTTGGGTGAGTGAACAGGGAATACTCTTTCAACACCTACGCCGTAAGAAACACGACGAACTGTGAAAGTTTCGCTAACGCCGCTACCGTGCTTAGCAATAACAGTACCCTCGAACTCCTGAATTCTTTCTCTCTCGCCTTCACGAATCTTAACGCCGATACGGATAGTATCACCGATTTCGAAAGCGGGCTTCTCAGCCTTAAGGCTGTCCTGTGCAATAAGTTTTAATGCGTCCATAATAATCCTCCGTTTTTTTCAAGCGTTCATACAATAAACATTGCAGCGGACCGCCAGCTTTAATGTTGCCATTAACTGCCGTTGACACCTATAATGGGTAACAACGCACACATAGACTCAAGTATAATACCACAATGATTTGTAAAATGCAACAGTTTTTTGCAAGTTTTTTTGGAATTATTCACAAATGGTTTTCAAATAGTCAAAAGCCTC
>JAZRFZ010000169.1:0-3935 GCA_045643925.1 Acutalibacteraceae bacterium | reverse complement strand
ATGATATTCTTTTGGCTCTCACTTGTAAGACCCGGTAATGTGGGCTTTAAGGAATATGTTCTGTTAAGGGGCGTGATATTGTAATCATAGTCAAGGTAGCAGTAGGAGAATGGCGACAAAATTGCTTTTCCGCCCTCGTTGAGGAAGCGTACCGTTTCTTTTGGGCTCTCTTTCCAGTACTGCACAACGGCTCTTTTGTCGAGGTTTTTGCCCTTTGCCGCCTCGTTCCAAACGATGGCGTGACGACCCTTGCTTTCAAGGTAATCAATAACCTTGTTCGTAAAGCAGTTCTGATATTCGGCATAGTCTGTAATGCCCAAATCCTTCATAAATCGCTGACATTCGGGACACTTTTCCCAATGGTCAGATGGTGCCTCGTCACCGCCGATGTGGATATATTCGCCGGGGAAAACCTCAAGAAATTCGTCGATGATTTTCGTTACCATTTCAAAGGTTTCTTCCTTGGCAAGGCACAGAACATCCTTGAAAACGCCTTGGTGTGTCTTGATTTTTACTTCCTCTACCGCACAGGAAAATTCGGGGTATGCAGAAAGCAGTGCACTTGAGTGACCGGGAACATCAAATTCGGGTATAAGGTCGATTCCTCTGTCTGCGCAGTAGCGCACAATCTCCCTCATCTCGTCCTTGGTGTAAACCCTGCCGTATGGCTCATCAACACGTGTTTTACCGAAATCAGAATAAGGTCTTACAGCAGAAACCGTGTTGAGCAGGGGGTAACAGTCACATTGAAACCGCCACCCCTGGTCATCCGTAAGGTGCCAGTGGAATTTGTTGAAATTGAGAATAGCCAGTGCATCAATCAGCTTCTTGATTTCATCAATAGTCTGCATGTGCCGTACACTGTCAAGCGAAAATCCTCTGTATGGATACATAAAATCACCTCGGTGGCATTATTATAACACAAACCCCATAAAACGCAAAGAGGGGATTTTGTTGTGCTGTAAGATAGAAAATCAACGGCTCTGCCGTTGTATATCATCATTGCGCAAGCTATTTCACTTGCCCCAAAAGGGCAAATTTTATTGAAAAAAGCACCGACGAAGTCGATGCTTTTTCTTGGTTGTGGAGGTGGAATTTGAACTCAATGTAAATTCTTATATCTAGTTGCTGCTATCCTTAATGCAGATCCAACCTACACCAGATTTTAGCTTTCCCCAAAGGTTGTTATGTTCATCATATTTCTCTTCAACAATGGTATAAGTACCTGTCGGCAGGTCATACACATAATCGCTGGCAAAAGAAGGATTTTTATAAATGCCGTAGAAATCGTCTCCTGATGAAAATAAATAGGGTACTTCGTTAAAATGTGAGGGTGTTTCCTGGTGAAATTCGTTAGGGGTTTCGGTTGCAGAGTTTGCATTTTCTATGTTTTCATGGTTTTCGGTATATGCCCATGATGTCATATGTTGTTCTGTAAATTCCATTATTCCGGCAGGCATATCTGCAAAAGCGGATTGGGTAATATGAACAATAATGCTATCTTTATGGAAACTCAAAATTCCTTTTATTACTGCTCCCTCAAAAGCCAGTGAAAAGTTTGCAACATTATCTTGTAATACAGCAGTTGCATTGTTAATCTCGATACCATTATGGACCCACAAAGAAAAGTTTACGCTATCTTTATTGCCATTGTGAATCGCTAACTCTTTTTCTGTATTCTTATTTATATGCCAATAACCAACAAATTCATTTATATTTATTTTTTCAATTGGGTCTGTTGAAATATCGGCTTCGTTTTGATTGTGTATCGATTGTACTGTTGTGCTTATTTCATTGTCTGGTTTTTCTTGATTTATATTTGCGGTAATGAGACCATAAATGATCCCACCTAAAGTCAGCACTGCACATATAGCAATAGTAATTGCAACTGTTTTTTTAGAATTTTTTTGTGTAGAGTTGTCTTTATTAAATTCATCATTTTTTTCTTGTGTAACTATTGGGGATTTTTCTGTGATGGTCTCGCTCATTCGGGGAGTGTTTTCACTTGTAAACGCATCTTCAACAACCGCTGGATTTTCAATCGGAGAATTGTCACTTTTATTTTTCTTTGAAGACATATTTGGATCACTAAGTGTTCCATTAAGTTCATTCATCACAAGGTAATGCTCCAACATCTCTTCGACGTCCTTATGGTAGTCGATTCTTGCTCCCATATAGTCAGGGTGTGAATTACCGATATTAGCTTCTTTCAAGCTGAACCTATTTTCAAAATTAGGATTTTTAGAGCTATGGAAGGTGTAAGGGATATTATTACGTTTATTAAGATCGTTATAATCATTGATAGCTGATTTAACTGCAGTTTCTAATGATGTGCTAACGGCGGTGAATTGAAGTGCACCAACTTTTTTTGCTTCCGCATGACACTTAAAAGGCGTAGCATGGTATTTAAGGTGCTTTACCTTGCCACAGTGTGGGCAGATAGATTCAACAGAAAGGACAGCAGAAGATGTTCCAGAAAATTTGACTAAGGAAAAAATACCATTTGTAGGCTTTCTGTTTCCGGTGTATCCATTGAATATAGCCACGTTCTTTTCAATAGTGAAGGAAATATATTTTGCAAAATCTTCGGAAGTTTTGATTTCTATTAAGTTGTGGCAATTGTTGCATGTTAGCGCTTCAAATTTCTTCTTTGCGGTCTTGATGATAGAAAGCAAAAATCCGCAGAAAACAATACCGACTAAACCAACAAATGAAAAGACTGCCATAAAGTCTAATTTAGCGGCAACCTGCAAAATCAGACCTATTGCCATAAAACCTGCTGAACAGTACATCAAAGGCATAATTTCTTTTTTTCGTGCAGAGGCTTCGGCGATGGTTGTGATGGGGTCTTTGGTGATGTGTTTAAAATACTTGATCGGATTCATAATATTTACCTCCGGAATCCTATTATAATGCAAAAACTAAAATACATGACTTGTATTGGTTGCGATGTTTTCAATCATCAGATATAACTGTTTTATTGGAATAGCCGTGTCTATAGCCAATCACTTGCAAGCTACTCTGAATATACAAGCAAAGGGTTTTTAGGCATAGTATAACTTCCCGTAGAAAATTATACTATAAAAATTTTATAAAATCAACGGTTCTGCCGATGTATATCATCATTGCGAAAGCTTTTTATACACGCTGACGCGTGATGAAATACAACAACGGCTTTGCCGAGAGTGGTTCGAATCCACAATAGCTTTCTCATAAAAACAAAAAAAGACAGCCTGAAGGCTATCTTCTTTGTTTGGTATGAATAACAATAACGGATTCAATTCTAAAGTCCGTTTGCCCGTAAGGGCAACTTTGTTGTGGCGTAAGCCACACTTCATTGCGAAGGAACTTCATTTGCTGAAAGCAACTTCATTTTGTGCGCGCAAGCGGAATGAAGTTCGGTTTGAACCGAAATGAAGTTTGCGCCATAAATGCCGCAAAACGATGTTGTGTCCTACGGACACAAACACACACAAAAGAGACTTGCTTTCGCAAGTCTCTTTTGTGTGGTGGGAGCGGGTGGATTCACGCTCCGCGTGAAGTTCGTTCGCTACGCGAACCGTCGCATTGTATGTCCCTCGTGTCTCTGCCTACGGCGAACCGACACGAGATGGACAACGTGGTTCGAATCCACAACAACTTTCTCATAAAAAACAAAAAAGACAGCCTATTGGCTATCTTCTTTGTTTTGGTGGGAGCGGGTGGATTCGAACCACCGAAGGCGGTGCCAACAGATTTACAGTCTGCCCCCTTTGGCCACTCGGGAACACTCCCACATATACGTTATTCACTTATGAATAAAAAATGGAGCTGGTGGACGGACTCGAACCCCCGACCTGCTGATTACAAATCAGCTGCTCTACCAACTGAGCTACACCAGCGTCTCAACGCTTGACTACTATATCATAAATGTTTTGGTCTGTCAAGCATTTTTT
>JAZRFZ010000168.1:0-4943 GCA_045643925.1 Acutalibacteraceae bacterium | reverse complement strand
TTCGACTTGCATGTGTTAGGCACGCCGCCAGCGTTCGTCCTGAGCCAGGATCAAACTCTCTAAAATATTCTATCAAAACATCCTAAGATGTTCTAACCTATCTTAGAGCTCTTAGCTCTTTTCGATACTGACGTATCGTTTTCGTCACTTCTTTCGAAGTCCGAATTACTGTCGCAAATTTTATTTACGCTCAAAAAAATCTCAAGGGTTTTTTCTTTTATCGTTGTTTAATTTTCAAGGTTCGTTCGCTCTCCCGTTCGGTCTCCCTCTCGCGAGTGCCTTAAGATAATATCACAATCATCTTCCTTTGTCAACATCTTTTTTTAACTTTTTTACACCTTTTTTACACCCTCCCGGGTGGTTCGGTGTGTGCTTGTTAAATGAAGTTTTCGGGTTATTCCCGAGTGCCTCTTCCGACGCCAACGAGATGGAATTATACTACAAGTATTTATAAAAGTCAATACCTTTTTTCAACTTTTTTCAACTTTTTTTGCAGAGGTTTTTTCTGCCCAAAAACGGTACTGTTCCGAATAGTCAAATCCATAAGCACAGGCGTTATCGTAAAGCTCTGCAAACGGCACCAAAACAAAGTCACGCTCCCCTATGCGCGGATGGGGAACTGTAAGCTCGGTTGTATTGATAACCGTATTTTCACAAAGGAGAACATCAAGGTCAATAATACGCGGACCATTCTTGAACTGACGGACTCTGCCCATTGCTGCTTCGATACCAAGGCACACACCAAGGAGCGCGTTAGGTGTAAGAGATGTTTCAACCTCGCATACTATATTATAGAAGTTATCCTGCTCCGTATAGCCCCAAGGGGCGGTATCGTAAACAGACGAGCTCCTTATTACATTTATATCAGGAACAAGCATAAGGCTTTCAAGAGCATCATTTATATTCTTGATTTTGTCACCTATATTTGTACCTATGCCAAGAAGTGCTTTCATTATAAATTCTCCATATCCTTACGAGTTATGGTTTCTTCAACCGCGACATACTCAAAATCTGCTTTTATGGGTGCTTCGGGTTTCATAAGTAAAACGGTAACCTGTTGAAGTTTAGGATAGGTTTTCATTATCTCCACACCTACTTTATTGGCAGCAACCTCAATAAGGTCATAGCTACGCTCGGTGAAAACCGCCCTGGCAGTCTTTATAATTTTTGCGTAACTTACAGTATCGTCAACATTATCCGTTGACTTGGCAACATCTGCATCAAGACAAGCGGTAATATCAAGAACAAAATTCTGACCGTCAACCTTTTCCTCCGGGTTTACACCGTGATAAGCAAAAAGGCGGAGTCCTTTCACAATTATTTTTTCCATTATATATCTCCTTTGGTAATAATCTCATTCGTCAATGCTACATTATGAGCACGGACAATCTGTGCACCATCACGCACCGCAATGGCGGCGGCAACTGCGCTTGGAAAATCACGTTCTTTAGGATTTTCAATTCCCGTAATATGTCCGATAATCCTTTTACGGGACACACCAATAAGAAGCGGCGAATACTTTGACAACCTGTCACAGCAGGAAAGCAGAGTCAAATCATCCTCACGGGATTTGCCAAACCCGATACCGCAATCATAACAGAGCTGTTCCTCGTTTACACCATAGTCAACTGCTTTCTTCTTCATATCACAAAAGAATGTGAGCACTGAACCTATAACATTACCGCTATAATCGACAATAGAACGAGAATCAGCTTCCCCTGTGTGCATAAAAATCCAACCTGCACCGTACCTCTTCACGACGGATGCCATTTCATCCTTGAAGTAACCACTTTCATCATTCACGATTGATGCTCCCGCGCTCATGGCGTAGTCAGCCACGGCAGGACGAAACGTATCCACACTGACAGGTACAGTAGATGCTTTCACGATGTGAGGCAAAAACTGTCTGAGTCTGTTCAGTTCCTCGGTTTCATCTGCAAGTGAATTGTTAGGGGCAGTCGAACAAGCACCGACATCTATGATATCGGCGCCGTCAATACAGAGTTTATTTACTTTTTCAATAACGCTGTCAACGGAAAATGCCTCACCGCCGTCAGAAAAGGAATCGGGAGTAACGTTGAGGATTGCCATAACAAGGGCATCCCCTTTTTCCGCAACCATACTTTTGAAAGAAAACATTATTTACCACCTGAAAGAAGTGACATTACTTCGGAACGAGTACGTGCATCACTACGGGCTGTACCGCGTAATGCAGAGGTCTGTGTCATAGCACCTGCAGCCTTGGCTCCGCGCATTGTCATACAAAGGTGTTCCGCCTGAATCACAATAGCAACTGCTTTTGCCTCAAGCTCATCAGAAAGAAAATCAGCAATCTGTGCAGTAAGGCGTTCCTGTACCTGGGGGCGTCTTGCAAAGGTATTTACAATTCGCGCAAGCTTGGAAAGACCGATAATCTTGCCGTCGGAAGGTATGTATGCAATGTGAGCCTTACCCACGAAAGGCAACAAATGATGCTCACACATTGAATACAAGGGAATGTCCCTTACAATAACAAGTTCATCATTACCCGGTTCATTGAATAGCTTGAGATGTATGCGAGGGTCCTCGGAAAGTCCCGAGAAAACCTCCTCGTACATTCTTGCAACTCTTTTGGGAGTTTCAAGGAGCCCTTCTCTGTCAGGGTCCTCCCCTATCGCCTCAAGAATATCGCGAACGGCTTTTTCTATCTTCAATTTATCCATAAGACACCTCTATCATAAATAAAAACAAATTGTGTGCATCTGCTCGTCAGCACTATAATAAACCTTAGCACTGCCGGTAGCATCTACAATACCCGCCTCAGTATAGGCAGCATATATCACACCGGAATTAAAAAGTGTATTCTTTGCCTGTTCCATAACTGCTGCATCAGAAAAACGGAGCTCGAAGCAATTACGCCCCTGCTGAACCGCATAATGAACTGCGGTAGAAATTTTAGTTTCGAACAAATCTCCCGAACCAACATTAAGATATGCTGCCTCGTGAATATAATAATTATATGCGGTAGCGGTACACAAAGGGAGCTTCTGTTCAATATTGCGATGCTTGGCAGAAATATCTGAAGTTGTAACATTGAAATAGGTGTGCCTGAGCACGGCACCCTCACTACGGGGGTCATCCCAGGTAAGGTCAACAAAATATCCCTCACCATCAAGAATAACGTAGTTCCACATATGACCCACGTAATTCACGCCATCATCGGCAGACTCACCTGTAACAAGACGGTTATCCACGCCAAGCTGACTCATAATGTACTGAAAAGAACGCGAATAGCCCTCGCAAGATGCCTTACCAAGAACAAGGCAACCGTATATAGTATTGACACTAGGGTCATTAGTTGGCGCTTCGTAACTACAATGATTTATAATGTAATCGTGAACGAACTTTTCCTGCTCGTACAAGGTTTTATATGACTTTGCATTTGTGACAATGGATGATACAACACCCTGCACCTCAGAAAGTCGTTTTGCATATTCATCATAAGTAATATCATACTGAGGTTTGAAATACGTTTTATAACCTCGGGTATATACGCTGCAATTAAGTGAAAGACCAAATAAATCCGGATTATCGTGAGAGATTGCCTGGAAAATCCTACTCAAATCATCACCCGGTTGCATAGTGGGGATTTCAATACTCTCGGGTTGAGAATAGATTTCCTTTAGAATTACGGAATAAATGAGCTTTTCATTGTCATTGAGCTCCTCGTAATTGTGCCTGTAATACCCCGTGCCATCACCTGTGGCGGGAACAAGCTGACCAAAGTCTGCAGGCTTCAGAAAAATAGTATATATACCGAAAACAAGACCCACCATTATCACAACAGAAAGAATGAGTCCTAATGTACCAAGACCCAATGCTTTAGCTGTACCTTGTTTATTTTTCATTCAAAACGTCCTCCGTCATTTCACCTGTTATGTTATCGGAAACAAACACCTTAAGTTTTTCCTTGGAGTTTTTGGGAAGGAGATATTCAAGTTCGTCCTTTGCACCTGTGAAATCCACAATAGAAATATCTGTTGTGCAATAATCGACAATTATAGAGAAGGTGTTATCTGCAGAATTGAAACGTTCGGGAGTATAGAAAGCGTTGAATGCGGCAACCACGATATCTGCATTTGCCTTTGCACGCTCATAGCCCTTGTTTGTTTCACAGAGATACTTCATATACTTATGGGTTTTATCGGGGGATAATGTGTTTTCACCGCGGGTAAGCTCAAGGAACATATCGGGAGTGTCATATTCAACATCCTGCGAAATTCTGAGAGTGATGTCCCCCATTGTGCGGAAGAAAGACTTGTAGCCTGTTTCTGTAAGCACTGCATAACGGTCAATAGAAATGCCGTAATATGAATTGAGTGATTCCACAACAGACTTCACGCCATTTGTCACAAGAAGATTATCACGGGTTTTCCCTGTAACATTATCCTTAAGTGTGCCGTCTATAGGAACAACACGAATTGTTTTCTCCCCGAGATTTACGGTAATAACATTCATAAACAATGCCTGTTTGCCGTCATCGGATGTTACGGCAACAAGGAAGGTATGTGTGCCGTTATAAACAACAGAATCCGCCTCGGTGGTTGTCACAACTGCGGTTGTAGTCTGATTATCCTGTACAAAGACATTGTTGAAGTCATAGTTCAGCGAACGCCAGAACCATATCATTGAAAATGAACCGAGAAGAATTACAAAGCAAATAAATGCGATTATGAGATTACGTGTGCGTTTGCGATTACCGCGATTCTTTTTATCTAAATCAAGACCGTATCTTGCCACTTGATACACCTCGTTATATATAATGTAATATAATTATAGGGATAACGCCCTTTTGTGTGACCCATTGGGACATATATTATAAGTATAATAAAAATATGAGCAAAAAACAAGGGGAAGATTATTTAAAATTTCAAAACGCAGAATGCAGAATTATCGGATAAGCT
>JAZRFZ010000167.1:0-15860 GCA_045643925.1 Acutalibacteraceae bacterium | reverse complement strand
TAAAAACAAACAGTTGACAGATTTTCGGGTCTGTCAACTGTTTTTGTTAAATAATCAATTATTTATTAAGCTCTGTTTCAAGCAATGTTCTGATAATTGCAGGGTCACCGTTGCCCTTAAGCTCACGCATAATGCAACCGAAAAGTGACTGCATAGCCTTTGTTTTACCGCCCTTGTAGTCGGCAACAACCTTTTCGTTTTCTGCGATTACCTTGCGAACAATGTCGAGTATAGCACCCTCGTCAATCTTCTGATTGAGTGCATTTTCCTCGCAGAATGTGTCAACGTCAACATCCTTCTCAAATACTGCAGAAAGAACCTTTTTACCTGCGGCACGTGTGATTTCACCATTGTCAACAAGCTCAATGATTCTTGCAAGCTTTTCGGGTGCGATTTCAAGGCTTGTGATTTCAAGTCTTTTCATAATACCCATACACTCTGTAAGAATCCATGAAGCAACACTCTTTGCGCTTCTGCCTGAAGCAACAACTGCGTCAAACATATCGCTGAGCTTTCTTTCGGATGCAAGAACAGCAGCCTCTTTTGAAGCAATACCCATTGATTCGTAGTACTGTGTCTTTTCGTCGGATGTTGCAGGCATACTTGCTCTGATTTCCTCAAGCCATTCATCGTCAATCACGATGGGCATAAGGTTGGGGTCGGGGAAGTAGCGGTAATCAGCCGCAGTTTCCTTATTACGCATGGGGAATGTACGTCTCTTTACATCATCCCAACGACGTGTTTCCTGAACGAGCATTTCTGTGTGGCGCTCAATAGCATCCACGTGACGAACCTTTTCGAATTCGATAGCATCCTTGATTTCGGAGAGTGAGCTCATATTCTTGATTTCGGAACGAACACCAAACTCTGTTGAACCCTCGGGACGAACTGAAATGTTAACGTCACATCTCATGGCGCCCTCTTCACACTCAGAAATACCTGCGAACTGAAGGTTTGATTTGAGCTTTTCAAGGTATGAAATAACTTCCTCAGATGAACGGAAATCGGGTTTGCTAACAATCTCGATAAGTGGCACACTTGTACGGTTGAAGTCAACAAATGATGTGTTTGTTGCTTCATCGTGAACAAGCTTACCTGCATCTTCCTCAAGGTGAATCTGCTTGATGCCAATCTGTCTGCCGTTTACATCAACGCTACCCTCAACACAGATGGGGTTGAACCACTGTGTAATCTGATATGCGCAGGGAAGGTCGGGATAGTAGTAGCTCTTTTTATCGAATGTTGTGTACTGATTGATTTTACAGTTGAGCATAAAACCTGCTTTAACTGCGAGTTCAATAGCGTGTTTGTTTGTAACAGGCAACATGCCGGGCATACCGCTACAAGCGGGACAAACACAGTCGTTAGGCTCCTTGGGGCTTGAGTGACCACCACAGGAACAGAAAAGCTTTGAATCGGTAGAAAGCTCAACGTGAGTTTCAAGACCTATAACAAGTTCGTATTTCATACTCAAGCTTCCTCCTTTTCAACACTGTGAGCAATGCTCAAAAGTGTGCTTTCTTTAAATGAATCTGCAATAAGATGTACACCGCCGCTTACCATTGCAGGAAGACCTGTAACAGAGGGGATAGCGGTGAAAACGCTTTCCTCATAAACCCTTGTGAAGGCTTCTGATAAATCATATTTTTCGTAGCTCAATTTACTGCATGCAGGTGTGATGATTGCGTTGTATGAAGAGAGTATCTCTTTAACCTTGTCAACAATAACACGGCGTAAACGAAGGCTCTTGTCATAGCAAACATCGTATTTGTCCTTTGCGAGAACGTCTGAACCGTAAATGATGGTTGCCTTTGTGAGGAAACCGAAGCTTTCTGTTCTGCTCTTTACATAGAGCTCGTCAATGTTCTTGTACTCGGGTGTACGGTAGCCGTACTTAACACCGTCGAAGCGTGAAAGATTGTTGGTGGTCTCAGCAGCCATAAGAATCTGCCAAGCTGTCTGTGCAGCAGAAACAAGGTCAAGTGAAATCTTGTCAACCTTTGCACCCTTGCTCTCAAGAGCAGTCACATAAGCATCAATCTTTGCTTTAACCTCGTCAGATGCTTTTTCATAAAGCTCGTTTATAACACAAAGCTTCATTGCTGAAACATCCTCTGAGGTGGAGTATTCATATTTCTCTGCAGGAAGGCTTGTGCCGTCCTTTTTGTCATTACCTGCGATTACTGTGAGGATTTCCTTGATTGCTTCTGCATTCTTTGCAGTAACACCAACTGTCTCACCTGAACAAGCACAGGCAATCACACCGTAACGTGAAACTGTACCGTATGTGGGCTTGATGAAATCAACGCCCGAAATTGCAGCACCACGACGGGGTGCACCGTTAAGGTCAACGTTAAGTGCTGCTTTGATTTTACCCTCAGCAACGAGCGATGCGGCAGCACCCTTGAGTGCCTTGTCGTCATCTGCGAAGTAAGATGTCTCGCCGAGAAGGTCAAGACCAAATTCACCAACATTTGTTTTACCTGAAAGCTCGTAGCCTGCACCGAGGAGTCTGTCAACAACCTCTGCATTGAATAAAGGCTTGAAATTCTCAAGCATCTTTGAACCTGCGGTTGCAGGAACATCTTTAACAAGTATTGAATCATCTACTGCGATTGTGCCTGTAGATTTAATTTCGTTAATATAATATTTCACCTGTGTCACCTCACTTTACAAGTCTGGGAACCTGCCAACTGTCATCGGTGCTCTGAGGAGCGCCTTCAAGAAGGTCTTTTCTGTCGAAGGCTTGGTTTCTTGCATCGTCGCGAAGGACGTTAGTCATAGGCATTACGTAAACCATTGCTTCAACGTCGGCAGTATCTATCTTTGAAAGGTCTGCTTCATTTTTAGCCATTGTATCGAGAATGCTCTGCATTGTCTTTTTCTCGTCTGCGGTAAAGCTGAGCTCGTTAACTGACTCAAGGTCTTTTAACTTGCTTTCTTTAGTCTTGACTGTTGATTTTGCAGAGTTAACCGTTGCAGTGAAGTTTGATGTGTCAGAGCCCTCTGAACCCATCATTTCTGCGCCACCCTTGCCACGGATGCTTACGTTTGCTTCGTAAAGCTGAAGCTCTGTAACCTCACCGGGTGCACCAAGCATCTGATCCTGTGCAGTACCATCAAGGGGGAATGCAATAACGTCACGGATTGTTTCTGTTTCTGCAAGGAGCATTACAATACGGTCAACACCGGGTGCCATACCTGCATGGGGAGGAGCACCGAACTGGAATGCATTGTAAAGTGCACTGAAGCGTTTCTCAACCTCATCTTCGCTGTAACCTGCAATCTCGAATGCCTTGCGCATAATTTCGGGGCTGTGGTTTCTTACAGCACCTGATGCCAACTCAATACCGTTACAAACAAGGTCATACTGATAAGCAAGAATCTCGCAGGGGTCTTTTGTTTCAAGTGCTTCAAGACCGCCCTGAGGCATTGAGAAGGGGTTGTGTGTGAAGATAATCTTGTCGGTGATTTCATCTCTTTCGTACATGGGGAAATCAACAACAAAGCAGAATTCAAATGAATCGTTATTGATAAGGCCGAGTTCATTACCGAGCCATGTTCGGATAACACCTGCATTCTTGTCTGCAATACCTGAAACAGTGTCACAGATGAAGAAGATTGTTTCGCCCTCTTTAACGCCTGTAACCTCAACGATTTCACGCTTTTCTTCCTCAGTCATTACCTTAACGATGGGATCATCCTTGAACTCAAATGTCTCTGCATTGAGAAGGGTAATGTGAGCAAGACCTGCCATCTTTGCCTGTTTTGTAGCAAAGTTAAGTGATTTGTCGAAGAACCATCTTTCGTTCTTACAGGGAGCAACAATACCTCTGACAGGCTTGTTCATAAAGGGCTTGAATTTAACCCTCTTGAACATATCTGTAAGGTCGCAAATAACGAGGGGGTTGCGAAGGTCGGGCTTATCTGAGCCATACTTTGCCATAGCCTCTGCATAGGGGATGCATCTGAAGGGTGTGTCAGTAACCTTTTTGTCGGTGAATGTGCGGAAAATGTCGCTTACAACATCCTCACAAACCTTGAGAACTTCTTCCTGTGTGGAGAAAGCCATTTCAAAGTCAAGCTGATAGAATTCACCGGGTGAACGGTCTGCACGTGCATCCTCATCACGGAAGCAAGGAGCAATCTGGTAATATTTGTCAAATCCTGACACCATAAGAAGCTGTTTGAACTGCTGAGGTGCCTGGGGAAGTGCATAGAATTTGCCGGGATGCTTACGTGAAGGTACAAGGAAGTCACGAGCGCCCTCGGGTGATGATGCGGTGAGGATGGGTGTCTGAATATCAAGGAAGCCTCTTTCCTCCATAAGGCGGCGCATATGACCGATAACCTTTGTACGTAAGATAATATTATTGTGTAAAGCAGGATTTCTCAAATCGAGGAATCTGTGCTTGAGTCTTAAGTTCTCGTTGGTGTCCTTTGAGCCGATTTCAAAGGGGATATCTCTGCTGCAAAGACCGAGTACCTTAAGGTCATCTGCAATAAGCTCAACAAGACCTGTTTCGATTTTGGGGTTTACTGTGCTTTCATCACGCTTGGCAACAGTGCCGTGAACAGAAATAACAGTTTCCTTGCTAACGCCCTTGAGGAGATTTTCGTCGTGAACAACAACCTGTGTAACACCTGTTTCGTCACGCAAATCCACAAAGAGGACGCCGCCGTGGTCACGAACAACGTCAACCCAACCGGCAAGCTCAACTACGTTACCGATGTGCTGCTCTCTGATTTCGTTGCAACGATGAGTTCTGTACATTGTATTATACCTCCGTATCTGAATTGAATTATTTACTACTATTAAAATATAAAAAATCCCGGGAATTATACAAGATAATTCCCGGGACGAGTATATATAACCCGCGGTGCCACCCGTATTGATACAAAATGTATCCGCTCTTTTATTAACTTGTGACAAACCAAGGAAGTGTTGCCTGACTTACTACTCATCTGAAGTACGCTTTCAGCCCGTGACGTACTCTCTCTGACAGACTTTCCAAAAAAGCAGGGTCTTCGCGAAGTATTGTATCAAAATTCTTTGTAAATGTCAACTAAAAAAGGCAAATAAATATTGTATATAAAGTATATTTATTCCATTGTTTCACAAAGTTCTGGGTTTCTTGACTTTAAATGTTGGTGTATTGTATAATGAGGAAAACTTTTTAAGGGGTATTATTATGCCGTTTAATATAAATAACCAAAAAATACTCGTAATTCTCACAGGTGGCACAATCTGCTCCTGTGAGGATTCAAACGGTGAGCGAAGCTCACAAGCTGATACAGCACAATATAAAATAACGTCAATATTCAGTGAGAGTGATTCTCCATACAATAACGTTGAATTTGATTATCTCATTTCAACGGATATTCTGAGTGAAAATATGACTCTCAAAACGTGGAATAAGATGCTTGCTGATTTCAAGGCTCTCGGTTCTGCCGAAGAGTATGCAGGTATCATTGTTCTTCACGGAACAGATACCTTGGCTTACACATCTTCATTGCTTTCAGTTATGCTCACACACCTTAATATTTCCACGTTCCTTGTTTCAGCACAACTGCCCCTTGATAATAAGGGTACTAACGGCAACGCTAACTTCCGAGCCGCAGTTGAGCTTATAATGAACGGTATCAAGCCTAATGTTTACGCTGTTTATAAGAATAGTGACGGTAATATGTACGTTCACCTTGGTGCACACATTAAGCAATGTGCTAACTTCAGCGACGATTTCTTCAGTTGCGATTCATATATGATTCCCGATACTGAAAATGCTTCGTGGCAGGGTGTTGCTTTTGAGGAAAAGCAAGATTATATAAATGAAGTTACAGAACTCAAAAATGGCGTTCTTCTTTTAGTTCCTTATATCGGTCTTGACTATGAGTGCATTGATTTGAGTAATGTTTCTGTTGTTGTTCATAACACGTATCACACCACAGCAGTCTGTGTTGAACGTAGTAAAAAGGCAGGGGATTACACAAGTAATTCAATCCTTCATTTTCTTGATAAATGCAAGAAAA
The DNA here is from genome assembly GCA_045643925.1 of Acutalibacteraceae bacterium. Classification (GTDB taxonomy): domain Bacteria; phylum Bacillota; class Clostridia; order Oscillospirales; family Acutalibacteraceae; genus DTU089. Next base: position 9,830 of record JAZRFZ010000167.1, on the reverse strand, counting down.
ATGATGTTGATGTCCTTCTCGCACCCTGTGACCCCGAGGCTTATTCCTATGAATCAACAGGGGATGCATTGGAAAACGGCGCAATGTATGTAAGTGGTAAAACCCTTGAGCTTGCATACACAAAATCACTTGTTGGACATTCCCTTGGGCTTAAGGGTAAAAAACTCGTTGAGTTTGTGAATAATTAAAAATGTATTAAAAAACCTCTCGCAATTTTATTTGCGAGAGGTTTTCTTTAGCTTTTCCAGAACTTTCTGTCAAGGCTTCTGTATTGAAGTGCTTCCATAATGTGCATATTTTCAATGGTTTCACTTTTATCAAGGTCGGCTATTGTACGCGCAACCTTAAGTATTTTGTCATAAGCACGGGCAGAAAGTCCCAACTTTTCAAATGAAAGCTCAAGTGTCTTTGATGCCGCGGGTGACAATACACAGTGTTTTCGTGTAAGTGAAGGTGTCATCTTGGCATTGCAGGTGATTGAAGTACCTTTAAATCGTTCAATCTGTATCTTCCTTGCGGCGTTCACTCTCTCTCGGATAGATGCAGAGCTTTCACCTGCCTCAGTGTCAGATAACTGATTATAATCAACAGGAGGTACTTCTATGTGAATATCAAGTCTGTCAAGGAGCGGTCCCGATACCTTTGACAGATACCTTGCAGGTGCTCCGTTTGGACAGGAGCATGTGCGGGTGGGATGCCCATAATAGCCACAGGGGCATGGATTCATTGCACATATAAGCATAACCGAGCATGGATATGTAAGTGCACAAGCTGCACGGGAAATGGTTATCGTACCGTTTTCGATGGGCTGTCGCAGCACCTCCATCGTACCTCGTGAAAACTCAGGTAACTCATCAAGGAACAAAACACCATTGTGAGCAAGTGAAAGCTCACCCGGTTTGGGAATTGTGCCACCGCCCGAAAGTCCTGCAGGGGAAACCGAGTGGTGGGGTGCTCTGAATGGTCTGTAATTTATAAGTGGATTTTCTTTTGAAAGATTACCCGATAATGAATATATCTTGGTTGTTTCAAGTGCCTCGTCAACAGTAATATCCGGCAAAATTGTGGGTATTCTCTTGGCGAGCATGCTTTTGCCCGAACCGGGAGGACCAATCATCATAACGTTGTGTCCGCCTGCTGCTGCAACCTCGAGAGCGCGTTTTACCTCAAATTGACCCTTTACGTCCTTGAAATCAGGCAAGAAATCGGGCAATTCATAATGCTTGAAGGGAACTATTTCAACAGGCTGCATCTTCTCGATGTCATTTATGTGGTTAACAAGCTGACGAAGACTTTTGACCGCATAAATATTTATACCTTCGATTATTGCCGCCTCCGAGGCATTATCAAAGGGGATATAAATATCCTTGAGTCCGTTTGCCTTTGCCGCCATAACCATAGGCAAAACGCCTTTTACAGGCTTAATATCACCCGATAGCGATAACTCACCGATGAATGCCGCGTTTTTGTAATCACCCATAATCTGCTTTGTTGCAGAAAGCACCGCAACTGCCATAGGAAGGTCGTAAAGCGAACCTTCCTTTTTTATGTCGGCAGGAGCAAGATTGAAGGTGTAGTGTGACACCATATGCATCTCAAGGTGAGAGTTGTGGATAGCCGCAATAATTCTATCGCGTGATTCGTTAACTGCTGTGTCGGGCAGACCTACAACCTCTAATGAATATTTACCATTGGTAATATTCAGTTCCACATCGATCATATACGATTCGAGACCAAGAAGCCCTATGCTCTTTATATTAGAAAACATAATTATTCCTCGTTTTCTTCTGAATCAGTATTTTCTGCATCTGTTATATCTTCATCTGTTGAAAAATTTTCTAAAAGTTCTTCAATATCCACAGGCTCGGAGATAATATCGTCAGAATCGTCTTCGATTTCATCTTCTTTGTAGAGTTCGGGGTTGAATTTGAAGTATCCTGTCTTGATGATAATGCAAATGAGAATGAGCATCAATAATGTTACGATTGAAATAAGTGCACCAATAACAAGACCGTCGGGAACGTATTTGAAACGGACTGTGTGTTCACCTGCGGTGATGTCCACACCAAGGAGCGCTCCGTTACCAAGTGAATGATATTTGTCGGTGGTTACCTTTTCGCCATCGATATAAACTGTCCAGCCGGTGTCATAGTTGATAGAGGTGTAAAGAATACCGTCGGCTGATGCCTTGATTGTACCCTCGATTTCCGTTTCCTCAAATTTTGTTACATTGAGTGAATCTGCTTTGAGTGTTTTGTAGCCCTCTGTAAATGCAGGTGTGTTAAGTGTAACACCGTAGAGGTAAAGGTAGCCGTCCTGTCCCTCTGTGAAGGGAGCATATATTTTTACAACAGCATCCTTTTCGAGCTTGCCCAAATCAAGGATGTGAGGCTTTGTGTCAACAGGTTGTGAAACAACAGAGCCGTCGGGGAGTGTAACGGTAATATTATCAATATCATTGTTACTTGCTTTGAGGTAAATATATCCGTTACCAAAATCCTTTGCGGTAAGCTCGAAGGATACACTTGCATTTGTGGATTCGGTTATAGAGTAGGGATAGTATCCGTCTTCGGAATAGGAAAGGTCGTTGAATTCAGTTCCGTTACCTGATACAGATGTCATTTCCATATCTGTATAAACATTGTTGATACCTGTTGAGCTTTCAAACAGACTGCTTTGTACCTCAAAGGGGTTAGGATTATCGTGGGACCATTCAATAATATCTGAGTTTACTCTGAATGCGATGGGTAACTGATAAAGGTTTTCATATGCAGTATATTTTGCCACAGCACCGATTTCCTTGTAAAGCTCCTCGTTCATAGGTGCTTTTGTGTCGGTGTCGTTATCAACAATGTAGTCGAGGGCAAAGAAAGCGTTGTAAACGGGAGTCTGTCTGTTGTATGTGTAACTGTTGATGTAGTTGCTGAACATACCCAGATGTGACTGCATATTTGAAACTTTTTCATTTGCCATTGATGAGAATGTTGACATACCGTTGTAGTAGTACCAACAAGGGTCCATTCTGGCTCTTAATGAAGTAAGCTCCATTCGATAATAGTCGTTGCCTTCGTATTTGTCGATGCTTTCTTTGATTTTTTGGAAGTTATCGTAGTCACCAACAAAGTTTACCTTGGTTTGATCCATTGAGTAGTTGTTTGTGTTTGCAACAGTATATTCTGCACAGGAGGAGCACAGTACAAGCGCTGCCGCCGCAATGGCAGGGTATTTGTCATTCTTAAGGATTCCGAGAGCAAGACAGTAGATGCCAATAAATGCAATGCAAATCCATACACCTGTTTCGGAGAAGTTCTTGGAGCCGATTTCTTGTACCATTATTATGAAAGCAATAGTGGCAACACCTGTTCCGATGATCTGTCTGTTTGTGTATTCCTTAATGTTAAGCAGCGCCCTGAATGCAAGGATAAGGAGTATAAAGGAATACATATATGAGAATCGGTAGGGCAAATCATTGGGGAAGTGGAAGCCGTGCCAGATATAGTTGAGGTAGTTTGTGTAGAAACTTGCAAACATCACACCCATCAGGCTTACGCTCAATACCTTTTCCTTAAGAGAAATTTTGTTGGAAAAGATGTAGAGTGGCACAAGCATAACTGTCAGAATACCGCAATAAACATTGGGTAAGACATCTGTACCGCTACTGCGGATTGTGGGGTCGAGATATGCCAGGTGGTTTGCAAGGAAGTCAAAAATTGAAAAATATGTTTTGAATTCCTGGGGGAATGTACCCGATGTTGCAGAACAATTTTTGAGTGCAAAGTAAACGGGAATAAGTGAAAAACAAGCAACAAGACCTGCCCCGAGAGAAGAAAGGGCAAAACGTGTACCACTGTCAAAGAAGCGGAAATTACGAAGATTGTGAACAGCCCATTTGAAATGACCCTTTATGCCTTTTTTTGCGGGAGCAAGTAAACCAAAATAGCTGTTGGTGAATTCATAGTTTGAAAAATAGTAGTAAAGGAAGTAAATGACAGAGAATATACAAACCATATAACCCATATAGTAGTTTGTAATAAGTGTAAGTGCCAAAGAAATAAGGTAAAGCTTCATTTTGCCGTGGTTGATGATGTACTCAATTCCAAGGATTACAAGAGGGAAAAGGTAGAAGGAATCAAGCCACATTACATTCCAGTAATAAGCAATGAAGTAACCACTACAAGCGTACAATACACCAAATGCAGAAGAAAGAGGACTCTGTGTTTTGAATTTTTTTGAAAGAAAGTATGAGAAGGTGAATGATGCAAGTACAGATTTCACAAATATCATACCTGCAATAGCCTCGGGCATATTCTTATGACCGAGCAAAAGCATAATTATAGCAGTGGGTGAAGAAAGGTAGTTGTAGAAATTACCAAGGAAACCACCGCCACCGCCTGATTTCCAAGAGTAAAGCAGACTGTCCAGGTTTGTTATTCTTTCATAAAGCTCTGCAAAAAGAGGACCGTATTGATGGTAAAGGTCCATTCTGAGAATTGTGACGTTGCCGAAGGGGGCAAGGTCATAGCAGAAGTAAACAACAGTCATAATTGCGGCGGTGCAAAGACCCGCCAACAGAGCGTATCTGTTGTTGAAACCGCATTTGTAAAGGCAGTTGTTTGTTACCTTTGTTTTAAGTGTTTTGAGTTTTGACATTTCTTTGTTCTTCCTTTTGGTAGTAATAGTAAAATTTTACATAAATATACAAAATAAATAATAGCATAAACGAATGGTTGTTTCAATGTTTTTGGGTTTTGTTTTTAAATTATTTATATTTAGTTCTAATTCGGGACAAGTGATAATAAATATTTTTTGAAAGGATTGATAAAAAATGCAGGAATTTTTAAATGCTATTTCACTTTTACCCGATAAATACAAGAAGCTTTTGACCACTTTATCGCCTGAACAATGTAGTGCGGTCAAGGAAATTCGTTTCAGAGTAGGTGAGGCGGTAACTCTTAATACAAGCCAACATATTTACTATCTGACAGATAGCGGAAGGCTTAGTGTGTCTTATTGCGATGGTGTTCTTAAGACAGATGAAAAGGATTTGCAAGAAATTGTATTTATGCTTTGTCGTCGTTCTCTGCATACATATCAGGATATGCTGGTTAAGGGGTACATACCTCTTTATGGTGGCTGTAAGGCAGGTGTGGGTGGCAGAGCAGTGATGCGGGATGGCAGCATCTATTCTGTATCTGCTTTTAACTGTGTTAATATCCGTATCGCAAGGGAATATTACGGCTGTTCAAAGCCTTTGGTTGAGTTGTTGGAGGACTGTAAATCCTATCTTATTATCGGTCAACCTATGTCAGGCAAAACAACGCTTCTTCGTGATCTGTGTCGTTACTATGCGGGTGGTGATTCACTATCACCCTACAAGGTGGCGGTTATTGACGAGCGTGATGAGATTGCATCCCGTTCATTCGGGTATGGAATAGATGTCGGTGCTAACACAGATATTCTTACGCTGTACCCTAAGGCAATCGGTACCGAAATTGCAGTTAGAACTTTGTCACCCAATATAATTGTCCTTGATGAGATTGGCACAGAGGATGAGTCAAAGGCGCTTTTGTCAGCCGTGAATTCGGGTGTGAGTTTTATCGCAACAGCACATGGTAGCTCCTTTGAGGAGGTTATCAGAAGACCTAATATAAAAACTTTGATAAATGCAGGTGTATTTAAAAAAGCTGTTGTTTTGTGGGGTAGTGACAGACCTTGTTGTATAAGGGAGATTGTGTCTCTTTGAAATATATAATTATAATTGTTGTCTGTGTAGTTATAATTGGTGGAGGTTACCATGAAATATCGTACCAGCATCGTAAAACTACTCTTATAGATCAATCTGTAAGGCTCATTGGATATATAAGAACTCAGTTGAATTACCGCAGATCCGATTGCGAAACCTTATATCGAAATGCGTGTGACAGTGGTTTTGAATGCATTTCCTTCGAAGATGGCAAACTTGTTCCTTGCGGTGACTTTCCCGAAAATGTCAGAGGAGAGCTTAACACATTTTTCTGCTCCTTGGGGACAACGGACGCAGAGGGTCAAATTCTTTTGTGTGATGAATATTATGAACGGATAAAGATGTTGTCAGAAGAGCAACGATCAGCAGAAAAAAGTAAGGTTTTGGTTGATTTTGCAATTTGTTTTCTTGGCGTTTTCAGCGTGATAGTACTATTCTTGTAGGTGATATTTTGGAATTAACTTTGATTTTTAAAATTGCTGCCGTAGGCATCCTTGTGGCGGTTATAAACCAACTTCTGCAAAAGGCGGGCAAGGAGGAATATACACTTATAATTACGATTGCAGGACTCATCATTGCACTTATGATGTTTTTACCTGCACTTGTAGAGTTAAAGGATGAATTGTCGTCTGTGATTCAGTTTTGATAATAATAAAAATAGGTCTTCTTGCTGTTGTAGGAGTAGTGCTGTGTGTCATTGTTAAGAGCCACGCTCCTGCTTACGGAACACTTATTGCTGCCAGTATAGTAGTTGTAATTTTAGTGTCTGTTACTCCTGATGTGAAGCTGTTGCTGTCTGCTATAGAGAGTATTCAGTTAACCAACGAATTCAGTACAAAGGGAGTCGGCGTGATGCTAAAGGTTTTTTCTGTGCTGCTTGTAGGCTCTGTGTGTAGTGATATATGCCGTGATAACGGAGAGGGAGCGGTGGCAGGTGTTGTTGAGCTTTCCTCTAAGCTTATTGCTATTGCCTGTGCTTTGCCTGTTCTGACAGCGGTTATAAGTCTTGCAACGTCTTTTCTTAAGGGATAAAGTACAGGTTTGTAAAAGGTGATGTCGTTGAAAAATAAAAAAGCGTTTTTGATTGTTTTAATAATTGCTTTTCTTTTACCTTGTTTTATTACTTCTTCATATGCTGTTGAAGGAAATGTCGACCAATATAACGAGGAATTTGATTTTGAAAGTTTTCTTGGTACTCTCGATGATGAAACAATAGAAGTTCTTGACGAAATCGGAATTGATGAGCTGAGCTTTGATGATGTTTTTGATGTTGCACCCGGGAAAGTTTTCAATGCTCTGTTCAACATTGTTTCAGAATCGCTTAAAGAGCCACTTGCCTTTCTGACAGTATCAATGGGCGTGCTGATGATAACAACGCTTATGACGTCATTCTGTCAGTCCCACACCATAAATATGACAGGCGGTGCTACACTCAGCCTTTGTACAGCAGTTCCTATTGCAGGTGTTGTTACATCCTCATTTTCTGTTCTCGAAGCTCTTAATGTATTCACAACTGCATTTGCAGGTGTTTTTTGTGCAATTATTTCCTCTTCGGGTAAAATCAGTACAGGCGTTAGTTATGCCACGCTGACAGTGTTTTCAGATACATTGTTCGCAGGGTTTTTGTCGGGCGTTGCTCAACCTGTGGTCAGTTCTATGTGTGCTTTCGCGTTTCTTTCTTGTTTTGATACGAGTGGTTTTATAGGCAGATTTTCTCAAGTGATTAAGAAAATTTATGTATTTGCCCTTAGCTTTATCGGAACAATTTTTTCGGGAATTGTTACACTTAAGGGTGTTCTAAGTGATGGTGTTGATAATCTCAGTTCCCGTAGTATCAGGTTTGTTGTTGGTCGGAGTCTGCCTGTTGTTGGCGGTACAGTCAGTGAAACCTATTCAACACTTATTTCAAGTCTGAGTCTCATTAAAAATACGGTGGGTGTATTTGGAATAATTACCGTTGCGGTTACCGTTTTGCCAACCCTCATTCAACTTGTAATGTGGATTATTTCCTTGGAAATCTGCTCAACCTTATCTGATATTATGGGAACAGGTTCAACTGTACAAATGCTGTCTGTTTTAAAGGATGCCCTTGTACTCCTGGTTGCAACCATTACCATTGTTACAACGGTGTTTATTGTTAGCGTTGGCGTTGTAATAACTGCTAAGGGAGGGATTATATGACGGAAACGGTAAAAACCGCTTTTGTTAGTTTTGTGTTCTGCTCTGTTGTAGGTGGGATGCTTGAATATCTTACCTCTCAAAAATATCGTAAAACACTTAGGGTTGCTGTTGTTGGTGTTATTCTTGCATTATGTATAATGCCTGTATTTGACAAGGACTTTGGTTTCGATTTCGAGTTGAAAACTGATATGCAAAATGAACAGGTTACGTATGACGCTCTGATGCACACTGCAAACCTTGTAGAGAAAAAAATTCGCAGTCAAATTAAAGATATACTCATAAACGAGGGTGTCGATGAATATGAAATATATGTAACTACATCCGTCGATAAGGAGGATAACATAGTTTTTCTTGAAGATGTTGTAGTGGAGGTTGATAAGAGGTTTGAGGATAAAATCCCGGATATAACAAAAAACTTACCCGGGGAATATAAAAATATTGTCAGAACAGGTGTGAAAAATGAATGATATTAAAAACAAATTGAAATCCTTACCGGATAACAAAAAACGTGTTTTGTTGATTGTTATTGGTGTAGTATCGTTGGTTTTTCTTGTGATTTTTGAGTCGGCAGATAGTACGAAAAAGGAAGTTAACACAGAAAGAGTCAACACCTTGCCTGAGGTTTACATAGAAAATACGGAAAAACAACTGAAAAGTATTCTTTCGCAGGTTGCGGATGCAGGTGAGGTACATGTGATGATTACTCTTGAAAGTTGTTATGAAAATGTATATGCCAAGGATTATACAAGCAAAATCGAAGAGCAGAAGGATTCTTCTGATAGTGATATTGTTGAAGAGCTGGTTGTAGTGAAAAATTCCAACGGTGAAGAAGGTGTTGTTGTAAAGGTTTACGAGCCTGTTATCAAGGGTGTGGCGGTTGTTTGCGAAGGAGCAGACAACATTAAGGTAAAGTCAGCAATAACGGAAACTGTGTGCGCTTTGTTTGATATAAGCAGCGCCAAGGTTTCCGTAACAAAAGGACAAAGCGGATAAAATATCCGCCATATAAGGAGCGATATTATGAATATGATAATCAAACGCAGACAGTTAATTCTTGCAACACTTATAGTTGCCCTTGGTGCCGCGGTTTTTGTGAACTGGTATTACACAGGTAATAACACTCTTGCACCTGATGCGGAAACTACCGCCGCAGACTATGTGCAGAATCTTGGCGAGGCTAAATATGTCAATGCAGATGCAGAAAAAGTCAGTGCCGATTACTTCACCGAAGCACGTCTTAGCCGTAAAAAATCAAACGATGAAGCCCTCGAAAAGCTGAATAAATCCCTGGGCAGTGCCGCGGCAGGGACAGATGAGGCTAAATCAATAGCAGCAGAAATTGATGAACTTACTAATCAAATAAAAACTGAGGACACTCTTGTGAACCTTATTTCTGCCAAAACGGGCGGTGAGTGTATAGTGATGATAACAAAGGGTGCCACTCAGGTTATCGTACAGAAGGGCCAGCTTAACGATGAGGTTGCTTTGCAGATAATGGATATTATAACCCGCAACACAGATCTTGACCCTACAAAGGTAACAATGAGTGAGCCAAAATAATCAAATTAAAGCAAAAAACAACCCTTACTTCAACCGAAGTAAGGGTTTTATAATGGAATTATTCATCAAAAAGTGGTGTGGAGAAATATCTTTCAGCGGTGTCGGGGAGTACAGCAACAACTGTTTTTCCCTTGCCAAGCTTCTTGGCAAGCTTGAGAGCTGCCGCTACATTTGTACCGCTTGATATACCACAGAGTATGCCTTCTTTTTTTGCAAGCTCCTTCGCAGTGTTGAGGGCTTCCTCGTCTGTAACGATGCAAATATCACTGTATATTGAGGTGTTGAGAATAGGGGGGATAAGACCGTCACCAATACCCATCTGTATGTGTGTACCGATAAGTCCGCC